>CASFJQ010000033.1 GCA_949295065.1 uncultured Parabacteroides sp. | reverse complement strand
AAACAAAATGTTTGCCGCTGCTTTTAAACCGGAAATAAGACGAAAACTTATTGATTCTGCTTTGGAGTTTTTCTATGTTTCCTAATGCGTTTGCCCTGAAGTACTGACGTTTTCTTAAAACTAAGCTTTAGTTTTTAAAAACTAAGATTTAATTTATAAAAACTGAGACTGAGATTTTAAAAACTAAGCCTTAGTTTTAAGAAAAATTCTCTATCTATAAGTTTTGGAAAAGTATATTTATTGTTTTATGCTAAAGTTTTGCAAACTCAATTTTCAGTTGACGAGTTGACAAGAATACGAGTTGAGAAGAGTTTTTGCAAAACTCGAATTACATATAATATAAGTACAAATCAAAAACTTAAAATCACCGTAATATCCTTTGATGTTTTTTCCATAAATTTGCCGGACTTTTTTATAAGTAGACTATATGGCAAAAAGAAAAACTAATAACAGAACGCGAAAATCGTCTGCCGCATCGGGCAAAGGTTATATCAGGAAATTTGGCAAATGGCTTTGTCTGTCAGTATTTGTCGTTTCATGCTTTGTGGCATCACATTATATATATGATTCTCTGAATGATGTTGAATGGGAAAAACTGGCTCCGAGTGAAACGAAGGAAATAGTTGAAAATAAGGTCAAAGACATCAAGGATGAAGTAAGCGACAAAGCAGAGGATATTTTGTCTGATATAAAGGAAACGGACATCAGACTTCCGTCTTCTTCCGTTTTAAAGTCAACAGAAAAACCAAAGAGTCAGGAAAAGACGGATGAGAAAACTGTAGAAACGAAAAAGGCGATTAATTCAGCGAAGGCTGAACGTTTGTCAGGGTTGGAAATACCTTCTTTGATTACGAAGAAAACCGAACAGGTAATAAAGCACGAAGGATACACCGTTTCTTATAATTCAGATTATCGCATAGCCAATTGGGTCGCATATGAACTGACAAAGAGTGAGGCTAAAAGCACAAGATATTCGCGCTCCAACAAGTTTGTCCCGGACCCGGACGTCAAAGGCGCAACAGCAATGAACGAAGATTATTCCAGAACCGGATTTGACAAAGGCCATTTGGCTCCGGCCGGTGATATGAAATGGTCGGCAAAGGCCATGCGTGAATCATTCTATTTCAGTAATATTTGTCCGCAGATTCCTGGACTTAATCGTGGAATATGGCGTGAGCTCGAAGAGCAATGCAGGCTATGGGCTTCGGACAATGGCGTTCTGTATGTTGCCACCGGACCAGTAATAAGCGGAGAGATGCGCAGACTTGGAAAACACCGCGTTGGTGTTCCGGCAAAGTTCTATAAAGTTCTTTGCTCTATAGTAAATGGCAAATACGAAGCTACAGGCTTTTTGTTCGACAACAAGGATTATGACAAGGATGCAGTTCTGAAGTCTTTTATGGTTCCGGTCGATAAAGTCGAAGAAATCACCGGCATTGACTTTTTTCCGAAATTGCCTGATGGAGTGGAGAAGGAGATAGAGTCCAGAGTTAATTTCAAAGCCTGGTCGTATTAGTCACTCAAGTTTTGGAAGTTCAATTTTCAGTAACGAGCCTATAAGAATTTGACAGTAAACACAAATCAATAATCAAAATATAATAAAGCTAAATGAATAGTTTGAAAGGATTTTTCTATGGGATAATGACGTCCGTAACATTTGGCCTTATCCCATTGTTCACTTTGCCGTTGATGGCAAAAGGCATGCACTTCGAGTCAATTCTGTTTTATCGTTTTATAATTGCAACCATAGCCTTAGGATGTATGATGAAAATAAAAGGAGAGTCGTTTGCCGTCGAGAAGAAAGACATTCCATACTTTCTGCTTTTAGGCTTGTTTTATACAGGCTCAGCAATGTTTCTCTTTTGGGGATATGATTTTATGGGTGCAGGAATTGCAACAACATTGCATTTCACTTATCCTGTGTTTGTCACTCTGATAATGTTGTTGTTCTTCAGAGAAAAAACATCTTGGATAACAATTCTGGCAATATTGATGGCAATAGCCGGAGTGGCACGTTTGTCGATAAGCGGAGAAGTTGAGATGAATATTACGGGCCTTGTTATCGTTCTGCTTTCTGCTGTTGCCTATGCATTATATATCGTTACGGTAAATAAATCCAGAGTTTGCACGATGAACGGACGCAAACTTGCATTTTACGTATTTATTGTAAGTACGCTTCTTTTTGGAATTAGGGCGAATACGCATTTAGGTCTTCAGCCAGTTCCGGACACTATGTCTTTGATTAATCTTATTTTGCTGGCAATTGTCCCGACAGTTATTTCCAATATAACTCTGGTTCTTGCTGTGCATAACATCGGAGGAACTCTGACTTCCGTTCTTGGTGCAATGGAGCCGCTTACGGCAGTATGCGTCGGCGTTCTAGTCTTTGGAGAAGCTTTCACCGCAAACGAAGCTTTAGGGATGTTGCTAATAATAACTGCAGTGACTATGATAATTCTTTCCGGAACTATTAAAAAAACACTTTCTGTTTTGTTTAAAGGTGTGCGGTCAAGGATTGGGTAAGATGTTTGTATTCACTATATTTTATTAGACAAAAATATACCAGCCAAAATGTTGATTTGACATTACAAGTATTTGGTCAGGATTCAACATTTTGGCTGGTATATATTTTACAATCAATAGAAATATTTTACGAGACTTTTTATATCATTCTCTTTACTTCTGATATAAATACCTCTTAATACTGCGTTTAGGAGTTTTCTCGAATTCCTTTTCCAAAATTCTGAAAGATGAAACTTTGCAGTAGCGAGGTATTTCCTTGTTCAAGGAATAAATATTTTCCTGCATAATTTTTTCAATACTTTGATTAGCGTTATTGCCAGATTTCTTGAAAGCTTCGTAATCAGGATATATTAAAGCAACAAGTTTTTCATTTTCTGAAATAACAAGAGATTCAAGAACAAAATCTTTGTTATTGAGCTTGTCTTCTATTTCTTCAGGATATATATTCTGTCCATTTGGACCAAGAATCATGGTTTTGCAACGTCCTTTAATATACAGGACGTTGTCTTTGTCGAGTAAGCCAAGGTCTCCGGTCCTCATCCACCCGTTGTCCAGCATAACAGCTTTTGTGGCTTCTTCGTTTTTGTAATATCCAAGCATGGTGTTCATTCCTTTTACAAGAATTTCACCGACCTTGGTGTTAGGATTCTGGTTTGCAATTTTCACTTGCATTCTGTCCACTATTTTCCCTACTGATCCTGGCTTGAACATATCCCATTGAGAATATGAAATCAGCGGGCCACACTCAGTCATTCCATATCCAACGGTGTATCTGAATTTTATTTCACGAAGCAAGTTTTCCACATCTTTGTTTATAGCAGCACCTCCAATTACGACTTCTTCAAATTCTCCGCCAAAGAAATCGTTTATTTTTTCGCATATTTTATTCCTTATTATCTGTTTTATGACAGGCAGGGAAAGGAGGAACTTCATATGAGGTTTCTCAATTACAGGGAATACGTTTCCTTTTACCATTTTCTCTATTATCAATGGTACGGCAAGGATAAGGCGCGGCTTGATATCTTTCAAAGCTTGCTGGATAATTGCCGGGCTTGGCAGTTTTGTTAGGAAGAATATATGGCAACCTTTGTTTATTGAATTCAACACTTCGAATGCAAGTCCGTACATGTGTGCCATTGGTAGCATACATAGTATATTGTCGCCGGGTTTTATGAATTCCAGGTTGTCTTCAGCGAATTTGGTATTGCTCCAAAGGCTGCGGAACGGAATCATTACACCTTTTGACAGGCTTGTAGTTCCGGAAGTATAGTTGAGCACTGCCAGGTCTTCGTTATCTTCCACATGATAGGAGATATCTTCAGGGCTGAATGATGGGAATTTTTCTGCAAACAGTTTCTCGATGTTGTCATATGTGTTGTGGACTTCTGCATTTGCCTTAATCAGAGAGAAATTGTCTAGCTGCATGATAAGTTCCACTTTTGGAATTAGCCCGATGTCCAATGTGGAGAAGTTTGATGCTGAAACCATAAGAGCTTTTGCCTCAGAATGGTTGATTATGTTATGTATGATTTCAGGTGTGAAATCATGAAGTATGGGGACAGCCACGGCTCCATAGGTGAGTGTTCCAAAGAAAGTGATAGCCCATCGGGATGAGTTTCTGCCCACTATGGCAACTTTATCTCCTTTGTTGATTCCTGCAGATTTGAGGATTATATGAAATTCTTCGATATGTCTTGCAAAATCTTTATATAAATAAGTCAAGCCTTTGTAGTCGGTGATAGCCTCTAAGTTCCAATGGTTGCGTATGCTCTTTTCTATGAGTCCTAAAAATTGCTGTTCTCTCATATTATCTGGTTTTTAATATGTAAACTTCTTTTATATAAACAAAGAAAGGTTGTAAATTGTTTTAACAAAATTAATGAAGTTTTGACCGTAAACGAGGATAATGTGAATTTGTAAAAAATCTGTGCTGAATAACATATATTTTTATTGATGTAAAAAATACATTTTTATTTGAATAATAATTCTCTATTTGATAATTTTGCGCTGATTAAAAAGTTATAGCTGTATTTGGATTGTACATTCCATATGAATGTGCATTCGAAATTAAAATATTATATCATGGAAACGAAAACTGCACAGCGTGCGCCACAAAGCGCTTGTAATTTTGAGCCATCCGCAAATGTCTGTGGAATGAATGATCGAATCAAACGTTTGAGGAAAGAATCATTTGATGCTCAACCTTCATTGTCTATCGAGCGTGCATTGATAGAAACAGAGTTCTATAAGGAGAACTATGGAAAATATCCAATTCCTATCCTGCGTGCAAAGAATTTTTATGAGATATGCCGTTTGAAGACGATCTATATTGGTGATGATGAACTTATCGTCGGAGAAAGAGGACCACGCCCTAAAGCTGTGCCTACTTTTCCTGAACTGACTTGCCACAGCGTGGAAGATCTCCATGTGCTGAATACACGTGAACTTCAGAGATATACTATATCTCAGGAAGATATTGACAGATATGAGCGTGATGTTATTCCTTATTGGAAAGGACGTACGCAGCGCGAACGTATTTTTAGCCATGTTCCTCAGGAATGGAGAGCTGCTTATGAAGCAGGACTTTTCACTGAATTTATGGAACAACGAGCTCCCGGTCACACAGCTATGGACGGAAAGATGTATCGAACAGGCTTGTTGGATTTGAAGGAACGTATTGCCGGCGAGCTTGAGAAACTGGATTTCATGAATGACCCTGAGGCTACGGACAAACAGGAAGAATTGCAGGCTATGTCTATTTCCTGTGATGCTGCTATTTTGTTTGCTGAGCGTCATGCTGACTTGGCTGAGAAGATGGCTCAGAAGTGCAGTGACCCAGTGCGTCGTGAAGAGCTTCTGAAGATTGCTGAAGTTTGCCGTTGGGTTCCGGCACATGCTCCGCGTAACTACTGGGAAGCTATTCAGATGTATTGGTTTGTTCATCTTGGAACAATCACCGAGCTTAATGGATGGGATGCTATGAACCCCGGACATTTCGATCAGCACTTGGCTCCATTCTATGAAAAGGGAATTGCTGACGGAACTCTTACACGTGATAAAGCTAAGGAGTTGATGTCATGCTTCTTTATTAAAGTAAACAACCATACTGCACCTCCAAAAGTTGGTATTACTGCCAAAGAGAGCGGTACATATAATGACTTTACAAATTTGAATATCGGCGGTGTGAAAGCTGACGGTTCTGACGGAACAAGTGAAGTGTCATATATAATGCTTGAAGTTCTTGAAGAATTGCACCTTTTGCAGCCGGGTTGCTCAATCCATATCAGCTCTGTAACTCCGGATAAGTTCCTGCATGCAGGCTGCAAGGTAATCAGACAAGGACACGGTTATCCTTCTGTTTTCAATCCTGATGTTTATGTTCAGGAATTGTTGCGCCAGGGAAAATCTTTGAAAGATGCCCGTGAAGGTGGATGTAGCGGCTGTATTGAAGTTGGTGCTTTCGGTAAGGAAGCTTATCTTTTGACCGGTTATCTGAATGTACCGAAAATTCTTGAAGTAACGCTTAACAACGGCATGGACCCGGTTACAAATACTAAGGTTGGTATTGAAACCGGTGATCCGCGCAATTTCAAGTCTTATGACGAATTGTATGATGCATTCTTGAAACAATTGCATTTCATCATTGACCAGAAAGTGCGTGTAAGCAACTATATCGACAGAATGTTCGCAAAATATGCTCCGGCAACATTCCTTTCATTGTTCATCGACGACTGTATTGCTCGAGGCAAAGACTATTATGACTGTGGTCCGAGATATAATTCTACATATATCCAGTGTACAGGTCTTGGAACAACAACAGACTGTCTTTCAGTGTTGAAGAAACATGTATTCGAAGACAAGAAGATTGAAATGTCAACTTTGCTTGATGCTGTTGCCAAGAACTGGGAAGGTGAAGAGAAATTGCGCCAGTTTATCATGAACAGAACTCCGTTCTTCGGAAATGATGATCCTTATGCTGATTCAATTGCAGTGAAGGTGTATGATGATTTGGTTGACGCAATCGATGGCAAACCGAATACAAAGGGTAGCTGCTTCCGATTGAATATGCTTTCAACAACTTGCCACGTTTATTTCGGTCTTGTACTTGGTGCCAGCGTGAACGGACGATTTGCGAAGAGATCTATATCTGATGGAACATCACCATCACAGGGTGCGGATACTCACGGACCAACTGCTGTGATTAAATCGTTGGGCAAACTTGACCAGATCAAGAGTGGCGGTACGTTGCTTAACTTGCGTTTCTTGCCTAGCTTGCTGAAGAAGGACAGTGACATCGCAAAATTGGCAAACCTTATCAGAAGTTATTTTGGTATGGGCGGTCACCATGTCCAGTTCAATATTGTTGACACTCAGACTCTGTATGCTGCTCAGGAAAGACCGGAAGACTATAAAGACCTTTTGGTGAGAATGGCAGGATATAGTGACTATTTCAACGATATGAATGCTGATTTGCAGGGCGAAATTATTTCACGTACAGAAAATGAATCTTTCTAAATAAAGGAATTTGGCAATGAGCCTGATTTTTGATATAAAGCGATATTGCATCAATGACGGTCCCGGAATCAGGGTTACTATCTTTATGAAAGGCTGTCCGCTGCATTGTGTATGGTGTCATAATCCTGAAGGTATAGCGAATCATAAGGAGAAGCTTTATACAAAGAAAAAATGTATTGGTTGTCAGTCGTGTGTTGAGGTTTGTCCTCAGCACGCACTGAAACTGACTCGTGACGGGATTGTTACTGACAAGTCATTGTGCGTTCTTTGTGGCAAATGTGTTGAAGAATGCCCGACGCTGGCTATGGAGATGTCGGGAACTGAATATTCTCTGGATTATCTTACTGAGCAGATGCGTAAGGAAATTCCTGTGATTGACGGTTCAGGCGGCGGTGTTACATTCTGTGGTGGCGAGCCGCTTATGCATCCGGAAATGCTTCTTGCCCTTTTGGACCGGGCTGCTGGACTTGGGCTACATCGTGCTGTAGATACGACTCTTTTTGCCCGTCCTGAGCTGGTTAAGCAGGTGATGAGTAATTGTGAGTTGTTTTTGGTGGACTTGAAACTGATGGATTCGGAGAAACACCGTTTCTATTGCAAAGTGCCAAATGAACTTATTCTTTCAAACATCCGTATGGTGTCTGAGGCAGGTCATCCGTTCTTTATCCGCATTCCGCTGATTGAAGGAGTGAATGCCGACGAAGAGAATATCACTAAATCTGCTGATTTCCTGGCTTCGCTTCCTAATCCTCCGGAAGTGATAAATTTGCTTCCGTATCATGATATAGGAAAGAATAAGCATGAAAAACTTGGCACAGTTTATAATCCTGATAATATTCCGATGAGTGCTCCTTCGGAAGAATGGCAGCGTCATTGTCTGGATATATTCAAGGACAGAGGATTGAATGCTGAGATTGGTGGTTAATTAACTTCCTGTAAACTTACCTAACTTCAATTAAATTATATTATTGCACGGAGATGCTATATTTGTATCTCCGTGTTTTTTTATTTTAATTAGAATAAGACGTGGATTTATGGAGAAAAATGAGATTTATATCAAGAATATGGTTTGCCGAAGGTGTATAATCATTGTGTCGAATCTTTTCAGAGAAAATGGTATAATTCCGCTGAATGTTGATTTGGGTACAGTTACGCTTTCTGAACCGTTGCAGGAAGAAAAATTTCTGTCAATCAGGCATCAACTGGAAGAATATGGCTTTGAAGTGATTGATGACAAGCGTATGCGGTTGATGGAACAAATCCGAGTAGGTGTAATTGAATATATCCGCAATCCTGAATATTCTGAAAATATGAATCTTTCTGATTATTTGCAGGAGAAATGCCATAGGGAATATAGTGCACTTAGCAAATTGTTTACGGAAATGAAAGGTGTCAGTATTGAGCGATATTGCATTGCTCAGAAAATAGAGCTCGTAAAGGAATTGCTTGTGTATGATGAATTGTCGGTAAGCGAGATTGCGGACAAACTGCATTATTCCAGCGTGGCTCATCTGAGTGCACAGTTCAAATCTATTACCGGACTTTCTCCGACCAAATTCAAGCTTGCAAAGGAAAGGAAACTGAAACCACTTGACGAGATATAAATCATATCCATAAATATATAACAGCCCTGTTTCTGTCTGATAATATCTTTGTCCTCAAAAAATAATGATATGGACAAAGGTAAAATAAGGAAAGAGACGTTTCCTGTGCTGGGTATGAGTTGTGCTTCCTGTGCTGCTCGTGTTAACAAAGTTCTTAGTAATCAGTGTGGTGTGTATGAGGCTAATGTGAATTATGCATCGGCTTCGGTGCAAGTTGTATACAATCCTGATGAATGTTCTGCTTCAAACCTTAAGCTTGCTGTTCAGAATGCAGGATATGATTTGCTGACGGAAACAGAAGAAGATAGAGATTCTGCAGACTCAATATATGAAAATGAATATCAGAAATTGAGAAGGCAGACGATTTCTGCCATAATATTTACCATTCCTGTCATATTTATAAGTATGTTTTTCATCGACATAGATTACATGAAATATGTCGTATGGATTTTGTCCACCATTGTTTTGTTCTGTTTCGGACACCGTTTCTATGTCAATGCCTGGAAGCAATTCAAGCATATGTCGGCAAATATGGACACGTTGGTGGCAACCAGTACAGCTATAGCTTATGTGTTCAGTTTGTTCAATCTTTTCTTTCCAGAATTTTGGGCGGAAAGAGGTATTGAGTCTCACTTATATTTCGAATCAGCAAGTGCTATTATCGGTTTTATTCTTCTTGGACGATTATTGGAGGCAAGGGCAAAGAGAAAGACATCTAAATCCATAAGGAAACTTATTGGTATGCAACCTAAGACAGTAACAATTCAGACAGATGAAGGTGAAAGTTTTATTCCGGTGGAAAAAGCCCGTGTTAGAGATATTATTGTTGTGAAGCCCGGTGAAAGGATTGCTGTTGACGGAATTGTGATTGGTGGTGAATCATATGTTGATGAAAGCATGCTTACCGGCGAGCCGATTCCTTCGCTAAGAAGGAAAGGAGATAAAGTATTTGCCGGTTCAATCAATCAAAATAGTGTGCTCCGTTTTGAAGCGGAGAAGACAGGGCAGGACACTATGTTGGCCCAGATTATCCAAATGGTGCAGGATGCTCAGGGAAGCAAAGCTCCGGTTCAGCAAATGGTGGATAAAATAGCAGGAGTATTTGTCCCGGTGATTATAGGATTGTCAATACTTGTGTTTGCCCTTTGGTGCATGCTGGCTCATTCCGGAGGTTTTGAACATGGAATACTTGCCATGGTTACAGTGCTTATTATTGCTTGTCCTTGCGCATTGGGGCTTGCTACTCCAACGGCTTTAATCGTAGGAATAGGGAAAGGGGCAGAAGCCGGCATTCTGGTGAAAGATGCAACAAGCCTGGAAGTTGCCCGCAAGGTGGACTCTATTATATTTGACAAAACTGGAACTATTACGGAAGGACATCCTGTCGTTACCGATGAATTTTGGATTGAAACTTCTTCGGATGCTCGCACTGCATTCTACAACCTCGAGCTTCTGTCTGACCATCCTCTGGCGAAAGCTGTTGTGTCATATATGAGAGAACAGAAATATGATACGGAATCATCTGTCGAAGGATTTGAGAATGTCCCGGGGAAAGGAGTGACTGGTTATGTTCAGGGAAGAACTTATTATGTAGGAAACACGGAATTACTTAACTCGAACGATGTAAATATTGACACAGTTCTAAAATCAAAAACAGAGGAATGGGAGAATGAAGCCAAAACAATTGTATGGCTTTCTGATTCCACTAAAGCTATTGCTGCCTTTGCTTTAACAGACAGAATTAAAGAAACTTCTGCGTATGCAGTTGATTTGCTCAGAAATATGGATATTGACGTATATATGTTGACTGGCGACAATGAAGCTTCTGCAAAATATATAGCCGGAAAAGCTGGAATCACAAACTATAAAGCAAACGTTTTTCCTGGAGACAAAGCTGCGTTTGTCAAAGAATTACAGAAGAAAGGACATACCGTTGCTATGGTTGGCGACGGAATAAATGATAGTGCGGCATTGGCTCAGGCAGACCTCAGCATTGCAATGGGAAAAGGAAGTGACATTGCTGTAGATACTTCGATGATAACAATTTTATCGTCTAACCTTACTAAGATTGCAGAAGCTATTCGTCTCTCGCAATTCACAGTGCGAACAATACACCAGAATCTGTTTTGGGCATTTATCTATAATCTGGTTGCCATTCCTGTGGCCGCAGGTGTATTGTTCCCGTTCAATGGATTTTTATTGAACCCGATGATTGGCGGCGCTGCTATGGCATTTAGCAGTCTGAGTGTGGTGTCGAACAGTCTTCGTCTGATGAGGAAGAAAATAGGAATTTCAGAACCAATAAATAAGAATAATATGAAGTACGAATTTAAAGTTGAAGGAATGATGTGTAATCACTGCCGCACACATGTAGAAAAGGCATTGAACAGTATTGAAGGTGTGAAAGCTGTTGTAACATTAAATCCACCGGTTGCAGTTATCGAGAGCGAGCACGAATTGAATATTACCGATTTACAAAAGGTAATTTCTGAGAAGGCAGGAGATTATAAGATTTATTGAGAAAAATGCCACCATAGAATGCTTACATTCAGCTTCTATGGTGGCATTATTATAGATATATCAAATCATCCTTTACAATATTCCTACTATTTTTTCCAACCATTGTTTGTCTGTTTCATCGAAAGAATTCAGAGTGTCACTGTCTATATCCAGAACTGCATATACTGAATCGTTTTTCTTTAAAGGAACAACAATTTCAGAACGGGAAGCAGAATTGCAGGCTATATGTCCCGGAAATTTATCTACATCCGGAACTATAAGAGTTCTGGCTTCGCTCCACGCCGTTCCGCAAACACCTCGACCCGGTTTTATGCGTGTGCAGGCAATTGGACCTTGGAACGGACCAAGCACAAGTTGATTGTCACGGACTATATAGAAACCGACCCAAAAGAAACCGAAAGTCTGTTTTAGAGCTGCTGCCATATTTGCCATATTGGCAATCATATCTGTTTCATTTCCAATGAGAGATTGTATCTGTGGAAATAGCATTTTGTATTGTTCTTCTTTGCTGCCTGAGCATATTGTCAATTCTTCAGCCATATTAAAATATTTTTATTCATACTTTACAAAGATAAAAAAAATTACCTTTGCACAAATTTAACCGCAAGATTATGGCAGATAAAAATTCCCCGTTGATTTTAGGGACTGAGCCGGTCAGAAAACTCCTGACGCAATATGCAATTCCGGCAATTATTGCAATGACAGCTTCTTCGTTGTATAATATTGCTGATAGCATATTTATCGGACAAGGCGTTGGCGCTATGGCAATAGCCGGGCTGGCTCTTACATTCCCACTGATGAATTTGGCAGCGGCTTTTGGTTCGCTGGTTGGTGTTGGTGCTTCAACTTTGGTTTCTGTTAAGTTGGGGCAGAAGGATTATGAAGGTGCAAACAATGTTTTGGGAAATGTGCTTGTTCTGAATGTTGTGATGGGTTTGCTCTTCTCTGTTGTGTTTTTGGTATTTCTGGATCCGGTGCTTTATTTCTTTGGGGCAAGTGAGCAAACGCTTCCTTATGCAAGGGATTATATGCGTGTTGTGCTGTATGGAAATGTTGTCACACACATGTATTTGGGTCTTAATTCCGTTTTGCGTTCATCCGGATTTCCTCGTATGGCGATGTATGCGACATTGCTTTCCGTTGTCATAAACTGTGTTCTGAATCCTATATTTATTTTCTGGCTTGGCTGGGGAATCAAGGGTGCTGCATGGGCAACTGTTATATCTCAGGTCATTTCTCTTATCGGACAGCTCATACATTTTTCAAGACCTACGCAGCTTTTGCATTTCCGGAAAGGAATATATCATTTAAGAAAAGATTTGGTTGACGGAATCTTCTCTATCGGACTTTCACCTTTCCTTATGAATATGTGTTCGTGCCTGATAGTTCTCCTTATCAATCTTGGATTGAAAGAGCATGGCGGTGACATCGCAATCGGTGCATATGGTATTGTGAACAGAGTCGTTTTCTTATTTATTATGATTATTCTCGGCTTTAACCAGGGAATGCAGCCTATTGCAGGATATAATTATGGGGCAAGGCAGTTCGACAGAGTGTTTGAGGTAACAAAACAGACTACGTTTTGTGCTGTTGCCGTTGCCAGCACCGGTTTTATTATATGCGAGCTTTTCCCGGAAATTGTTGTAAGAATGTTTACGAGAGACGAAGCTTTGATTGACGTTGCCGTAAAAGGTCTGAGAATTGTATTTGCAGTTTTTCCTATCGTCGGTTTCCAGATGGTTGCAACAAACTTCTTTATGTCAATAGGAAAATCAAGGATGGCGATATTTCTGTCTCTTACAAGACAGATGATATTCCTTATTCCGGCATTGCTTATTTTGCCTAAGCTTATCGGAACGCCGGGCGTTTGGGGCAGTATTCCTCTTGCAGATTTGACGGCTTCACTTGTTACGGCATTTGTTCTGTTCCGTCAGTTCAAGAAATTCAAACAGAAAGGAGTCATCTGATTTTATTGCTGAAAAGAGTAGAAAATATGATTATTTGCTGTTATTTGGCATAGACAAATAAAAAAAGAGGTAAGAATCTGTTATATTTTGATTCTTCCGATTATCTTTACGTTTAAACAATAAAAACAGAGAGCCATGAACAATGATAAAATAATATTGACCATTGGCCGCCAGTTTGGAAGCGGCGGCCGCGAGATAGGACAGAAACTTTCAGAATCTTTAGGCATTGCATATTATGACAAAGAACTGCTATCTGCGGCAGCAAAGGAAAGCGGCTTGTGCGAGGAAGTCTTTGCCAGAGCTGACGAAAGAGCTTCAAGCGGAATGTCATATGCTTTCAGTATGGGTTTTTCTTATATGGGAATCCTTACTCCGTATAATGACATTCTTTCGAATGACGAACTTTTCCGCATTCAGAGCGAGGCAATAAGAAATATTGCTGAAAAAGAATCTTGTATTCTGGTCGGAAGATGTGCTGATTATATTTTGCGTGATAATCCTGCGTGTATAAGTTTCTTTATCCACAATACGATGGAGAACAGAATTCAGCGCCTTGTTGAAGGTCTGAACATCACAGTGGAGGAAGCGAAAGAGAAAATCAGCAAAATCGACAAATCCCGTTCGGCTTATTACAATTATTACACAAATAAAGTTTGGGGAATGGCTTCGTCATATAATTTCTCGATTGATGCTTCGGTTCTTGGTATTGACGAGACTGTGGCATTTATGAAATCATTCGTGGAAAAGAAGATGGAGAAGCGTCCTCCTCATTTCAGCTGATATTATTGTATTTGAAGAATTGAGGCACAGGAGAGCGGCAACTCTGCTCTTCTGTGCCTTATTTATTTTTGTCAGTTGTTGACTACCGGAAGAATTATTCTTGTCGGTGCGTCGTCCTGATGATATATTTTCACCGGCATTTTCATCATGAAGTCGTCGAGCGAACATTCGTAAGTGTTGATGAATTTCTGCGGATTTCTGTCTATAATCGGGAACCATGAACTTTGAATCTGAATCATTACTCTGTGTCCCGGCTCGAATGTGTGTGCTACATCATACAGAGTGTAGTTCACCGAAGTGATGCTGTCCGGAGTGAAAGCTTTCGGATGTTCAAAACTCTCGCGATAACGGCCGCGGAATAATTCACCTCTCACCATCAGCTGATATCCGCTCATCGGATAAGAATTGTTGTTGAGATATTTCACGGCTTCTTCCGGATATCGGAAGTTTTCAGGGAAAACATCAATTACTTTCACCATAAAATCTCCATCTGTTCCGCCGATTGCTGTTTTGAGTTCCACTTCAATCGGGCCGGCGATGGTAAGCGGTTCAGTAAGTGTGTCTGTCACGAATGTGATTACATCCGGGCGGGCAGAAGCGAATCTCTGGTCGTCAATCATATATTCCAGAGTTCTGTATTTTGTAGGATTTGCTGTGTATGGAACAGGCTTCGACATATCGGAAATATATTCTGTGAACGATTCTTTTTCCTTTGGCTTTTCTGCCGACAGTTTTCCGCCTTCGTGCAGATAGAATGGAGTAGGAGATACGCTTGAAACCGGCCATTCGTCATAACTTTTCCATTTGTTTTCTCCGGTGTAGAATACCTGGACTTTCTTTGATGGCTTTTCTCCTTTTCCTTCCAGATAATATCTGAAGAACGGATATTCTATTTCATCTTTATAATATGCTGATGTGTTGTTACCGAAATACATGTTTCCGAATCCCTGGAAATCGCGACGAGTCCATGCTCCGTGCCACCACGGACCGAAAGCAAGATAAAGTTCTGTTTCCGGAGACTGTTCTTTTATTGCCTTATAAGTGTTCCAAGCTCCGTAGCAATCTTCTGAGTCGAACAAACCGCCGACAACAAGAATTGCAGGCTTCAGATTATAGCATGACTGGCGTGCATCTCTTTCCTGCCAGAACTGGTCGAAGTTTGGATGTGCGGCAATCATGTTCCATAGAGTTGGAGTTGTATCGTTGACCAACTTGTTGACGTCTTTGAATGTCCCAATATTAAGGAAGTCTGTATAGACATCGTTCTTTACAATTTCTTTCATCACACCAACTCCGATATGTCTGCCTTCAAGACGAGGAAGGAAATTTGTAGTCTGCAACAGTGTGAAAGCACCGTTGTGATGGCGGTCGTCGCCACGGAACCAGTCTGTCACCGGACCCTGAGGTGAAACAGCCTTCAAAGCCGGATGAGCTGAAGAAGCACTCATTGTGGCATAGAATCCGTCGTAGCTGATTCCCCATGTTCCAACATTTCCATTGTTTTTCTTAGTGTTACGGATAAGCCATTCGATAGTGTCGTAAGTGTCAGTTCCTTCGTCGATGTCTTTCTTGCTTTTCTTATTCTTGTTGAGAGGACGCACCTGAACAAATTTGCCTTCACTCTTGTGGCGACCGCGAACATCCTGGAACACCAGAATATAATTGTTGTCAACATAATTCTTCAATGAAGAACGGAGATGGCGGCAGAAACTTTCTCCATAAGGAGAGCAGGAGTAAGGAGTGCGGTGCATTAGAATAGGATGCTTTTCCTTATTGTTCTTTGGTTCATAGATTGCCGTATAGAGAGATGCTCCGTCGCGCATTGGAATCATAACTTCACGCTTTGTGTAAAGCGAGCGTAGTCGCATCTCAACACTGTCCGGCTGGTTTGTTTTCTGTGCAAATGCTTTTGCTACACCCAGTGAGGTAAGCACAAAAGTTGCTAAAAGGACAATTTTGCTTGTTCTTTTCATTTTCAGGGTAATAAAATTAAAGAGGTTTTATAAGACTAATACTTGTTTCGCTTGATAAGAGTTGAGAATGTTATAAAACACCGAGACACAGAGTTCGCAGTCAGACTAGTTTCCTTTGTCTTTTTATTTCCGCTTTCTCAGTGTCCCGGCATTTGATACATATTTATTTATGTATTGATATTTATTTCTTCACAGTAGTGACAATTTTCTTCTCTTCCTTGTCATAATCGACAATCAGCTTGTCGCCTTCGCCAACAGAAGCCCGGATGATAAGCTCTGCTATTTCGTCTTCGAGATATTTCTGTATAGCACGCTTAAGCGGTCTTGCGCCGAATTGAACGTCATAGCCTTTCTCTGCAATGAAATCCTTAGCTTCGTCAGTAAGTTCAAGAGAGAAGCCAAGGTCGCTCACTCGCTTGAACAAGCCACGCAATTCGATATCAATAATCTTGCAGATAGCTTTCTTGTCGAGCTGGTCGAACATGATAATATCGTCGATACGGTTCAGGAACTCAGGAGCAAACGCCTTGTTAAGAGCTTTCTGAATTACGCTGCGTGAGAAATCCCTATCAACATCGCCATTCATATTGTTGCTGAAACCAACTCCACGGCCGAAATCCTTCAACTGGCGAGTTCCGATATTAGATGTCATAATCAGAATTGTGTTCTTGAAGTCGATTCTTCTGCCAAGACTGTCAGTCAGTCGTCCTTCGTCGAGCACCTGAAGAAGAAGATTGAACACGTCCGGATGAGCTTTCTCAATCTCATCGAGCAATACTACAGAATAAGGTTTTCTGCGTACTTTCTCTGTGAGCTGTCCGCCTTCTTCATATCCGACATATCCCGGAGGCGCACCGATAAGTCTTGACACGGCAAATTTCTCAAGATATTCACTCATATCAATTCTTACAAGAGCATCTGCCGAGTCGAAAAGGAATTCGGCAAGTTTCTTTGCCAGGTGAGTCTTTCCGACACCGGTCGGACCAAGGAACATGAATGTTCCGATTGGCTTGTTCGGGTCTTTCAGACCAACACGGTTTCGCTGAATTGCCTTGACTATTTTCTGCACGGCATCGTCCTGGCCGATAACTTTCTCTTTCAATACATCTGCCATTTCCAGAAGTCTGGCATTCTCAGCCTTTGCAATTCTCTGAACAGGCACGCCGGACATCATGGCTATGACTTCTGCCACTTTGTCTTCGTCAACTGTCTCCTTGTGTTCCTGCAATTCTTCTTCCCATTTTGCTTTTGCCTTTTCGAGTTCGAGCTGCAACTGTCTTTCTTTGTCACGGAAGCTTGCAGCAAGTTCGAAATTCTGTGATTTAACTGCGGCAAGTTTCTCATTCTTTGCAGCTTCAATCATAGCCTCAAGGTCTTCGATATTCTTCGGAACAACGATGTTTGAGATATGCACGCGCGAACCGGCCTCGTCGAGAGCATCAATTGCCTTGTCCGGGAAGTTTCGGTCGCTGATATATCTCTCAGTAAGTTTCACACATGCCTTCAATGCTTCCGGAGTGTAAACTACGTTGTGATGCTCTTCATAGCGTTCCTTGATGTTGTTCAGAATCTGAAGAGTTTCTTCGGCAGTGGTCGGATCAACGATTACTTTCTGGAAGCGGCGTTCCAAAGCTCCGTCTTTCTCAATGTTCTTGCGGTATTCATCGAGAGTAGTTGCGCCGATGCACTGGATTTCGCCGCGGGCCAAAGCCGGCTTGAGCATATTGGCTGCGTCCATTGAACCAGAAGCAGAACCGGCACCGACTATTGTGTGAATTTCGTCGATGAATAGAATGATATTCGGGTTCTTCGATAATTCATTCAGGATAGCTTTTATTCTTTCCTCGAACTGTCCGCGGTATTTTGTTCCGGCAACGATTGAAGCCATGTCTAGGCTTATCACTCGCTTGTCGAACAATACGCGTGAAACTTTCTTCTGTATGATTCTAAGAGCCAGACCTTCAACTATTGCCGACTTACCAACTCCAGGCTCGCCGATAAGCACAGGATTGTTCTTCTTGCGGCGGCTCAGGATTTGTGCCAAGCGTTCGATTTCCTTCTCTCTGCCAACAATCGGGTCAAGTCTGTTTTCGGCAGCAGCACGAGTCATGTCTGTTCCGAAATTATCCAAAACGGGAGTGTCGTTTGATGTTCTTGGTTGTGACGAAGAAGTGTTTCCGGACTGCTGGTGTGAATTTCCCTTCTGAGGGATAGCTTCGTCTTCATCATCGTCTTCGTCCTCTGTGAAACCGTCACTTATACTGCCAAGCTTTTCCACTTCCTCTTCAGCTTCATTGGCTGCTCCGGTAAGGAAATCGTATATAGGCTTATATTTCACATTATTGTTCTGTAAAATTCTGGCTGCAATATTTTCTCCTTCTTTCATGATTGCTAATAATAAATGTTCAGAATCAACAAGCTCATTCTGTAGCAATTTAGCTTCCAGAATGCTCATCCTTAATATTTTCTCACTTATTTTGCTGACAATTATTTCAAAAGTTTGAACATTGCTGTCAAGCTCGTTTCTAATTTCATCCTCAACTTCTTTCTTTATGGCGGATAAGTCCGCATTCAAATGATGCAGGGCGTCGATAGCTCTGCCCGTACCGTCGCGGAGAATGCCCAAAAGCAGGTGTTCGGGACCGATATAGCTGTTTTGAAGGCGGCCTGCTTCTTCTCTGCTATATTCAATGACATCTCTCAAACGGTCTGAATAATTATTGGTCATGTTTATATATTATATAATGTATATAATGTCTTCAGATATGTCAGTAAATTGCCATTCTGTCGTAATTTGCAAAAATAATAAACTATATTGAACTATTATCAAAATTCGTGCCAATCATTTCAAAAAACTATAAATAAGTGGACGCTCGAAATTATTTTTACAAGTTGAGTTTATCTAAGCTCTCTTTTATAGGAGTTATGAGGAGTTATAGGAAGTTAAAGCTTCGCAGGAAGTTAAAAGCCGATAGATTTCAGATACAAACAGTATTGGCTTTTAACTCCTGCTACTTCCTTTAACTCCTCTAACTCCTTTAGTTATGCAAATAAATTAATATTGAACAGTTACTAATATGCAGGAATAATAATTGATATATCGCCAATTCAACCTTTTGTATTAGGATGGGAAAAATTTTCCATATATTATGAAAAAACATTTTCATCTAGGTGAAAAAAGTTTTTCATATATTATGAAAATATTTTTCCAAACTGAAAAAATATGCTGAAAATGTAAATTGTTGATTTACTGCAAGTAATAAAAAGTCTGAGATTTTGTCAGAATATTTGACGAAAAAAGGATAAATTTGACGGCATAACATAGGGTTTTCTGCGTCAAAATTAAAAATACTTTATTTATTTTCGTATTAGACGGAAAAACCTTACCTTAGTGCAATTTTTCGTAGGAAAGATTGTTGAGTGTAATAAATATAAAACTAAATGGTTGATCAAGACAGAATTATTAAGATTAACATCGAGGAGGAAATGAAGTCGGCATACATTGATTATTCAATGTCTGTCATAGTGTCGCGTGCCCTTCCGGATGTTAGGGATGGTTTCAAACCGGTTCATCGCCGTATATTGTTTGGAATGAATGAGCTGGGAAATACATCCAATAAACCTTATAAGAAATCTGCAAGAATTGTTGGTGAAGTTTTAGGAAAGTATCATCCTCATGGTGACTCTTCAGTTTATTATGCCATGGTTCGTATGGCGCAGTCATGGTCGATGCGCTACACATTGGTGGACGGACAGGGAAACTTCGGTTCGATGGATAATGACAGCCCGGCAGCGATGCGTTACACTGAGGCCCGCTTGAGCAAGCTGGCAGAAGAAATGCTTCGCGACATAGATAAAGACACAGTTGATTTTCAGTTGAACTTCGACGACACGTTGAAGGAGCCGACAGTGTTGCCGACAAGAATACCTAACTTGCTGGTGAACGGAGCTTCAGGTATTGCGGTGGGTATGGCAACTAATATGCCTCCTCACAATATGAGCGAGGTGCTTGATGCTTCAATGGCTTATATAGATGCGCGTGGAGATATTGATGTGGCAGGCCTTATGCAGTATGTGAAGGCACCGGATTTCCCTACAGGCGCAACAATCTATGGATATGCAGGAGTGAAAGAGGCTTTTGAAACTGGTCGTGGCAGAATTGTGCTTCGAGGAAAGGCCGAAATCGAACAGGATGCTAATCACGAGAAAATAGTTATCACTGAAATTCCATATCAGGTTATCAAGTCTGATTTGATTAAGAACATTGCAGACCTGGTGAACGAAAAACGCCTTGAAGGAATTTCAAATATCAGCGACGAGTCTTCCAGCCGTGGAGGTTTGCGTATCGTAATCGATGTGAAGCGTGATGCAAACTCAAGCGTTGTGTTGAACAAATTGTATAAGATGACAGCTTTGCAGTCGTCTTTCAGTGTAAACAATATCGCGCTTGTAAATGGCCGTCCTCGTCAGTTGAACTTGAGGGATTTGATTAAAGCCTTCGTTGATCATCGCCACGAGGTGGTTATCCGCCGTACACGTTTCGATTTGGCTAAAGCTCAGGAACGTGCCCACATCCTTGAAGGTTATCTGATTGCTTTGGATAATATTGATGAAGTTATAGCAATCATCAAATCCTCAAAGAACAGAAACGAAGCTATCAGCAGCTTGATGAACCGTTTTGCTTTGTCGGACAAGCAGGCTACAGCAATCGTAGATATGCGTTTGAGCCAGCTTACAGGTCTTGAGCAGGATAAGATTCGTGCTGAATATGAAGAAATAGAAAAGACTATCGCATATTTGACAGAAATTTTGGAAAACAATGATCTTTGTATGAAAGTTATCAAGGATGAGCTTCAGGAAATCAAGGACAAATATGGTGATGAACGTAAGACTGACATTATATATGCGTCTGAGGAATTGAATCCGGAAGATTTCTATGCCGATGATGAGATGATTATTACAATCTCTCATATGGGATATATCAAGCGTACGCCGTTGAGCGAATTCCGTGCTCAGGCTCGCGGTGGTGTAGGAGCCAAGGGTTCAGAAACCAGAGACGAAGACTTCGTGGAATATATTTATCCTGCATCAATGCACGCAACTTTGCTGTTCTTCACAGCCAAAGGTAAGTGCTACTGGTTGAAGGTTTATGAAATTCCAGAAGGAGCGAAGAATGCCAAAGGTCGTGCTATTCAGAATCTTCTTAATATTGATGCTGATGATAAGATTCAGGCATTTATCCGCGTCAAGAAACTTACTACGGATACAGAGTTCATTAACTCACACTATCTGTTGTTCTGCACTAAGAGAGGTGTCATAAAGAAAACATTGCTTGAAGCTTATTCTCGTCCTCGCCAGAATGGTGTGAACGCAATCACTTTGAGAGAAGACGACGGTTTGATTCAGGTTTGTATGACAAACGGAGACAACGAAGTTCTGATTGCCAACCGCAATGGCCGTGCAATCCGTTTCCACGAAAGCGCAGTGCGCGAGATGGGACGTACGGCAGCCGGTGTGCGCGGTATGACTTTGGATGAAGATCCGACAGATGAAGTTGTGGGTATGATTTGTGTTAAAGATAAAGAAAAAGAAACTGTGTTGGTTGTTTCTGAACAAGGATATGGAAAACGTACCAACATTGAAGACTATCGAATCACAAATCGTGGAGGAAAAGGTGTCAAGACTATCAATATTACCGAAAAAACTGGTAAATTGGTGGCGTTAATGAACGTGACAGATGAAAACGACTTAATGATTATCAATAAATCTGGTATCACAATCCGTATGAATGTGTCCGACTTGAGTGTAATTGGTCGTGCAACGCAAGGTGTTCGTCTTATCAATCTTGAAAAACGAAATGACGAAATCGCATCTGTTTGTAAGGTGATGTCTGATACTGAAGAAGAGACTGCTATTGAAAGAGGAGAGAAGGCAGCAGGTGGAACTGCCGCTGAGTCAGATTCAGAAGTGGTTTCAAATGATATAATGCCAGAACAGCAACCGGATGTTGATTCAGAAGATAATCAGGAAGTTTAAACAAAAAGAATAATCAATATAGTATTAATTAAATTATTATTACAATGAAAAGAATTTTATTTACAGTAGCTTTGTGCCTTGTGGCTTCAGCTTCATTTGCACAGAAAAAGGCTGTTAAGGAAGCTCAGTCAATCGTAAAAGGTACTGCACCAAATTTTGACGAAGCAAGAACTTTGATCAAGGGTGCTATGGAAAACCCTGAAACAAAAGACATGGCTGAAACTTGGTATGCTGCAGGTTTCATCGAAGACCAGCAGTTCAGCAACGAAAGAACAAAGCAGATTTTGGGTCAGCAGCCTAATGAACAGGTTATGTACACAGCTTTGGGAAATACATTGCCTTATTTCTTGAAATCTTATGAATTGGATCAGAAACCAAATGAAAAAGGTAAAGTAAAACCTAAATATACAAAGAAAATCAAAGATATCTTGAGCACAAACCACGTATATTATATCAACGGTGGTGCTTACTATTTCGACCAGAGAGACTATCAGAAGGCTTATGATTTCTTCCAGCAGTATTTGCAGATTTCTGACCTTCCAATGTTCGAAGGCGAAAAAGTTGCTGAAAGAGACTCTAACTTCATGACAGTTCAGTTCTATGCTGCTGTTGCTGCAACTCAGTTGAACAACCGTCCTTTGGCTATTGCTGCTTTGGAACGTGCAAAAGGTACTGACTTCCGTGCAAACGATGTTTATCAGTATTTGTGCTACGAATACGAACAGGCTAAAGATTCAGTGAATTTGGAAAAGACTTTGAAAGAAGGTATGGAAAAATTCCCTGAAGAAAAATATTATTTGTTGAGCTTGATTAACAACTATATCTATTCAAACAGAAACGAACAGGCTATCGAATATTTGAATACTGCTATTTCTAAAGAACCAAACAACGCTCAGTTGTATGACGTAATGGGTCGTGTTTACGAAACAGGTGTTAAAGATGCAGCTAAAGCAGAAGAATACTTCAAGAAAGCTTTGGATTTGGATCCTGAAAATGCTGATATCTTGTCAAACTTGGGTCGTGTTTACTACAACCAGGCTGTAAACAAACAGGCTGAAGCTAACAGTATCAACGATCAGCAGAAATATCAGGAAGAATTGGCTAAGGCTAAAGCCTTGTTCGAAAAGGCAATGCCTTACTTCGAAAAAGCTCACCAGATCAACCCGGAAGCTAGAGATGTAATGACTGCTTTGCGTGGTATCTACTACAACTTGAATATGGGTGATAAATTCGAAGCTATCGAAGCAGAAATGAACAAATAATAATTGATTGAAAGAAATTTCATAATAATTCATATTTGCTTTATAAGCCGGATTCTGAGTAAATCAGGATCCGGCTTTTGTTTTATATTCCTGAATTAAGTTGCACGAACTATTGCAGGTGAGGCGCATTTTTATTATTATTGTTGCAAAATGAAATAATTATATAATGTATATGAATAGCAGGACACTGTGTTTGTTGACATTTTGCCTGGGAATGGGACTTAACTCGTTTTCACAGAATAAAGAGATGACGGTTGAAGACTTGCTTCACTGGCAACATATTACATCCAGTTCGGTTTCGGATGACGGGCGTTGGGTTTCGGCACGGATTGCACCTTGGGAAGGTGACGCGACACTGAAACTCTATGGTAAAGACGGGAAAGAAGTTGCAACTTTTTCTCCTGTCGTTAAATCACAATTTTCATCATCATCAGATTATATTCTGGTGCAGTTGTCTCCAGGAAAAGCTGTGCTTGATTCTGCAAAATTAGCTAAGGTAAAGAAGAATAAACTTCCGATGGACAAGTTGCAGATAATGCAGATTGGAGCAGAATCGTTTTTCGTTGATTCATTGCGTAAGTATGAGGTGAGCAAAGTTGCTGATTGGGTTGCTTATCAGGCTGGTCGAAAAGATTCTACTTTGCAGATGCGCTCACTGGACGGAAAGAAAACTTTTTCATATCCGAAAGTTTCGTCCTTCGGTTTTGCTGAAGAAGGCGATGCGCTTTACTACGTTACTAAAGGAAACGAAGACAGTGAAGCTGGTTTGTATTGTGTCGATTTGAAATCGGGAAATCAAAGACTCGTAAAAAAAGGAAAAGGTGTGTTCGACAAAGTATCTTTCGATAAAGAAGGTTCTCGCATAGCTTTTCTTTATTGTGAGGATAAAGATTCTACATATAAGGCAATGGATTTATGGTTGTCCGTAAATAATTCGGAAGCTGCAAAAGTCGTTTCACGCTCGTCGGAAGGAATGCCGGATAATTGGGTGGTGAGCCAGTATGGTGATTTGTGGTTCTCGGAAAGTGGAAAGCGTCTGTTCTTTGGCACTTCGCCTGAACCATTGCAGAAAGATACTACAATTCTTGATGAATACAGACCAAATGTGCAGGTGTGGAGCTGGAATGAGCCGGTTCAATATACTGTGCAGCAATACAACAAGGAAAAGGATTTGAAGAAGAACTATAGCGCTGTGTATCTGATTGACTCAGAAAAGATGGTTCAGCTTTCTGACAAATCTGTTCCTAATTGTACGGTCGGAAATGAAGGTGATGCAAAATATGCATTGGTTTCAACTTCCGAACCTTATTCGGTTTCGTCGATGTGGGAAGCACGCACTCGCAGCGATTATTATACTGTATGTGTTGAAACCGGAGAAAAAGAACTACTCAGCAAAGCTGATTATGCTAGAATGAGGATTTCGCCGGAAGGGAAATATGCTTATTGGTATGCAGAAACAGACAGTTCGTGGTATGCTGCCGAACTTGAGAGCAGAAAGATTAACCGATTGACTGAGCCTTCGTCTTTCGTCGCTTGGGACGAAGATTTTGATATGCCTAATTATCCGTCTCCATACGGACTTGCCGGATGGACTGAAGGAGACCGTTCTCTTTGGGTTTATGACAGATATGATATTTGGGAACTTGATCCAACTGGCGAACGTCAGATAAAGAATATCACAAACAACGGACGTGAGAAGAATGTGTTTTATTCTTATGTAAAGTTGGACGATGAAGAACGGAGCATTAATGACAAAGAGGATTTGCTGCTCAAAGGCTATAACCGCGTCTCAAAAGGATATGGTTATTACAGACTTAAGCCGGGAGCAAAACAGCCGGATGTTATTATGGAAGGCAATTATATGCTTTCTACTCCAATTAAAGCTAAAGATTCAAATGCGCTGATTTATACTAAGGAAACATATGAAACTTATCCGGATATTTTGCTTTCGGATATGAATTTCCGCAAATCTGTGCAGTTGACGAATTGCGGCGAGCAGCAGAAACCTTTCCGTTGGGGAACAGCAGAGCTGATTAGCTGGACTTCTTTGGATGGAAGAAAAATAGAAGGGGTCGTTTATAAGCCGGTGGATTTTGACCCTTCACGGAAATATCCGTTGATAGTGAATTTCTATGAGACTAATTCGGAAACTCTTTATAAATATCGCGTTCCGCAGCCACATCGCTCAACAGTGGATTATCGTTTGTATAACAGTAATGAATATATTGTGTTCAATCCTGATGTAAGATATAAGGATGGTTATCCGGGTGAGAGTTGCTACAGCTGTGTTATGCCTGGAATAAACAAGCTTATATCTGAAGGTTATATCAACGAAAAGGCTATTGCGGCGCAAGGACATAGCTGGGGCGGATATCAGGTGGCTTATCTTGCAACCAGAACAAATTTGTTTGCAGCCATTGAATCCGGTGCTCCTGTGGTGAATATGTTCAGTGCTTATGGCGGAATACGTTGGGGCTCAGGTTTGGCTCGTTCCTTCCAGTATGAGCATACACAGAGCAGAATTGGTGGAACTCCTTGGAATATGCCTCGCCAGTATTGGGACAATTCTCCATTGTTCAATATGGATAAAGTACAAACACCTATTCTTATTATGCACAATGATGCCGACGGACACGTGCCTTGGTATCAGGGAATAGAATATTTTGTTGCGATGAAGAGACTTGGCAAACCTTGCTGGATGCTGAATTATACAGGCGAACCTCATTGGCCTTTGAGAATGGCAAATCAGGTGGATTTCCAGAAAAGAATGCTTCAATTCTTTAATCATTTCCTTAAAAAAGAGCCTATGCCTAAATGGATGTCGGATGGTGTGAAGGCTGTTGAACAACCGTTTATTTTAGTATATTGAATAGATTGAATTTACAGCCGGGATATATGATAATTATCCCGGCTCTTGCTTTTTTATTGCAATATTTTTTATGACTTTAATTATTTGTTGAATAGTATTATATATTGAATCTGATAGTTGGCATAAGAAAAAAGTGTCAGAAAAATTTGTTACTTTGAAATAAATAACTACCTTTGCACTCGCAATCACGAAACAAAATGGTTCGCTAGCTCAACTGAATAGAGCATCTGACTACGGATCAGAAGGTTATAGGTTTGAATCCTATGCGAATCACAAATAAATGGCCGCGTAGCT
>CASFJQ010000032.1 GCA_949295065.1 uncultured Parabacteroides sp. | reverse complement strand
ATTCTAATACCCAAACCTCGACACATCCACCTTCTTATGCTCCTTCGATTTGAAACCGCCGAATTTGTAGGTGAACGAAACTGACAAATATCTGCTGTCCGCATGTTGGAGAGTTTTGAAGTTCTGACCTTTGTAATTGATTGTCGCGTCAGGTGCGGCACTGTTGAATATATCATTAGCCGTAAAACGAAGTTCAGCATTTTTATCAGCAAAAGTCCATTTCAGTCCGGCATCAACTTTCCATATAGATGTAAGATCATAAATTCCCTGAATGGATGGAGAAACATACAAACCGTTCAACTCAAGGCTTAATGATGGTTTTGATGAAATATTAAATGTATTGTTCATCATTGCCACACCTCGCCAAACGGAATTGTCAAAGCTTATATCATGAAACTTGCGGCATACGTCTCTGAAATACGAACCGTCAAGAGTGATTCGCGAGTTCCAGAAATTTCCAACCGTAAACGGAATTACTGCCGATATACCATAGTTCTGTTCATAATCGAAATTTACAGTCTGATATAACATCGACAATTCATCAGGATTCTGATAAGCAAGCTGAGCAAACAAATCTTTTTCATGGGTATAATAAATATTGAATATATATTTACTCATCAAAACGTATGTGAGATTTGCAGTATATTCGGACGACGGGCGCAGCAGCGGATTTCCCTTGATCTTTGAATATCCGTTGACATATCCCGTAACATCCTGCATTTCCCAATAATCCGGATATTTCTTATCCGAAGAAAATGACAACTGGAAAATATGCGAAGCAGACGGAATGAAGCTCAATTGCATTGACGGATATACAGCCCATTTGTCATAGTCCGCCAATTTATAATATTCACCGGCAACAGACAGGGAAAGAGAAAGGCGCTCATTGAAAGCCTTCTCAAATCCGCCATAGAAATTATATGTTTTCTCGCCCAGTTCAGTGTCTGTATTCAATGAAGACATATCTTTTCCATCCTTAGGTTTATAAACCTGTGAGCTCTTTTCATTGGCAAAAGAGAAATTGATTCCATAGTTTATATTCCAACCGGCAGCTAAAGAATGATTCTGTCCGGCATATACATTCCAACGATTGATGTTCTGATTGCTGTTCATAAGGAAATTATCCTTACTGCCATCGGCTGCAATATTCCTGAAATCCTGTAGTCTGGGATAAGAATAATATGTATAATCAAGACCAACATTCATTCCCCAATTGGAAGTATAATCAACATTAACATTATGCATCTGCTCATCACCTGTAGTTATATTTGATGATTCAGACAAACTTCCTTTTGAGTTATCCACGCTCTTGGCATTCGGACTTATGGCTGCTGTATATGCCATATTAATATTGTCATTCTCCGCTATCTGATAGTCTAAAGAAGTACGGATATTATGAGCCATGCTCCTTTTTGAGCCGTCATTATATTGCTCCACATTATATAATTTTCCATTTACCGTGTGATGAGATATGAAATCATAAGCTGTTTTCACTTTCGAATAATCGGCAGAATACAAAACATCGGCAGTTAATTTTTCTCCTACGAAAGAAAGATTCAAATCGCCTTTGCCACGTGAATATTTTCCTTGTGTAAAAGTTCCTCCAACTTCTCCACGGACAAAGGAGTTTTCGGATTTCTGTCTTTTAAGTTCTACATTTATTACTGCACCTCTCACTCTGTATTTTGCCGGTGCGCTATACATCACCTCTGCTTTTTCCACATTCGACACCGGAGTGTTTCTGAGCAGATTCATCAGTTGTTCTCCAGTCATGGAAGAAGGTTTTCCGTTAAGAATAACTGTAACCTCACCTGCTCCCAACAGATTCAAAGCTCCATTCTGTTCCATTACGCCGGGCAAGCGGGTAATTGCATCGTAAGCATTGCTGACTGCCGACTTTTCTGCTATCACAGCAACGTCATAAGTCAGTGAACCATTAACTGCTTTCACCAGCGGACGCTCACCTTTTACAACTACCTCGTTCAGTGTATAATCCTTTTCCTTCATAATAATTACACCGGCACTATCTTCCTTAAATTCTTCCGACACTGTTTCATAAAGAAGATGCTGGAAAATCAGACGATAATGTTCAATATTTTGATTGAATGTGAAATCTCCGTTCACATCCGTTATCGCGGCATCCATATATACGGAATCTGCGGACTGCATAACAACAGTTACCGCTTCAATTGGCTTATTCTCGTTATCAACAACTTTGCCTCTGATATTCTGTGCCATCAGATGAACAGAACAGGCAGCAACACCCAGAATAAAAAGTAAGAATCTCTTCATAATATGCTTGTTTTAATTTCTGCGGCAAAGTAACCGGTTTATCTCCCGATAATAGGTTATCCTCATGTTATGGCTTTGTTAATTAATTGTTATATCTTTTTCGGACAGATAACCTCAAAAGATGTTTTCACTACTTTTACCGTCAAAACGAGATATATGATTGGGAAATATATTAAAATAATTACATTCCTCGGACTGATAATCATATTGGTTTTGCAATCCGTATGGCTGGCAAACACATACCAATTGCTGGAGCATCAGTTGTATCAAACCGGGAACCGTCTTTTTCCAAAAGCTGTATTGAATGAAACTATTGAACGGTTAAGCGAAATTACAGGAGTGGACACAACATTGAACCTTACTTCAAACATGAATTATGACGAGAATATAAACGACTTGAAAATCAAGGAACATATAATATCTTTCCTAAACCATTATGCAGATTCTTTGTATCAGTCGCAAACATCTCTTCCTTTGCTTGACTCCATATTCAAAAGCTCTCTGAAAGAAGAAGGCTATAAAGCTGAATTATATTGCATGAAAGTTGATTCTGTCGGAAATCCTATGGAGAAAGAGAGTGAACGATATCAAAACGGATTCTTCAGGATAGTGAAAACATCTCCAGTTTCACTAAATTGGGAAAGAACTGAATATGTCCAAGCTGTAATAGTTAATCCATATCTGATTGTTTTCCGGAAAATGGCATTTCTTCTTATTGCGACAATCTTGCTACTTTGCTTCGTAGCGTGGTGCATAGTCTATCAAGTCAGGATAATTATCCGGCAAAACAAAATAGCTCTTATCAGGCAGGATTTCACTTATGCCATGATTCACGATATGAAAACGCCTATCAACACAATTACCATGGCAAGCCATGCTTTGGAAAGCGGACTGATGGACAACAAACCGGAATTGAAAAAGCAATATTTCTCTATTATAAATGAGGAAAGTTCTCATCTTCTGAATCTCTCGGAAAAAATATTGACAATAGCCAAACTGGAACAATCCAGACTTAAGTTTACTTCTGAAGAAGTTGATTTGTCGGTATTATTTGAAGAACTTGTGATGAAATATAATTTCAAGACAGATAAGAATGTTACTTTTCAGCAAGATTGCCCACAGCCGTTAAATATGACAACAGACAAAGAATATCTGAAAGAAGTAGTCAGCAATCTGATTGACAATTCTCTGAAATATTCCAATAAAGATGTTACCATAAAATTATCAGCAGAGCTGCAGAGCAATTCAGTTATAATAAAAGTATGGGACAATGGTTGGGGAATTCCGTTGAAAGAGCAGAAACACATATTCGACAAATTTCACCGTGGCGGACTGGAATACAGGAAAGACAGGAAAGTTGCCGGCTTCGGTCTTGGCTTGAATTATGTATATAAAGTCGTTACAGCAATGAACGGCAATGTATCGCTGAACAGTGTGGAAGGGAAATACAGCGAATTTGTAATAACATTGCCAATAAAAAATAACAGAATATGATACGTGTATTATTGGTTGAAGATGACAAGAACCTAAGTTTTATCCTTAAAAGCAGTCTGGAGCAAATTATCGGAGGCTATGAGGTTGAATCTGTAGTCAACGGAAAAGACGGTCTGGATGCTTTGGCAAAAGATACGTTTGATGTTATTGTTTCGGATGTTGAAATGCCGGTAATGGATGGAATGACAATGGTTCAGCATATAAGGGAACATTATCCTTCGATTGCCGTGATTTTCATTACCGGACTCACCAATGCACGCGATGTAATAAACGGTTATCAGGCAGGAGCCGACTTTTATATCAAAAAGCCTTTTCTTCCCGAAGAACTTGATGCGCATATCAGAGCCGTATTGAAAATAAGACAAAATATATCTGCTCCTAAAGCAGACGACAAGGCGGAAGAAATCACCTACCAAATTGGTAAATACACCTTTACTCCTTCACAAAATCTCCTTTGCCACGACGAAGAAAAACAGTCTCTTACAGCTAAGGAGGCGAAAATTCTTGAAATGCTCTGCAAGGAAAAAGGCAAGGTCGTAAGCAGAGAACACATCCTCAATACTATCTGGGGCGTTTCTGATTTCTACTCTTCCAGAAGTCTTGATGTCTTTATTACAAAACTCCGAAAATATTTGTCCAAAGACTCCAACATTTCATTGAATGTGTTGAAAGGGGTTGGGATTTGTTTGGAGGATTGAGATAATATAAAAACCAAACCTTTTTCACCTAAAAATATATACGGACGTAGCTCAAAATACTTCTATATATATTTGAACTTATTTCTATATATATTCAAAATTGGGTTCGGATGGTTTTTCATTAATGATTTTTCCCATACCGAAACTATATTATACATACCAAATTTCCTTAGAAAAGTGTATATAAAACACATTTATGCTATATAACATATCAATAAGATAATCAAGCTATTCAAATAACTCCTACTTTCGCAATAAGTAGGTGAGTCATTATTTGCATGTTTTTAATTGATGTAAGACTTATAGACTCACAAACCTAAGGACTAAATAAATCAAGTTTCACTAGACTCAACTTTCGGTTAACATGGTGACAGATATTTTGCCTTGTAAACTTTGAAGTTGAGCAAATTGCGAAACTTAAATAAATAATTAATCATATGCTGGAAGTTTTAAAAGAAAAAGTTTTCCGCGCAAATCTGGATTTGGTAAAACACGGGCTGGTTATTTTCACATGGGGAAATGTTTCGGCTATCGACCGCGAAAGCAATTTGGTTGTAATAAAACCAAGCGGAGTTTCCTATGAAACAATGAAGGCTGAAGATATGGTGGTTGTTGACCTGGACGGTAATATTATCGAAGGTAAACTGAAACCATCGAGCGACACTCCGACACATCTTGTGTTGTATAGGAATTTCAAGGAAATTGGTGCCGTAGTACATACACATTCCACTTATGCAACTGCTTGGGCTCAGGCAGGAAAAGATATTCCTAACATAGGAACAACTCATGCCGACTATTTTCACGACGATATTCCTTGCACAGAAGATATGACAGAAGAAGAAGTGATGGGTAACTATGAACTTGAAACAGGCAATGTCATAGTACGACGCTTCAACGGTATAAATCCGGTTCATACTCCCGGAGTTCTGGTAAAGAATCACGGTCCTTTCTCATGGGGGAAAGATGCAGCTGATGCCGTTCATAATGCTGTAGTTATGGAACAGGTCGCAAAAATGGCATGCTTCTCTTTCTCCATAAATCCTGCACTGACAATGAATCCGCTGTTGGTGGAAAAGCATTTCAACAGGAAACATGGACCGGGAGCATATTATGGACAAGGGAAATGAGGAGTAAAGGAGTAAAGGAGTCAAGAAGTTAAGTAGTTAAGTAGTCAAGAAGAAATATCTTTTTTCCTGAAGCCTTGTCAACTTGTCCCCTTGTCAACTAATAAACTCATAAACTTAAAAACTAAAAAACTCAAAACATTATAAACTTAAAAACTTAAATCCTATGAACTCTTATGATCAATTCGAAGTCTGGTTTATAACCGGAGCACAGTTATTGTATGGTGGCGACGCTGTAATCGCAGTAGATGCACATAGTAATGAAATGGTAGCAGGCTTGAATGCCACAGGCAATCTTCCTGTAAAGGTTGTTTATAAAGGAACAGTAAACTCAGCAAAAGAAGTGACAGCTGCTTTGAAAGCTGCAAACAACGATGATAAATGTATCGGTGTTATCACATGGATGCATACATTCTCACCTGCAAAAATGTGGATTCACGGTTTGCAGGAATTGAGAAAACCATTGTTGCACTTCCACACACAATATAACAAGGAAATTCCTTGGGATTCAATCGACATGGATTTCATGAACTTGAACCAGTCTGCTCACGGCGACCGCGAATTCGGACATATCTGCGCACGCATGAGAAAGAACCGCAAAATCGTTGTAGGCCACTGGCAGGACGAATCAGCTCAGAAGAAAATCGCTGCTTGGATGCGTGTATGTGCTGCTTGGGCTGATGCTCAGGATATGCTTATCTTGAGATTCGGTGACCAGATGAATAACGTGGCTGTTACAGATGGCGACAAAGTTTCTGCTGAACAGACTTTGGGATATCACGTTGACTATTGCCCAATCAACGACCTTATGGTTTATTATAGAGCTGTAAGCGATGAAGATACAAAAGCTTTGGTTGAACAATATTGGGCAGAATATGACCACGACCCAAAATTGGAAGAACCGGGAACAGAAGCATATACAAAAGTATGGAACTCTGCTAAGGCAGAAATCGCATTGCGCCGCCTTTTGAAGGATAAAGGAGCAAAAGGCTTCACTACTAACTTCGACGACTTGGGCGAATTCGACCAGATTCCAGGTTTGGCTTCACAGAGATTGATGAGCGAAGGTTATGGCTTCGGCGCAGAAGGCGACTGGAAAACTGCTGCCCTTTACCGTTCTATATGGTTCATGAGCCAGGGAATGCCTCAGGGTTGTTCTTTCCTTGAAGACTACACTTTGAATTTTGATGGCGAAAGAAGTGCAATTCTTCAGGCACATATGCTTGAAGTTTGTCCGCTTATCGCAGAACACAAACCTAAATTGGAAGTACACAGACTGAGCATCGGTATCGACAGTGAAACTGCTCGCCTTGTGTTCACCAGCAAACAGGGTGAAGGTGTTGCTGCAACTATCGTTGATATGGGCAACCGTTTCCGTATGATTGTAAATGTTGTTGATTGCATCAAGAGCAAACCTCTGCCTAAACTTCCGGTTGCTTCTGCATTGTGGATTCCTCAACCGAATCTTGAAGTTGGTGCTGCTGCATGGATTATGGCTGGCGGTACTCATCATACTGCATTCTCTTTCGACCTTTCTGTTGAATATTTGCAGGATTTCGCAGATATCGCAGGTATCGAAATGGTTGTTATCGACAAGAACACAAACCTGAACGACTTCAAGAAAGAGCTTAGAATGAATGAAGTTTATTATATGTTGAGATAACAAGGATTCAGAGACAAGGTGACAAGGCTACAGAGACAAAGTGAACAGACTTTGAAGTTTTTTGAGAAGTAAAGGAGTCAAGGAGTTAAGTAGTCAAGTAGTTTTTTAACTTTTTACTTTCTACTTTAAACTTTCAACTCTAAACTCTAAACTTTTCAACTCCGTGTCTCCGTGCCTCTGTGTTTAACCCTTGTCCCCTTGTCAACTAACAAACTAATAAACTAATAAACTTAAAAACTCAAATCCTATGTTCGTTATCGGTTTAGACTACGGAACCGACTCGGCACGCGCCGTAATAGTGAATGCCGAAACGGGAAAAACTATAGCCACAGCGGTTAAATATTATCCGCGATGGAAAGAAGGGAAATATTGCAACCCTTCAATCAACCAGTACAGACAGCATCCGCAGGATTATATAGATGTACTGATTGCAACTGTTCGTGAAGCATTGGCTGAATGCCCTGAAGGAACAGCAGAAAAAGTAGTCGGTATAGCATTCGACACTACCGGCTCAACTCCTGTATTCACAGACAAGAATGGAGTTCCTCTGTCTATGTTGCCCGAATTTGCAGAAAATCCTAATGCAATGTTTGTTTTGTGGAAAGACCACACTGCAGTAAACGAAGCTGCAGAAATCAACGCTCTTTGCAAGAAATGGAATATCGACTATTCTGCATACGAAGGCGGAATCTATTCCTCTGAATGGTATTGGGCAAAGGCTCTTCATGTTCTGCGTGAAGATGAAGCTGTCAGAAAGGCTGCATATTCAATCGTTGAACATTGCGAATGGCTTCCGGCATTACTGACTGGAGTTTCATCATCAAAAGACGTTGTGCGCAGCCGTTGTGCTTGCGGTCACAAAGCTATGTGGCATCCTAAATGGGGCGGTCTGCCAAGTGAAGAATTCCTTACTGAGCTGGACCCTCTTCTTGCAGGATTCAGAGAAAGACTGTTCACCGACACAGAAACTGCAGATAAACCAGTCGGTCATCTTACTGAAGAATGGGCAGAAAAGTTGGGACTTACAACTAATGTCATTGTTGCCGGTGGAGCTTTCGATTGCCATATGGGAGCAGTAGGAGCCGGAGTAACTCCTCACACTTTTGTCCGCGTTATAGGAACATCAACTTGCGACGTGATGGTGGCTTCGTATGAAGAAATCGGAGATAATCTTATCAAAGGTATTTGCGGTCAGGTGGATGGTTCAGTAATTCCGGGAATGATTGGTCTGGAAGCCGGTCAGTCAGCTTTCGGTGATGTATATGCCTGGTTCAAGAAAGTCCTTGAGTTCCCGCTAAAGAATATTCTGGCTAAGTCATCAATCATTGATGAAGAAACAAAGAAGAAACTTATTGAGGAAACTTCAGACAGAATCATACCTGAACTTACTGCCGAAGCTGAGAAAATTCCAATGGAAGAAAGTACAATCATTGCAACAGACTGGATCAACGGTCGTCGTACTCCGGATGCAAACCAGATGCTGAAAGGAAGTATCACTGGTCTGAGTCTTGGTTCTGACGCTCCACGAATCTTCCGTGCATTGGTTGAAGCAACTGCTTTCGGAGGAAAAGCTATTGTGGAGCGCTTCCGCAACGAAGGCGTGAAAATTGACAATGTAATTGGAATCGGAGGTATCGCTCTGAAATCTCCTTTCGTAATGCAGACATTGAGCGACGTTCTGAATATGCCTGTAAAAGTATGCAACACCGACCAGGCTTGTGCATTGGGAGCAGCAATGTTTGCAGCAACAGCTGCCGGCGTATATCCTAAAGTAGAAGATGCTATTGCAGCTATGAATTCAGGCTTTGCCAAAGAATATTATCCTGATGCCGCACATGCTGCAGCATATCAGGGATTGTATGAGAAATATCTCGCACTTGGCAAGTTCACTGAAAAGAATTGAAATTTTTGTTCATAACTGATTATATCAGGAACTACAGTCAGCGTTACAGCTTTCTGTAGTTCCTATTTTTATGTTCAAAATGCTTTTCTGGCTTCACGGTCAGGGTCGTTCTTCACTTCACAAGTATTATCCAAAATCATAACCTCACCTTTTTCCTTGGTATAAACCGGCCAAGTTGGTAATTCATCACAATTAGGATTGCCTGTACGCATGAAACTGAGCAAAGCCGAAGACATCTTGTCCGACAAGGCACGCGGAACGCGTCCACCGCCAGTATGAGTAAACATCCTGTCCGTATTCTTGAACCAGAAGCATATGTCAAGGCAATGGAAAGCTCTCATCCTGCCATTGAACAAAGGAGGACACCAGCCGAACCATGCAAGATAAACCGGCTGTTTCTGAGCCAATTTAGCATCAGCGGCTTCCACCACGCGTACACGGGATGAAAGAATCAACGCCCACAGCTCAATTGGTCGTTTGCCCGGGAAACACTTTTCATAAGCGTCAACTATGGCAGCTGCTTTTTGACCATATTGAGAGCCAATTCTCTCTACAACATCTTCCTTTGTCATATTTTCCAAAGAAGCATCGGCTCTGTTCGGGCTGAATTCATGGAATGTAGTACAGAAAATCATCGGAATATTAGGCGTATTCTCACTATTCTCAGCAGAGAAGAATTGTCCAAAAGGAATATTACGTCCATCAGCAACCGGGCCAAACGAACGTCTTTGAGAAAAGCCGTTCTCTTTCCAGCATTTCTCACAAGCACGATTGGCAAGTTTCAGATATTCAGGCCAAGGAATATCCTGTAATTTATCTATTTCAGCAGCAGACAAGCCTGCTTCTTTCAGGATATATTCCCCAACTTTCTGCGTAATCTTCTGGTCGGATGCTCCAATTGTTGTGCCACTCAAGGCAACAGCCTTATGCACCAATCCTTTTGCGGAAGGCATTGAAGCTACGGTGCAGACCTTGGCTCCTCCGCCAGACTGACCAATAATAGTTACATTATCGGGGTCGCCGCCGAAGTTCTCGATATTATCGTGCACCCATTGCAAGGCAGCTACAATATCCAACATACCGACATTTCCGGAATCTTTATATTTCTCTCCACCTACAGATGAAAGATCAGAAAAACCTATTGCTCCTAAACGATGGTTGACGGAACAGAAAACAATATCACCCTCACGGCTGATGTTTTCTCCATGATATCCATCCTGCTCTATTCCGTTTCCGTTCGTATATCCACCGCCATGCAACCAAACTAATACCGGACGTTTTTTGCCGTCAGAAATTGCAGGAGTCCACACATTAAGGCACAAACAATCCTCACTTACATCCCAATAATTCCAATGGTCCGAGAATGTCCAATAATTATTCGGCCATCTGTTCTCCATATCCTGAGGAGCAGAATTTCCATAAAAAACAGCAGAACGAATTCCTTGCCAAGGTTCAGGCTTCTGCGGAGGCATGAAACGGTTCTTTCCGGAAGTATCCGCACCATAAGGAATACCTAAAAAAGTATACACATTATTCAACAGATAACCTTGCACTTTTCCATATTCAGTTTGCGCAATGGCTATATCGTCTCCTATAAAAAGGAACTGCTCGTCTGACTGAGAAGGAGATACTGCAGAATCTTTGGCATTTGCCACACAAGATGGAAGTATTCCACCGGCACTAATGGCAGCTGTTCCTAAGCCTACATTCTTAACAAATTGACGTCTGTCCATATATCATTTTATATTTATATGTTTATAATATGTTCAATCAGTAACTCAAAGAAGTTCTAATACATAAACACCACGTGCAGGAATTTCAACAGAGCTGTCAACCGGGATATTAGCTCCTGTTATAACATCCTTTCCCGACTTGGAATCTTTCACTACCTCGTGGAAACGGTTCATGTCCAAAGTCTTGTTCTGGTCAGTTCCGTTCATCATCACAAGCACAGTCTTGCCGTCTTTCATACGCGCATACACATAGCAGCCTGATTGGTCAGGAGTATAGTGAATCAGTTTTCCTTCCTTGACGGCATCACAACCTTTCCTCCAGTTCAGCAGTTTCTTCATATAGTTCCATGCTTCATTCTGCAAATCAGTACGTCCTTCAGCAGTGAAGGCATTCTTCGGGTCGCCGGACCAGCCTCCGGGGAAGTCAGTTCGGATAACTCCATCTCCCTCTGCCTTGGTTCCATACATCAGAATCTCCGTTCCATAATAAATCTGAGGTATTCCGCGTGTTGTCAACAGAAAAGCAATAGCTTGTTTGTATCTGCGCAAATCAGATTCCCCCTTACGCATAAAACGTCCCAAATCGTGATTATCCAAAAATATCAATACATTATTAGGGTCAGGGAATAAGAAATCCTGGGCAATGACTTCATAAATCTTGAACAAACCAGCTTCCGAACCTTCTGCACTTGAAGATTCATCAACAAATGCCTTTTGGCAAGTGAAAGTCAAATCAAAATCCATCACCGTTTTCAGGTTACTGTTAGATTCACTCAATTTGGAATCTCTTTGCCACCATGCAGAAGCAGTTCCACGCGGATACCATGCTTCACCTACAATATTGAAATCCGGATATTCATTCTCAACTTCCTTACACCAGTCTGCCATGAAATCATAGTCGGCATATGGATGAGTATCCTGGCGAATACCGTCTATACGTGCATATTCAATCCACCATATGCTGTTCTGAACCAGATAACGTGCCAGATGCTTGTTTCTCTGGTTCAAGTCCGGCATACCTCTGGTGAACCATCCGTTAACCAGAATATCCTTTTCTGATTTCGGAGCATGAACATCCATAATAGTCCACTTATAATGATTTGTCTGAACATAGTTTTCCTGATTGTTCAACCAATCCGAAGATGGAAAATCCTTCAGCCACCAGTGAGAGCTGCCGCAATGGTTGAAAATCATATCCATCACAACTTTCATACCTTTTTCATGGGCTTTGTCAACCAGTTCGCAATATTCCTCATTCGTACCAAAGCGAGGGTCAACCCGGTAAAAGTCAGTTATAGCATATCCATGATATGAACCGCCCGGCATCCTGTTCTCCAGCACAGGATTCAGCCAAATTGTAGTAAAGCCTAAATCACGGATATAGTCCAAATTGTTGATAATACCACGCAAATCACCGCCATGACGGGCACCCGACTTCGAACGGTCAACTTTAACATCATCCAAATTATCGTTGGAAGAATCAGCATTTGCAAAGCGGTCCGGAGTTATCAGATACATCACATCCGCAGATGAGAAACCGGCAGCTCCGGGCTTTTTATTCCTTTCTCTTAATTCAAAATTCCGGGTCACGCTCTCCTTTCCATTCTGAAACGTCAAATTCATCATACCAGGTGAAGCCTCTTTTGATATATCCAAATAAATGAACAGATAATTAGGACTCTCCAACTTCACAATCTCCTTGACTTTTACACCAGGATAATCAATATGCACCTGAGATTCCGCGATATTATCGCCATACACCATAATCTGCAATTCCGGATTCTTCATTCCAACCCACCAGCAGGCAGGCTCCAATCTTGAGACATCAATAGAATATACAGAACAAACACTCAAAAAACAAAAAAGAAACAATAACAGCTTTTTCATATGCAAAAATTTAGCGTCCCATAATACTACGGGGCAGGTTTATACTAAGTTTCGCATAAAAATAGCATACTTATCGCTATGTTCCTAATTTCGCTTTATATCTTTTTGAATTAATTGTATTCCGAAACTATCTGACCGTCGAAAAGGTTAATAATTCTTCCGGCATATCCGGCATCGTGCCGAGAGTGAGTAACCATAACCACAGTTGTTCCTTCACGGTTTAGTTCTGTTAGTAGTTCCATCACTTCTTTCCCGTTACGCGAATCAAGATTTCCGGTTGGCTCGTCGGCTAATATAAGTTTGGGATTCGAAACTACGGCGCGGGATATTGCTACGCGTTGTTGCTGACCTCCGGAAAGCTGCTGAGGGAAATGTTTGGCACGATGAGCAATAGACATTCTTTCCATTGCTTCCTCTACCCTGCGCTTACGTTCATCTGAAGGAATTCCCATATAAAGGAGCGGAAGCTCAATGTTCTCATATACATTCAGCTCATCAATCAGGTTGAAACTCTGGAACACAAAGCCAATGACTCCTTTCCTCAGATTCGTACGCTCGGCTTCTGTGTATTTGGAAACCTCTACTCCATCCAGATAATATGTTCCTTCCGTAGGATTATCCAACAATCCTAGGATATTCATCAACGTGGACTTACCGCAACCGGATGGTCCCATTATGGCTACAAATTCGCCTTTTTTCACTTCGATATTTACGTTGTTCAATGCCCAAGTTTCCACTTCGTCTGTGCGGAATACTTTCTTTAAATTTTCTGTTTTAAGCATATGTTTTGAGTTTTTTAGTTTTTGAGTTTTTTAGTTTATTAGTTTATTAGTTGACAAGGGGACAAGTTGACGAGTTGACAAGGATTAAACACAGAGACACGGAGTTGAAAATTGGAAGTTGAAAGTTAAAAAACTACTTAACTACTTGACTTCTTAACTCCTTGACTACTTAACTCCTTTTTAAACACGATGAATTAACACCAACCGTAACTACCGCAACAATCCATACAGCAAATAGAGGCATGATAAAATCAAATAGAGAAAATGAAACATGATATGCAAACTGTTCAAGCCATGAAGAAACCAATCCATATGTAACAGGCAATGCTATCAGATAAGCAATCGTTGCCTGTATTATGAACGGCTTGTTCAACAGCCAAAGAATATCGCGGTTGTTTGCTCCGTGAATCTTGCGTATCCGTATCTCCCGGCTTCTCTGTCGGATTGCATACCAGGATATTCCCATCAATCCAAACAAAGTAAGCAACAAGCCTATCACTGCATAAATGGTTATAATCTCCGAATAGGAAGTGAAGCGTTTGTTTTTATCCATAAAATCCGAATACATATCTATGTATTTGAAATCAACGCCTTCGTTCACTTCTTCCCATTTTGCTTTGATGCGGCTTATAGTTTCTTCCTTATTCTGGATATCCATCTTTATATGTAGCACATTTGCCTTAGCCATTTCGGATGCCGGCGGCAAATAAATGACAGCAGGAGTTATTTCATTTTCCAAGGAATTGACCGGAAAATCATTTATTACTCCACCTACCACATATAATGAATCTGCCAATTCATCAAATTCTCTCAATGTTCTTCCTATTGGATCTACTCCTTCAGGAACAAGATTACGTACATAACTTTCATTTACCAATGCAGGATACGAAAACTGCTGATGAAGCTTATCAGGAGAATATCCTGATAACTGGCGTAATCCCATAGTCCTTACCAAAGATGTATCGCTATATATCATAAGCAGGAAGCTGTGTTTTTCCGAACCGTCATGTTGAGGTATATTCAATTCTCTGATAAAAGAATACAATATCGAGCTTTTCGACAGAGACACGGATTTTATTCCTTCCACATCTTTCTCCAGCGCAGCCTTCATAGGTGCTGCAGGAGGTGCAAACATATCTCCTATTTCAATCAGTCCCTCATAATGACAAGCCCTGCTAACAATCAGTTCTTTCTGCTTATATGCCATATTTGTAGCCAACACCAAAGCACAAGCAATCGCAAACTGTACAACAACAAGCGCACCGACAAAAAACTGTTTATTTCGTCCCGTAGATGTAGTCCTATATTCCGAATAATCCATTTTCATCAGCCGGCGACTCGCATACCATGCAGGGATAACGGCAATCACCAACATAAAAACAACAAGTATCGGAAACATCATTCCACTGAAGAAAAACGAGAATGTAAGACGTGAACCAAGTACGGAATTAAAATAAGGCAACACGTCCGCTATTATAATCATTGAGAACAGAAACGAAATGATAACAGTCAACAACACATCACCAAACAATTGCGTACGTATTTCCCTCATCGAACCTCCCATAAGTTTTTCCACATGAATCATCTTCAACTGCTGCATCATCCGGCTAATATTCATATTCGTATAATTGCAGCAGGCAATCACCAGAATAAGCAATGCGGACAGAATCCCGGCATACAACAACTGTACTTGTGCTTGCTGTATGAAAGGTAATGGCTGCTGACTTGTTCCTTTTGCGGAAACAAAATACAAATCAGAAAGCTTATCAACATAATATTGTGTTTGTCCCGGTAATAAAGTCTTTATGGATTCATCAGCACGGATGGCAGACTCTATCTTTGACGGAGAAACACCATTCGACAATCTTATAAAAGTTACTCCGCCATAATAATCATCGGACAGCTTTGAAAGCATATCAAATTTCAGTAACGACTGAGTGTTATCCTCCACTATCGCAACCACCTCAACAATCTTCATTCCTTCATCAAAATGAATTTTCAAAGACTTTCCCAATGGATTGTCGTTTCCAAACATACGCTTGGAGTATGACCGGCTCATTGCAACCTTATCCGGCTTGCCTAGTGCCTGCGACAAATCACCGGATACAACAGTCATAGGGAAAAAGCCGTTCAATGTAGAATCCACTCCTATAATATTTAAATTGTCCGAAGTCTGTCCGTCATATTCCACAGAAGCATTTCCGAAACTTTGTATTCTGAAATAATCCTCTACTCCGGGAATTGTTTCCTTTATCTTCATAGAAGCATCACCTGCTGCATAAGCTACTTTCTGGTCTCGTTCAAACGGATTATCCTGCCGCAGACAGAAAATACGATCTTTATATGGATTGCCTTCCTCTATGAAATAATCATGTACGAAATATGTCATCAAAAGATTAGTCCCGGCCAATCCGATGGAAAGACTTGTTACCGCTATGAGGAAAAACAGTTTGTTTCTCCACCAGCTGCGGAAAATCATTTTGAGAGTAAATGCAAGGGGCATATGTTTTGAGTTTTTGAGTTTATTAGTTTTTGAGTTGACAAGTTGACGAGTTAACAAGGCTACAGGAAATAAGATATTTCTTCTTGACTCCTTGACGCCTTAGAATTGACAAGACTTCAGATACGTGGTAATTCCACTTGTTCCCTTGTCAACTATTCTGTTTTAATTGTCTCTGCCGGATTTATACTTGCCGCCTTATGGACTTGCCAGTATAATGTTCCTAAAGAAATCACTGTAACTATTACAAAAGCAAACAGGAAGATATCAATACCTACCGGAGCTTTTACAACAAAATTATCTGTATAGCTGAAAATCGACATCAATGACAACGGAATGGAAACTATAAAGGATATTATCAGTAACATAAGATATTTCCTTAAAAACATCAGATTTATTTCCTTGAATCCGGCTCCGTTTATTTTGCGTATTGCAATTTCCTTATAATGCTGCCGCATATCAAACAATGAGATTCCGAACAGTCCAAGGCAAGAAACTACTATAGCGACTATGGCAAATACGGTGTAAATATTAGCTATACGTCTGTCATTCGCATACAATTTAGCTACATCATCCTCAAGCATAGTATAAGAGAAATCTCCACTGCCATACACATCTTTTTCTACTTTTTCCAGATAAGATAAAACATTCTTAACCTTTCCCGGAACACAAGCAATCTGATAAAAATCCCCACTTATATTCTCCATAACAAAGAATACTGTTGGTTTCTTGCCTAAAGAGAGGTGACCTCCGTAATAGTCTTCTACAACCGCAACAACAGGGAATGTCGCATTCTGTCTTCCTCTCGACATCATTGGAGTTTCTTCAGTTATAACAGCGCCCTGAATATTATCGTAACCCAGCAAATCCATTGCAGCCCTATTTAAAACGGCAACACAAAATGCTCCATCAAAACTTAATTTATCTCCAGATGCACATTCTTGAAAACGGATGTCATACAAATCAAAGAAACGAGGAGAAGCAAGACGCATATTCAATGTGAATTTCTGTCCTTCTCCATTAAAGAAATTACTTTCATAATCGCCGTTTAAAATGTCAATATAGCTTGCTTCCCACTGTTCTATATCAGGGCACGAAGACAACTTGGCGTCAATCGCTGAAACTCGTTGCATTCTTTGTTGCATATATTCGGGCGTATAGCTCTGGAAGTCTTTTGATTCATAAACCAGATTTGCAATAATCACATCTTTAGTCCTGAAACCTGGCTCCGTATTGAGCATGACTTCAAGTTGATTATTAAAATAGAAAGACATAGACAACAACAAAAACGTCAAAACATACTGAACACTCAAGAATACTTTACGCATCCGTACCGACGATATACTAAGACTGACAGAACGTATAGACAATACCGGTGACGTATTGCTATATTTCCAGTAAGGATAAATCGAAGTCAATATCGGAACTACAATAAGAATAGCCAATGCTGATAAGAAATCAAACATTTTATATTCATATGTTATATCTAACATATCTCCGAGAGGAATAATCATTATTTCCATAAAAAGCCAGGCTATTACCAGAGAAAGAGCCATCAACAGAAAATTCTCTGTCCATATCTGCAGAAAGACATTCCTGCCGGAAGCTCCGAAAACCCGTTTCAAGCCGTATTCCTTTCCTCTCTTCAGCAATGTTATCAAATAAATATTCACGAAATTAAGAAGGCCTGTTACAAACAACAACAGACAAACTCCAGTCGTAATCATCAGGTAAAAACGATTTCCGCCATAAATCATATCCGTCAATTCCCTTTTCAAAGACTGGTCAAGATAAACATCTTTTACAGGAATAAACTCAAATGTAAATTCACGCGAATCAGCATCTGAAGGATAAAGTTTATGCTGTTTGTTTCCTTCCATATTCAACTTTGACACATCTGTTCCTTCTGTAAATGAATAGAATTCCATTGGCGTCATATTTCCTCCTACAAATGAAATCGGTACCAGTATATCAAAGTTTATCGAAGTCTTATTCTCAGGTTGATTCAATATTCCTTTTACCACCAATTCTTTACCGTTTGAATATCCTATAACCTTCCCTACCGGATTTTCTTTTCCAAAAACCTTATCGGCAAAATCTTTCATTAACCATACAGACTCCGGAATATCCATATCTGTTGTTCCTTGCAATAGCTTATAGTCAAAAAACTTGAAGAATAAACTATCTATGCCAAGCGTGCGGGTAACAAACCGATGTTCCCCGTTTATAATAAAATCATTCTGTGAAGGAAGGATACGGGTTGAATCCTTTATTGAAGATACATCTATACCAACACTTTGTTTATCCTTTATCTCTCCCAAATATGAATTTCCCTGCATATTCATTTTCACAGCATATATATTCTCCCTGTCCACACAATGAGTATCCACAGTCAACTCTCTATGGATATAATGGACAAGTAACAGGCAACAAGCCAGACTAAACGACAAACCTATAAGATTTATTGTCGTATAAGTCTTTGAACGAAACAAATAACGAATAGCATATTTAAGTGTTTTCATAATGTTAGTTTTATATCATTCTCCAATCAAATTAAACCTATCACTCACTCTTTACCACCTCTGCCGGATTCTCACATGCCGCTCTAAACACCTGTTTCCATATTGTGAGCAACACAATAGAGCTTGTCATAATAAATATTACTATCAGCCACCATATCTTTATATCTATATGATAAGCATAACTTTCTAACCAATAGTCCATTATCAAATATGCAGCTGGGAAAGATACCAGGCTGGCGAATACGACTATCAAGGCGTATTCCTTGACAAACAGACAGACTATGTCATAGACTTTGGCTCCTAAGACTTTGCGAATGGCTATTTCTTTACGATGACGTTGAATTGTAGTTACAGCTACAGCATAGATTCCGAACAAAGATGTAAGAAGACTAACCAAAGCCAGTATTGAAAATAATTTCAAACCTACTTGTTCTGAATAATTAAGTTTATCATACAATTCTTCAAGTAAAGTCAAGCGGACTTCTTTAAGACTTTCATTTATATCCGGCAAAATAGATGATATTTGCCGAATTACTTCTTTTTCCTGTCCTGGAGCAACACGGACATACCAAATATCCTCCATACCTGGTCGTAAAAAACACGGATAAATCGGACTGCGAAAAGACATTGAATGAAAATCTTTTACAACGCCAACCACCTCATATTCTTCCATTGCAGCAACACCATCACTACTAATCAGGAAAGGGCTTATATGTACAATAGTTCCAATTGGCTTGTCAAGTTCCATTGTCCGAACAGCCTCTTCATTAAGTACGACCTTATTATTTTCATTCTCCTTCCACCATCTTCCTTCCAATAACTCCAAATTAAAGGTCTCAATAAATTTATCACCGACGGGTATCCATTGGAAAACAGGTTTAATATTAGAATCCTTTCCGGACCAATCCACTTCACTTGTCATCATCGTAGCCTGTACGTTTTGCCTCGGCTCAAATGAAGAGGTTGATATACTTAAAACTTGAGGTATTGCCTCGAGTTTCTGCATCACAGCAGTTTTATTATCTGCAAGTTTAGCATTTGAAGCATATAGCTGTATAATTCCTTCAGGATTAAATCCCAAATCTTTGTGAGAGACAAAATGCATTTGCATTGTTATCACAGAAACAGCAACAATAAATACAATACTTACAGCAAGTTGTAATGATATGGCAATCCGTTGTAAAGCTGTCTGCCGATTTGTTTTTCTGGCAGATAAGTTTCCCTTTACCAAACCTATCAATCTCCAGCAAGGTATAAAGCTGACAGCAAGAAGATATAATATTGTACCCACACAGCTCCAAACGAAAAAGCGTAGCAAAAGTGATTCGACAATTTCAATACCAAGTAGTTTGGAAAACCAAGAAAAAGTAATGAGGATAAAAAATCCGCCTATCAACAACGCAAGCAACACAGAACATATCTGCTCAAACATCATTTGAAAAACAAGCTGAGTTGTTGTAGCTCCATGTATCATACGTTGCCTAAATTCATGGATACGTTGGCGAAACAAATCCAAATACAAATTCAAAAAATTGAACGATGCACTAAACATCAATAATATTCCGGCTGCAACCAATAACCGTATAAAATTAAGAGTAAAAGGCAAATTCGTATCTAAATTATGACGGACTTCTACTATAGGCAACAACCTTAATTCTATATTTGGATTTGTATTAATTTGTGAAGTAAAATCACTTAAATGTTCTGCCAATTCATCAATATCCGTTTGCGAGCGAAGTTTTACATACATACTATTATTAAAATAGTTCCATTGCTCTGGTTCCGGCATTATCATTGAAGCATCCTTTACTGCAGGATAATTAAGTAAAGCATCAAATGGCAAATTGGTATTTTCAGGCGAATCACGAACTACGGCAATCACTGTACAAGCTCCAAAAATTCTGGAAAGCGGATTTTCCAATTTCTGTCCAATTGCATTTTCTACATTGCCAAACAGACGTACAGCTGAAGATTCTGTCAACACCATATTACCAGCAATCTGTAATGCCTGCTGCAAATTACCAACAACACTCTCCTGTGGAAAAATACGGAAAAATGAACTGTCCGCAAAAATTGTATTCAATTGAATATAATTTGTCTTTTCCAAATCATTGTAATCAAATCTTTCGTAAGCAAAATCAGTAGAAGCTTCTATCGCTGGAAAGTGATTAAGCAAGTATTTACTTAAAATACCCGGGACTCGTTCATTTATCTTACCAGATTGTTTTTCCACAGAATAAATACGGTATATCTGATTGGCGTCAGGATAAAAACTATCATAAGTAGTTTCATAACGCATCCAATATAAAGCCGGGACGAAACAAAGCAAAGCGAATGCAAGTCCAAAAACAGCTATAAATGATTGCAACCGAAACTTCAAAATATTCCGAAAGGCTATTTTGATATATTGTCTGAGGATAAATTGATAATTCATAATTTTAATTTTTAAAGTTTATTTGTTGACAATAGGAGCTACCATCACCTCAACTCCAGCACCTCCGCCCCTCCAAATTTATCATATCCCGAGACTATCACAAACTCTCCGGGTTGCAATCCGTCAGTCACTTCATACTGGCGAGGGTTTTGCCGTCCAATGGTCAGGGGAACTTTCACTGCTTTGGTTTTATCCGCATTCACCTTATAAATCCATTGCCCTCCGGTCTGCTGATAGAAATTTCCACGAGGTATGACAATTGTTTTTTCGGGCTGACCGAGTTCAATCTGTACTCTATAGCTTTTCCCAAGGCGGACATTCTCAGGCATTTCTCCGGTAAATACCAAATCGACCTCGAAAAGGCGGTCTTTCACTTCAGGAATGACCTTGCTAACTTTCAAAGTATAGCGTTTTCCCTGATAAGTAATTGTTGCCAGCAATCCGCTCGTCACCCTATCGATATAATATTCGCTGATTGAAGTGTTGATTTTAAACTGGTCCATAACCTTCACTTCAGCTATATTCTCTCCGGCTGTTACCTGCTGGCCGAGAGTAACCTTTACGAAGCTCAACTGACCGTCCAACGGTGAACGAACCACCAAATCTTCCATTCTCTGCCGGCTTCTCAAAAGTTTTTTCTCCTCACGATTGAAATCGTTCAGAAGAAGCTCTTTCCTTATTATCGTCATCGCCGAATCACTTTGCAGGCTTTTCAGTTTCAGGCGTGTGGATTCTGTTTTATAACGGAATTCATCTTCCGACACTTCTAACTGAGCCTTGCTGCGGATACCCATCGCATATTCTTCTTTCTCCAACGAGAAACTTTTACGGATTTTGTTCAATTCATATTCGGCTTCGAGAGTTTGCTGTTTCAGCGTAAGGCTTTTCTGTTCCATTTCCAGAGCCTTTTCCTGATAGGATATACGCTGCTTTTCCCATTCATCCTGCTGGTCTTCTATCTCACGCAGCAGATTGGGATTAGTGAGAGTGAGTATTGTATCTCCTTTTTTAAGCAGACTGCCTTCCTCTCCGACTATGCGGTCCACGTTCCCAGCCTCACGCGAGTTCACAACTATAGTAAGTATAGGATGCACCACGCCTTCTACATCTACAAATTCCATAAAATCATCGTTCCGGACTTCCTCTATCATGATTTCATCAGAACTGATACGCAGACGGCTTGGTCCTGAGGCAAGGACAATTATGTATATCAATCCGATAATAAGCAATGCTCCTCCGATAATATGGTAACGGTATCTGATATACCAGGGTTTCTTTTCCAGTTTGATATCCATTTTAAGTTTTTGAGTTTTTAAGTTTATTAGTTTTTGAGTTATATTATTTTTCAACATGGAGACACGGAAACTCGTAGATTTTATAAATAGGATATTTCTATTTCACATCCATTCCTGAAATCATACTGTGTCATACTCCTCAATCCGAAATATAATGTCCAGTAAGTTTTCATCGCAGATAAGCAATTACGTCGTGCTGAGTCTTTCTCAGCAGTGGCAGCATTCAAATCCAATATGGATGATTTACCCATCAGATAAAGTTTCATTGCCACGTCATAGCGCTTACGAGCCGTTTCATCTGTCTTGATTGCCACCTCAACCTGTTTAGCCTGGAGATTGAACTGGCGCACCATCTTATGCACATTAAGCTCGAAGTCCGTCAATGCCTGCCCAACCTGCGTTTCTACAAGTTCAATTTGAGATTTTGCCACACGAACCTTTCCTTTTCCCTTTCCCCAATCGAGGATAGGAACAGCCAACGAAAGACTTACATATTGCTGGTTCATAGGATTGCGGTATGAAGCAAGGAGTTCGTTTCCAGTTTGCGACAAGCCAAATTGCAAATACAAATCAGCTTTCAAACCTCGTTCTGCCCTTGCCGCCGCAAGATTACTTTTGCTTTCCAGACGCATGCGTTCGTATGTTTCCATTTCGGGACTGTTTTCGTAGGCAAGAACCAAAGCCTTGTCCAGAGGAACCTCAAAAGGCTCTATATCTTCATGGTCTAGTGTAACTTCTATTTCTGTTCCGTCTCTTATACCGAGGAATGAGCGGAAAGTAAGCATGGCGTCGTCCACCTCAATGCCTGCTTTCATCATGTTAGTCTCCTCATTCAACTTGTTTACCTCAAGTTGGAGCATCTCATTCTCAGTTATACTTCCTATTTCATATCTTCCACGGGCATATCGGTATAAAGTATCTGCCGAAGCATAATTAGCCTCGGCTATTTTCAGATTAGCCTGTGCCGTTGCAAGATTGAAAAACAGTTCGCAAGTCTTGGCGGAAATAAGCTCCAATGTTTCCGCATATGTCTTACGGGCTTCCTTGAAACGTACCGGCTCAATCTTCCTGTCCCACTTAAGGCTGTTATATCCGAATATTGATTGGCTGTAACCAATTGAGAACGGTATCGTGCTGTATGATTTCGATTTCGACGAGAGCTCGTCAATCCTTTGGGTTCCGGTCTGGACAAAGACGTTTCCGCCCGTAAACCATATATTCTGGCTAATCTCCAGTGAAAGGTTCGTGCTCAGCTGATTCTGCCGGATAAACTGCTCCGTTCCGTCCGGCTGGGTAATCTTGTTTATCTGCCTGTTCAGAAAAGGGGTGGAAACAAGACTCACTCCCGGAAGATAATTTGCCTTATATGCCCTATAACTCCAATAAGCTGCGCGATAAGTATGCTCAGCAGCCCTTGCCTCAGGCGAAAAATCCTGTGCCATTTTTATTGACTCCCATAAGGTAAGCTGCATGGTGTTCTGTGCAGCCATGGACAAAGGGAGCAATAGAAGTATGAGAGCCTTTAAGTACATATATTTTGAGTTTATTAGTTTTTAAGTTTATTAGTTGACAAGTATTTATCAACACAGAGTCACAGAGAACACAGAGAATTAATTTTCAATTTTCAATTTACCAACGTCTCTGTGTTGAAAAATATTCAAAAACCATGCCACAACGATAACTTAATATGATACAAGGCAATACTCATAAATCTTCTTCTTCATCAAAGTGCGAAAGCGCACGAAAATCGTGCGTTATCGCACACACAACCTATGCATATAACTTATATATTTGCCAATATGGAAAACAAAGGGAAAATATTAATCATCGACGATAACGAAGATGTGCTCTTCGCTCTTAATCTTCTGCTCGAACCTTATGTGGAGAAGATAAAGGTGACTACACAGCCGTCGCGCATCGAGCATTTCATGCACAGTTTCAATCCGGATGTAATTCTTCTGGATATGAATTTTAAGCGTGATGCCGTAAGCGGACAGGAAGGTTTTGAATGTCTTGAACAGATTCTTGCCATCAATCCTGACGCAATTGTGATATTCATGACCGCATATTCAGATACAGAAAAAGCTGTAAAGGCTATCAAGGCTGGAGCCACAGACTTCATCTCAAAACCATGGGAAAAGGAAAAACTGCTTGCAACTCTTTCGTCGGCTATTAAGCTAAGCTTATCAAGGAAAGAAGTAGGAAGGCTACAGGAGAAAATGAACGTAATCAACTCCGGGAGCGATTCACCTCTGCTTATTGGCGAATCTCCGGAGATGATAAAGATAAAAGATACCATCATCCGGCTTTCCGAAACAGATGCGAATATCCTGATAACTGGGGAAAACGGAACGGGTAAAGACGTGGTGGCTCGCCTGCTCAAACATTATTCTCCACGCAGCAACGAGACTTTCATCACAATAGACCTCGGCAGTATTCCGGAACAACTCTTCGAAAGTGAACTTTTCGGATATGAGAAAGGAGCTTTCACAGATGCCCGCAAGTCAAAACCCGGACGTTTCGAAGCAGCAAACGGCGGCACTCTTTTTCTCGACGAAATAGGAAATCTCTCAATGCCTATGCAGGCGAAGTTGCTGACGGCTATAGAGAAGCGTTATATAACTCGTCTGGGCGCAGTTGAAAATATACCGGTAGATGTTCGCCTTATTTGCGCTACAAATGCCAATCTTGGTGATATGGTTTCAGAAGGAAGTTTCAGACAGGATTTATTATATAGGATAAATACGATTGAGATTAAAATACCGCCTCTCCGCAAACGTGGCAACGACATCATCCTGCTGTCCGAACATTTCCTGAAACATTATAACAGGAAATACAGGAAGAATATAAGTGGTATTACTCGTGAGGCTGAATCGAAGCTGCTAAAATACAACTGGCCGGGCAACGTAAGAGAGTTGCAGAATGTTATCGAGCGTGCCGTCATACTTGCCGGAGGGAATATGTTGCGCCCTGCGGATTTTCCTCTTTATCCTTCAAGCGCAGAAAAGAGAAAAAGTACCGACGAAATCCTGAATCTTGAACAGGTTGAGAAAAATGCAATTGAACGTGCAATGCGCCTTAGCAGCGGAAACATCAGCTATGCAGCAGAACTTCTTGGTATAACCAGATTCTCTCTTTATCGGAAAATAGAAAAATACAAATTATGAGAACATATATATTCAAGCTTTCAGCTCATATAGCCGGAATCATCGTCTTGTCTGTGGCTCTTGCCTATGGCATTGCCGCAGATATGCTTTTCTGTATCGTAGTTCCTGTCCTGTTAATAATATGTATAGCAATAAGTCTATATATGATGCAGATGAAACAGTTGAAAAGCTGGAAATATCTCGTAAACTGTATCAGGCAGAACGACCTCACTCAAACCATCAGACCGCCTTTCAGCGACAGTGAAATGACCGAACTTGCCGACGAACTCTCTGCCGCGCTCCGGAAACTTAGTGACAAGTTCACTACACAGGAGATGAAAAGGCATTTCTATGAAAACCTTCTCTCCAAAACAGAGAATGCGATGATTGTATGTAGCAGTAATGGGAAAATAGAATGGTGCAACAAAGCCTCTATAAATATTATAGGCAATAAACCTTTTATTCCGGAAAATATCCTTTCTGCCGTAAATAACAACGAAAAAGTGATACGAATGGACAACGACTCCTATCCGATAGAATTGTCTGTCGAAACTAGCCGTATATTCATAAAAGGTATGGAACACCGGATTGTATGCCTGAAAAACATACATCACGCCCTGGAAAGGAAAGAGATGGAAGCATGGCAAAAACTTATCAGAGTTCTTACGCATGAAATCATGAATTCCATAACTCCTATCATCTCTCTTTCGGAAACACTTAGCGAGCGTTGCAATACAGCAGATTCAGTATGCGACACTGCTACGGTACGTCATGGTATTGAAGTGATTCACCGCCGTAGCAAAGGTTTGCTTGATTTTGTGGAGAATTATCGCCGGCTTACACGTGTTGCACCTCCGGTGAAAAACAAAATACCAATCAAGGATTTCTTTTCAGATTTGAAGAAACTTTTTCCGCAGCCTTTCATCTCTTTCAGTTTGAAAAACGAAGGCTTATGCTTCTACGCAGACCGTTCACAAATGGAACAGGTATTTATAAACCTTATTAAAAACGCTATCGAAGCTTGTGCCTCCAAAGAAAATCCAGCAATAGGAATCTCTGCAAAAATGGAACAGGATAAAATAATATTCTCAGTTTCCGACAATGGCGAAGGAATTCTGCCGGAAGTTATGGATCGTATTTTCATTCCTTTCTTCACCACTCGTCATTCCGGTTCCGGAATCGGCCTCAGTCTTTGCCGCCAGATTATAACTATGCATGGAGGAAGTATATATGCGAATTCTGAGGATGGAAAAGGAAGTCGGTTTATCGTTGAGCTGGAGAGCGTTTGAGATGGCTAAGATATCAATTCCTCTCAACCATCTTCCACTCCTCTATCGTCCCAGTCTCTGATGAGAACACCGCTCCTATCTTATACAGCTTGCGGCTGTCTGATTCATATTCACGCGCATATCCTTTTTCTTCTATCTGGCGCATTGCCTCATCCGCACTTCCGTCAAGCTTGAACTCGAAGATATAAATATATTCAGGTGTTTCAACTATGCAATCGACACGACCATGGCTCTGGACTTTCTCTGTATAAACTGTATAAACTCCTACCAGGCGCATTATCAGGTAGAATGTATAATGGAAATATCTTTCCCGCTCGCGCTCGTTCTCCTTCCTGCGCATTGTGTATGGGATACTTGCAAGGAAAGAGGTCAATCCGATACGGAAATCTTTAATATTACCTTTTTTGAGATTTGATACTGCGCTCCTTATCCAGGACGGTGTTTCACCAATATTGAAATAACTTGAGGCTATCATAGTCAGAAAACCTCGCTTCACTTCTTTATTTGGATATTCCAAAAGGAAGGTATTATCCTCTATGTCAAAATCCTTTATTGTAAGATAACCGCTCTGATATATCATCGGCAATGGCTGTTCAACGTTTGCCGTGTAGTCGATAAACTCCTCAGCTGAATAATATTTTCCGGTTATCTCGTTCATATTCTCGTTCGTATGGGATAACAGACGGATGAGATATGTTGGTGTTCCGCTTTTGAACCAATAG
>CASFJQ010000031.1 GCA_949295065.1 uncultured Parabacteroides sp. | reverse complement strand
TGAGTAAATTCCAATAATAATGAAACGGCTGTCTTTTTCATGATACAATTCTTGATTTAAGACTTTAAAGATATATATTTTTCTAATGCGTTTGCCCTGAGATGCTTATATAATCTTAAAACTCAGACTTGGTTTATAAGAATTAAGCTTTAGTTTATAAAAACTGAGTCTTAATTTATAAAAACTAAGGCTTAGTTTTAAGATTATATTATTATGTTTTGAAGTATGCAAAAAGTTTTTTGAAACAGAGATTTCTTGTTTCCGTATTTATGCAGTTTAGTAGAAGCTTATGAGGCTTAAATATTAGCATATATTGTGGCTTTGTTTTCTTCAAAGTTGAGTCTTTGGAACATTATTAGGTATAAAATGTTACAAAATAGTTTCATGTATAACGTATTGATTGCTTTGTAAATAGAGTGATATCAAGGTGAGTTTCGGGCAAATTTATTTAAAAAAAATACATAGCAATATTTTCACTCTTCGATAAAAAGCTATATATTTGCATTCCAAAAAATTAATAGGTCCAAATCAATTAATTATTTAAAGATATGACTAAAGCAGATATCGTAAGCGAAATTTCAAAAAACACTGGAATTGACAAGTCAACAGTGCTAGCAAGCGTTGAATCTTTTATGGAAATTGTAAAAGGTTCTTTGGCAAAAAATGAAAATGTATATTTGAGAGGTTTTGGTAGCTTCATCGTTAAGAAAAGAGCTCAGAAGACTGCTCGTAACATTTCTAAGAACACAACAATTATTATTCCGGAACACAATATTCCTTCATTCAAGCCGGCTAAGACTTTCTTGAACGACGTGAAGTAATTGTTGATTTATTACGCAGGCTTTGACTTAATTAAAAATAATAAAGTTAGGGTTTTCGGAATTTCTTAAATAATAAATATTACGTTTAATCTTAAAATTTTAAAGCGATGCCAAGCGGAAAGAAAAGAAAGAGACATAAGATGTCTACTCACAAGCGCAAAAAGAGACTGAAGAAGAATAGACATAAGAAGAAATAAGTTTATTTTTCGAAACAAACGCTCTATAAAGAACAAACTTATAAGAGACCTTTTAAGTTTGTTCTTTGCGTATTTATAAAGGTCTGCAAAAATTTAATAAACACCTTTTTATAGTGGTTAGTGAATTAGTAGTTGATGTACAGTCCCAAGAAGTATCTATCGCTGTATTGGAAGACAAAAAACTGGTTGAGCTACAAAAAGAAGCTCACAATGTCTCTTTTGCAGTGGGCGATATTTATTTAGGCAAGGTTAAGAAACTTATGCCGGGATTAAACGCTGCTTTCATTGATGTAGGTTATAAAAAGGATGCATTTCTTCACTATCAGGACTTAGGTCCTCATTTCAACACCCAGCAAAAGTATCTCAATCAGCTGCTTTCTGACCCAAAGAAAGCTCCCGCTTTCTCAAAACTTCAGATATTGCCGGAAATAGAAAAGGAAGGCAGTATTAGTGATGTTCTCAAAATAGGTCAGGAGATATTGGTGCAGATAGCAAAAGAACCGATTTCCACAAAGGGGCCGAGATTGACTTCGGAGTTGTCGTTCGCCGGGAGATATATTGTTTTGATACCATTTTCCGACAAAGTATCAGTTTCGACAAAAATCAAATCCAATGAGGAACGTGCCCGTTTGAGACAGCTCATCCAAAGTATCAAACCGAAGAATTTCAGTGTGATTGTCCGTACTTCGGCAGAAGGAAAGAGAGTTGCAGAATTGGACCACGAGTTGAAAACTCTGGTGAAACGTTGGGAAGAGAATAGCGCAAAAGTAACTAAAAGTAAGTCGCCTGCCATTATTTATGAAGAGACTGCACGAACAGTCGCTTTGCTACGCGACATATTTAACCCTTCCTTTCAGAATATTTTTGTAAACGACAAAGAGGTTTATAATAATGTTCGGGACTACGTTAGTCTGATTGCTCCCGGACGGGAAGAGATTGTACATCTGTACACCGGTGAACTGCCTATCTTTGATAACTTTGCAGTTACCAAACAAATAAAATCCCTCTTTGGGCGTACGGTTACTTATAAAAGTGGGGCTTACTTGATTATTGAGCATACGGAGGCAATGCACGTGATTGATGTCAATAGCGGTAATCGTTCGAAAACCAGCGACGACCAGGAAAAGACTGCTATCGATGTTAATCTTGCCGCTGCGGATGAAATTGCCCGTCAGTTGCGTTTGCGTGATATGGGAGGTATCATTGTTATCGACTTTATTGATATGTCGAGCAATACAAATCGCCAGCTGCTTTACGAGCATATGAAGAAGGCAATGGCTAGCGACCGAGCAAAGCATAATATACTTCCTTTGAGTAAGTTTTGTCTGATGCAGATAACTCGCCAGAGAGTTCGTCCGGCAATGGATGTTCAAACCTCTGAAGCTTGTCCTGCTTGTTTTGGAACAGGTTCTGTGAAACCTTCTATTTTGTTTACCGACAGTTTGGAAGGAAAGATTGATTGTTTGGTCAACAAGCATCATGTGAAGAAATTTACCTTACACGTACATCCTTATGTTGCAGCTTATGTGAACAAAGGTTTTTTCCCTTTAAGTTGGCAGTGGAAGATGAGATACAGCTACGGCTTGAAGGTGATTCCAAATCAGAGTCTGGCATTCCTCGAATACAAGTTCTATGATGAAGACAGGAATGAATTGGATATGAAAGAGGAAAAGGAACTTAAGGGCTGAATTTACAGTCAGTCTTATACTTGAAATAGAAAACCTCCGGTATAATTGGTTGTCCCAATTTATTACCGGAGGTTTTTTTGTTATATAACTGCGAAACTTAGGTTAATAAGTGATCTTGCAGCCGAAGAAATAACTTCTTGGCAATCCCGGACCATAAATATATCCTGCGTCGCGGTCTTTTCCTTTATCGAAGTCGTTCTGATATGAGTTGAAGATATTCTTTACGCCTGCATTAAGCTGTAAAGTAACGCTTTTATAGATAGGAATATCGTAGGCAACCTTTACGCTCATGTCAAGGAAATCCGGAGTTTCATCGTCGCGGTCGGCTTCGATATATCCGGCGTTGTGCTGCACAAGCATACTTCCTGTGTATGTTCCGGTAAGAGCAAGAGAAAGTCTTTTCACCGGAGTGAAAGTTGAAGTCAGGTAACCATACACATCCGGAGTCCTGAACATTTTTTTCTGTGCTTCCACATCGTCACTCCATTGTTCAGCTTCCTTGTAACGGCTTCTCTGGATTGTTGCGCCTGCCTGGATCTGCATCCATGAATATGCCATTTTACCTTCCAGGTTTACGCCGCCAACTGTAGCGCCTGAGCCGTTTCTTCTTTCCATTATGATATTGCCTTTGTCGTCAGTTCCTGTTTTTTCAAGAGTAAATACATTATTTAGATTAGTATAGAATCCTTCTACAAGGAAGTTCACCTGAACCGGACCAAATCTGTGATAGAAATCAACAGAAGCACTCAAACTGTTTGATTTCTCTTCCTTAAGATTGTCGGCAAGCTCGATCAAGGCAACATTTCCTCCGACAGCTTCGATATGCAAGTCTTCGTCAAAAGCTTGTGGAGCGCGAAAACCGCTTGAATAAGCCAGTCGGAAGTTTATATTTTCGCTTGGATTGAATCTTACATTGGCACGCGGGCTGAATATAACGTGGTTGATAAGATTATGTTTGTCCAAACGTCCACCAATAAGGAAACTCCATTTCTTGGTTTTCCATTCGTTCTGAGCGAAAAGGCTGGCGATGTGAGTTGTCTGGTTAACTTCTCTGTCATAACCAGGCATTCTGTCTTGCAAATCATCATAGCTATATTCCAGACCACCTGTAAATTCTGCTGGCATAAATAAACATTTGTCTGCCGAATAGCTGTATTGTGCTCCCGAAACCAAAGTCATGTCTGTTGTTTGTCCATAAGCATTCAAATCCTGATTCGTTCCGTAATAACTATCACGCTTTGTATGTTGAGCTGAAGTATAGACATTCATTCTGTGCTTGTAGTCTTTTGAGAACAAATCATATTTCAAACCGCCGCCATTGATGTTATGTTCAGTTTGTTCAGCAATATCAGCTTCGTGAGGCGGATTGTCAAACATATTACCGCCGCGGCGAAATTCGTTGATACCGTGATATTCGAAAGTCAGCTTTGAATAATTGCTAGTCTTCAGATAAGAGCGGAAACCGATTGTTTTTGCGTTGATTTTTCCAAGTTCAGAGAAGCCGTCGCCATCGTGATCATAATGTCCGCGCTGTCTGTTCTGTCCGAATACATATAATCCTGCCTTATGGTCGTCAGTAACCAAAGATGCGTTAATAGTAGTATTATTGTCCGGTGTTGAGCCGCCGACCAGAGTAAGAGAATGTGAGAGCTGTGCAGAATTTCTCATCGGTTCTTTAGTGATGATATTGATTGTCCCAGCAATTGCAGAAGAACCGAACAAAGCAGAACCGCCACCGCGCATCACTTCAACACGCTCAATCATATTAGCCGGAATCTGCTCCAAACCATAAACACCCGTCAAAGCACTGAAAATAGGACGGCTGTCCATAAGAATCTGAGTGTACGGACCATCAAGACCATTTATTCTCACTTGCTGGAAACCGCAGTTCTGGCAGTTGTTCTCAACTCGGACTCCGGGCTGGAAATTCAAACCTTCGGCAAGAGAAGTTGCATTTGAAGTTTCGAATACTCTTGCATCCAAAACATTCACCAATGTTGGCGCCATGCGTCTCGTTGTTTCATTTCTGTTTGCCGAAACAACGACGCCGTCAAGTGAAACTGCATCTTCTTCAATTTCGAAGTTTACTTCAATTGTTTTTCCTTTTTTCAGATTAATCTCTTTTTTCGCTGTTTTATATCCAAGAGATTTTGCAACAATGGTGAATTTTCCTTCAGGAAGGTTCTTTAGGAAATAGTGTCCTGTTGCATCTGAAGTTGTTCCTATGGTTGTTCCTTCCAGATATATGTTTATGAAGGAAAGATGTTCACCGGATTTCTTGTCAATGATATGACCTACAATGTTTGCATCAGAAGGATTCAGATTATAATTCTCTTCGTTGGCAAACGCTTTTGTGCACAACAATAGCATGCACAAGCATATAGTTATATTTATAAGCTTATTCATTATAATATATTTTGTTGAGGAATTGTTTTATCCTCCAGTTAGATGATAAAGTTGTTTTTGTAAATCTTCCGGTGACGATTATGCGCAGCAGATTTTCCGCATGAAGATAAATATGGCACACAGTTTCTCATACTACAGATATGTCCGTATTTCATATTTGTAGCACAGGAATAATATATTATTCTACATACGTCAGACTTCCTGTAATCTTATCAGCTTGATTATAGGATAAAGAAAATTGTGCGGAAATTTAAATCCCCGGATATAAGTCAATATATTATAATGTATAAGGAGGAGCTCTGAGATTGTTTGAAGTCAAGAAAAACAAATAAGAATGAGAGTCGTTTTTCTCAACTATTCTGGTAAGAAGATTAAGGAAACATTGAATATCCGGACTTCCGTTCTGAGTGTCCTCAACATTGATAGTGGATAATGTCTGGAGGAATATTATCTCAGAAAGAGTCTTATGGTGATGTTCAATATTCTTGAATGGGTGAGAGTGTTTTATCGCAACACCATCTTTGATATGTATGTGTGTGAAGAGAATCACACTGCCGTAATACCATGTAAACAGCAGTGAGAAAAGATAGACGATATATTTCTTTCTGTAAGTCTTCACAACACTTTTCTCTTATGGCGCAAAAATAAATAAAATTTACTTTAGAAGAATAGTTTAGGAAATTATTTTAACAAGAAAAGGTCTGAACCTTGGGAGATTCAGACCTTTATATTATTTATTCATTGTATTTACTGCTTGTCAGAATCAATGTTCTTGATTCTTTGTCTTTCTTAAGCCTAACACCAGAAGGAGACATATAGTTGTTAATTGCAGTTGTATATGTATTGCTGTCATAATAACTGTTAGAAGTTTCAGTTACGTTTTCAACCGGAATAACAAGAAGGCGAAGCGGCTCGTCCGGATTGTTTTCCAAATGCTTTTCAAACACTCTGGAAATATTCTTGAAATCGTAAGTTCTTCCGTCAGATGTATATTCTCCAACATAGGAAGTCTGGCTGTCCTGAATCTTTCCTGATTCAAAGAAAGTTTTTACTGAATCTTCAGGCAATAACAACAAGCTTGTAGGAACACTCAAAGTATATTCCCATTCTTCCTGTGCCAAAGCTGTCATTTTGAATGGAAGGTTGTTGATAATGCGTCCTTCAAGTTTATCTTTCAGCTCTGATACCGGAATTTCCAGCTTAGTGCAAACACCTGCCGGTGTTTTCATATATGTATATTCGTCATTTGGCTGCAAAAGCTGCTCCAAGTTGCCGTTCTTAAGACTGTTGAGCTGAATAACTTCGGTAGTTGAGTTGAAGCGCTCATAAGTCGAAATGATAGTATCATTGTTTGTCGCAGAACTCTTAGTCTTATATCTGTAATAAATAAACAATGATGAGCGGCTGATGTTAAGCAAGTTTCCGGTTCCGTAGTTAGTTGTGACATATAGTCCCGGGAAGAAATTGTTGAAAGCTTCCTGAGAATTGAATGTCGCAGGATTGTTTACAGATTCTTCATAGAATTTCTGTCCTAATTCTTTCGGCATTCTGACTCTTACTTTAGGAACATAATAGTTCTCATCATTTGTATCAGTGATATTTCTGATAGAATCAGGAATGGAAACATCATATGCAGTATAAGTTTTTGTTCCCAACAAAGTTTTCATATCACAGAATTCCATCGGGTCAACATTGGTATAATAATTTCTTTCCAATGGTTTAGTAACCTGGAAAATCTGTGCCTGCATAGGAGCCAGAGAGTCGCCAACCCATGATGAATAAGTGATTTGGAAAGCCATTGAGTCAATCTTTTCATCCAAAGGTGTGTGCTGGAACTGATATTCTTCAGGACAATAGAACTGGCAAACATAGTCGGATTTCAGATTTCCGTATGTCGGGTCATAAAATTCTCCTAGCAATGCACTTGATGTTTTTGCATAAATAGAATCCATCAAAACCGTATAGGCTTGTATTTCAATCGTATCTTGAAAAACATTTATCTTGTCTCTGTCGGGCTGAATACTTGGTCCTACCAGACTAATTCCATCATCACAACTGCCGAGGAGCGCAGCTCCTAAAGCAATCCCAAGTGTTAAAAGCTTGACTTTCATGATTCTTTTATATTATTTAGTTTCCAAAACTGCATCATAGAATTTATTGAACTCGTCGATATAAACATCAGGTTTCTGATATGGCAAGAACAATTTTTTCTTTTTAGATGCAATATATTCTGTTAGTTCAGGATGTATTGTTTCGCTTCCCTGAATTACACCATCAGACATGTCGATAGCTAATTTTGTCAAGGCTAAGAAACTTGTGTCAGTTTTTAGCAATTTTACATCAGAATCTTTTGCTCCGTCCATTTTCAGCTTCTTGGCGAAGTTTTCATTGAATGGAGTCTTGAACTCGTCATTGTAAATTGAATAAACAACTTTTGCGTTCTTCAAACATGGATCGTCTGCATACATGCGTTTAATATATAAAGCTGTAAGCGCAGACATCCAGCCGTGACAGTGAATAACATCAGGAATCCAACGAAGTTTCTTTACTGTTTCCAACACACCGCGGATGTAGAAAATTGAACGTTCGTCGTTGTCATCATACTCATTTCCTTCATCATCGCAAATAGTGTTTTTTCTCTGGAAAAAGTCGTCGTTGTCGATAAAGTAAACCTGCATTCTAGCTGCTTGAATAGACGCAACCTTAATGATTAGTGGATGATCAGTATCATCAATAATCAAATTCATACCGGAAAGACGAATTACTTCGTGCAACTGATTGCGGCGTTCGTTGATGTTTCCGAATTTAGGCATGAACGTTCTGATTTCTCTTCCGCGTTCCTGAATGCCCTGTGGCAATTGGCGGCAAATTGTTGCAATTTCTGATTCTGGTAAGTAAGGTGTTATTTCTTGTGCTATAAATAATACTTTTTTTGCATCCATTCTGTTATTAAGTTTAATTTAAACGCTACAAAGATAAGCAATTTCTTTCATTTAACGTAATTATTTATTTGCTTTGTACCGTCAAAACGCATCTGTAAGATGAAAATAGTAAGTAAAATTCAAGATTTAAAAGGTTATCTGGCACAGGAAAGACTGGATAACAGAAGAATAGGCTTTGTCCCTACAATGGGTGCCTTGCATGCCGGACACCTGAGTCTGGTTAAACGTTGTGTTGACGAGAATGATATATGTGTGGTCAGTGTTTTTGTCAATCCGACACAGTTTAATGACAAAAAGGATTTGGAAACTTATCCGCGTACATTGGAGAAAGACTGTGAGTTGCTTCAGGCTGCAGGATGTGATTATGTTTTTGCTCCGTCAGTTGAAGAAATGTATCCGGAACCAGACACACGTGTGTTTGATTTTGGCAAAGTGATGCAGGTGATGGAAGGTGCACGCCGTCCCGGACATTTCAATGGCGTGGCTCAGGTGGTTAGCAAATTGTTTTACATCGTTGAACCGGACAATGCTTATTTCGGTGAAAAAGATTTCCAGCAGATTGCAGTTATCCGTGCTATGGTGAAACAACTGGGATTGCCTGTCAAAATCAATGATTGTCCTATCCTTCGCGAGGCTGACGGATTGGCTATGAGCAGCAGAAATACAAGATTGACACCGGAACTGCGTCAAAAAGCTCCGCTTATTGCCCGTACATTAAAAGAAAGTGCTAACTTTGCACCCGCAAAAGGTGTTCAAGAGGTAATTGATTTTGTTGTAAACACCATCAATCAAGAACCGGATATGGAAGTTGAGTATTTCGAAATTGTAGATGGAAATACGCTGGAGTCAATAAAGGACTGGAAGGATACTGATTATCCTGTTGGCTGTATAACAGTATATTGTGGAGAGGTTCGTCTGATTGATAATATTAAATATTGATGATGGTTTCACATCAATAGCTGTTGTGTCTCTATCTGAACAAGGACATTTCGGTTATATATAAAATCTGCGAATTAAAATAATAATATAGCATGTTTATTGAAGTAGTAAAATCAAAAATTCACCGTGTAACGGTTACTGAAGCTAATCTGAATTATATCGGCAGTATAACTATTGATGCCGATTTGTTGGAAGCGGCAAATCTTATTCCTAATGAAAAGGTTTCGATTGTAAACAATAATAATGGTGAACGCTTTGAAACTTATATTATCAAAGGAGAACCGGGTTCAGGAGTGGTTTGTCTGAATGGTGCGGCTGCCCGAAAAGCTCAGCCTGGCGATATCATAATTATCATGTCTTACGCAATGATGGATTTTGAAGAAGCCAAAACATTCAAGCCTGCGGTTGTGTTTCCAGATACTGCTACTAATAAATTGATAAAATAAACTATACATTTGCAGATAGTTTTCCAAAGAGCAGGATAGACTTGTTTTCAATCAAGCTATCCTGCTCTTTGTTTTTTATTTGCGATATTTGTATATTTAATGAGATTTTGATGCGCATATTTTCTATGGAAAATACATCCGAACCTACGTCTTCGTGGGGCCGTATATATTTTGGTTTACTTCCGACCCCAATTTGACATGCGTCCGTATATATTTTTCAAGCTGAAAAGATAAGATTTGTGAGGCTGATTTTGTTGGGAAAATATGGATTCCGTCATTTTGACATTGTAACTGCAAATTAAATGGAATGATTATATGGTTTCTGAAAGTGGAGTAATAACAAACAGGCAGATTTGGAATATCAGTTATCCTATTTTTTTCGGCCTGCTTGCCCAGAATATTATCAATGTTACTGATACAGCTTTCTTGGGCAGAGTAGGCGAGGTTGAACTTGGAGCCTCAGCCATGGGCGGCTTGTATTATATATGTGTTTTCACCATAGCTTTTGGTTTCAGCACCGGTTCGCAAATTCTCATAGCACGAAGGAACGGGGAGAAGAATTATGCAGAAGTCGGTCCTGTCATGATTCAGGGCTGTGCTTTTTTGCTTGTTATGGCTGCTCTCCTGTTTGGCTTCTCTTTATTGTTTGCCGGAGACATAATGCGGATGTTGATTTCTTCTGATGATATATGGAATGCCACAGTAAGATTCTTGAACTGGCGTGTAATCGGATTTTTCTTTGTCTTCCTTGGTGTGATGTTCAGAGCGTTCTTTGTGGGAATAACACGGACAAAGGTTTTGACATTGAATGCTATTGTTATGGCAATAACAAATATAGTGCTGGATTATCTTCTGATATTCGGGAATTTTGGATTTCCGAAGCTAGGATTGGAAGGAGCTGCAATTGCATCTGTCATTGCTGAGGCAGTGTCAATATTGTTCTATTTTATTTACACTCGTTTAACTGTTGATACGGGAAAATATGGCTTGTCTCGTTTTCGTTCCTTTGATGTTGGCTTGCTGAAAAGAGTGCTCAATATTTCTGTGTTTACTATGTTGCAATATTTCATATCTCTGTCAACATATTTCATATTGTTTATTGCTGTTGAGCATTTGGGACAGAGGTCGCTTGCTGTGGCAAATATTGTGAGAAGTCTTTATGTTATGATGCTTATACCGATAAATGCTCTGGCAATGACAACCAATACATTGGTGAGCAATTGTCTGGGTGCCGACCGTGCCGACAATGTCCTGCCTGTAATAAGGCATATAACTTATTTGTCTGTTGGTGTAACTGTCGTTTTGGTCGGTTCATTATGTCTGTTCCCCGAGAGTGTGTTGTCGATATATACAAATGATATGGAACTTGTCGAAGCGTCTGTCTCCACGTTCTTTATAGTAGCATTGGCTATGCCAATCGCGGCAATGGCTAATATCGTATTCAATGGTTTGATTGGAACGGGAAATACTAAGGTGGCTTTTATTATTGAAGTTGTGACATTGGTATTCTATACATTGTTTATTTTCATCGCAGCATTCAAGATGAAACTTCCGGTTTCATTGTGTTTCCTTACGGAGACAATATATTATATAGGATTATTCCTGTTCAGTGTTATATATTTGTTGAAAGGAAACTGGAGGAATAAGGTTCTATAATTGGAATAATTATTTGGATAAAAAAAGAAGCTGTGTCAAAACGAAAAGAAAGAAACACAGAGGCACGAAGTCACAGAGGAAATAAATTGAGTATAAATAAAATATTAACTCTGTATCTCTGTGACTCTGTGTTTAAACTTATTTTTGACACAGCCTCTTGATATTTTAGATTTATCAGAGATTACTTAAGAACACCGGCAGAAGGCGGAGGAGTTGCAGTTCCCCAAGCCTTGTTTGCTTTCGGTCCCATTTCCAGTTCCAGAACGCCACCGTTGGCGATATCTGAGTGGTTGAACCAAGGCTGGTTCAATTCTTTTCCATTCAGGCGTGCAGACTGGATATATTTGTTTTCTTTGGAAGCATTGTTAGCCTTAATCTCAAAGATTTTGCCATTTCCCAAATCCATCTTCACGTCAGTAAATACCGGACTACCGATGTTGTATGTCGGTGAACCTGGAGTTACAGGATAGAATCCCATCTGGCTGAATGCAACGAAGGCAGACATGCCACCGCCGTCTTCATCACCCGGAACGCCCATCAAGTCGTTGCGGAACCACATGTCAAGCAATGTTCTGATTCTTTTCTGTGTCATCCAAGGTTTGCCGGCATAGTTGTAAAGATATGGAATATGCAAACTTGGCTCGTTAGCCATTGAGAACATACCGACATTTCCTGTATGGTCAGGCAAGAATGAGTAGAACTGCCACTTCGACATACCAAGCGGAGTGTTGAACATTTCGTCCAATGCAGAAGTGAACTTGTCGTTTCCACCAACCAACTGAATCAAGTCAGCAATGTTGTGCTGAACATCCCAACGATAGATATATCCGTTGTTTTCACCGTAATAGTCGCGTGCGCCCAATCCTCCGTCATAACGGTAATCAAGCGGAGTGATGAATTTTCCGTCTTTATCTTTCGGATGGAAGAATCCAGTTTCAGGGTTGAACACGTTTCTGTAATTATATGAGCATTTCAGATAATGAGCAGCCTCGTCTTCCTTGTTCAATTCCTTTGCAATCTGAGACAGACACCACTGGTCGTATGAAGTACCCAAAGTAACAGCAATCGGCTGGCGCTTTTCCCAGATAGAAACATTTTCCACTGTTTCCTTTTCGCCCGGACGAAGAGCTGGAATATATCCGTGTTCTTTATAGAAGTTATCCAACCATCCGGCAGGTTTGGCAGACCAAGGAATAAGAGTCTTTTCCTCGATTGCAGCCTTACAAGCAGCATAAGCTTTTTCCAAGTCGAATGAACGCAATCCCTTGTTGTATGCATCAATTACTGTTGCCACACCATGGTTGGAGTTCATACGTCTTGTGTCGCCTGTCACTTCAGGGAAAGTCGGCATCCAGTTGTTACCCATTTGCTCTGCCATCAGCAGATATGAGTTGATAATGTTTCCTTCAACTTCGTTTTCGATAAGAACGCGAAGTGGGTGAGTGGCACGGTATGTATCCCAAATCCAGTCGTCAGTATAGAAAGCACGGCCGCCGTCTTCGTGGATTTTACCGTCGAAAGCACTGTAATATCTTCCGTCCTCGCTCATGCAGATAGGACGTTCATAACATCTGTATAATGAAGTATAGAACACAGTTTTGTCGTCGTCGCTGCCACCTTGAATCTTGATTTTGCCAAGAGTTTCGTTCCAAACTGCTTTACCCGCTTCAGCCACGGCATTGACATCATAAGTCTTGATTTCACGTTCAAGATTCTTTTTAGCCTGCTCTGCGTCGATGAAAGAAATACCATATCTTACATGAACACTACCGTTCATATTTCCGAACGACATCACAACAGCAGCATTCTCGCCTTCAGCTTTCTGGCTGTTATAGTCAACAGCCGAAGCACTTAGTATTCCTGATTTCTCCGGAGTTTTATCCACTTCAGCGAAGAAATAGATTTTAGTATTCTTGTCGATATACTGGAAACCTTGCACAGTGTTGCCGTTTACATTCATTTCACCTTTGCGGCTGTTGAATATAAGATATGTAGGCTTCTGTTCGTCAAACGAAAGGTTATAGATTGCACTCTGATGTGACGGTGCATATTCCACGTTAGCTTCCAACTCGTCAAGATAAACCTGATAGTGATAAGGTTTGATGTTTTCTCTGTCGTAGCTTAGAGCAACAACAGGCTGCAATCCTTTTTCATCACCCTGGAAAGGAGAGATGTTGAAAGCAGAGCGCTCACGATGGTTTGTGACAATCACAGGCAGACCACCGAGGCGATCTGCTGTGAAATCTGACCTTTCAGGATATGCGCGAAGCATACTGTTGGGCAGATGAACTGTTGGGAAAGTCGGAACCAGCAAGTGGCTGATATTTCCCATATATGGATTTACATATTCGACAGGCGACAGGCTTTGCTCGTTATTCACACTTGTCTGTGAGCAAGATGCAAGCAAAAAAGCCGAAGCCATCAATGCCAATGCCGATTTTACAGTTTTATGCATAATAAATAGTTATTCTGTTGTTATTCACTCTTTGGACGATCTTCCGGTGCAGCACCAAATTCTTTGTTTGGTGTGTTGCCCATTACAAATGTAAGATTACCGCCTTTCATCACATCTTCATATGTGATATATGATTTTGTATAAGGTTGTCCGTTCAATGTAGCAGACTGGATATAGATGTTTTCGTTGCTGTTGTTCTGTGCCACAACTTCGAAAGTCTTTCCGCCAGGCAAACTGATGCTAGCCTTTTCGAATGAAGGACTACCGAATACCAGAACTCCATTTGAAGGATTCACCTGATAGAAACCTAAAGCTGACATAACATGCCAAGCAGACATCTGACCGCAGTCTTCGTTGCCGATTACACCTTCCGGTTTGTCAGTATAGAAATTAGACTGAATCCAGCGAACTTTCTCAGCTGTTTTCCACTGTTCTCCGGCATACGGATACATATAAGCTACATGGTGGCTAGGTTCGTTTCCGTGAGCGTACATACCAATCAAACCACTGATATCGCTTGATGCACCTTCACCCATATCACCTTCAGCAACGAACAAAGAGTCCATTTTAGCAATGAAAGCAGCATCGCCACCCATCAGCTCGATAAGTCCTTCAGGATTCTGAGGAACAAAGAATGTATAATGCCAACCGTTTCCTTCGCAGAAATCACCAACTCCGTGGATTGAACGGAATGGGTCATAAGGAGTTCTCCATGAACCGTCATTCATTTTAGGACGGATGAAGTTAATGTCTTTGTCAAAATACTGTTCGTAATAATGGCCACGTTTGCTATATTCCTTATAGTCGTCTTCCTTACCCATTTTCTTGGCAACTCTAGCAATTCCCCAGTCACCAACTGCATATTCCATAGCAATAGAAGTTGCTTCGTGAACCTTGTCGCAAGGGATATAACCTTTCTCCAATACATAAGGAACACCTTTCTGCTTTTCATATGTTGCAGAGCTAGTCATAGCTTTGTATGCTCTTTCTGCATCAAAACCAGTGAAGCCTTTCATATAAGCATCAGCAATAATAGGAATTGCGCTATATCCAGGCATACATTCAGTTTCGCCACCAACCAATGGCCAGATTGGCAATTTGCCCTGCTGGTCGAAAATGCTCAAGTAAGAGTTTACCATATCAGGAACCATTTCAGGCTCGATGATAGTAAACAAAGGATTCAATGTGCGGTAAGTGTCCCACAATGAGAAAGTAGAATAGTTTGTCCAGTTGTTGTTGCTGTAAACTTTGTCGTCATGACCGCGGAATTCACCGTTAACATCACAATAAAGAGTAGGAGCGATGAACATGTGATACATTGAAGTATAGAAAATCTTCTTTGCACGTTCGTCATTTGATTCAATGTTGATAACAGCAAGACGGTCATTCCATTTGTCAACAGCAGCCTTATGAACTTTCTCGAAATCCCAGTCTGCAAGCTCAGCATTCAAGTTTGCCAAAGCATTTTCGCAGCTTACAGAAGAAATGGCAAGTTTAACCTGCACTTTTTCCGGAGCATCTTCCTTGAATGTAATTACAGCTTTTACTGATTCGCCTTTCAATTCATTTTCGCCTGCAGCAGTGTCATCATTGAAAACCTGAACTGAAGCAATAGGCTGTTCTGATTTCATGACGAAATAAACCTTGTGCTGCGGACTCCATCCTTTTGAGAAACGATAACCTTCAACAGTGTTGTCGTCAACTTTCTTCAGATAAGTATCATAGGCAATATCGCCGTTTCCTTCTTTCAGGTTGATAAGAAGTCTTTTCTCTCCTTGAGGATAAGTATATCTGTGGATAGCAGCACGTTCTGTTGCAGTAAGTTCCACTTTCACACCATTATCCATCAACAATGAATAATATCCTGGGGAAACAGATTCATTCTTGTGGCTGTAGTAGGAAGAAGCAGCACCTTCAATGTTGTCCTGTTCGCCGCGTGCAGTACGTACTTCACCTGTATATGGCATCATCAGGATATCACCCAAATCAGCACAACCGGTTCCACTCAAGTGTGTGTGGCTGAAACCAATGATTACACTGTCAGTGTAATGATAGCCGGAACACCAGTCCCAACCTTTGTGTATGTTCTGCGGACCAGCCTGAATCATACCAAAAGGAACATTTGCACCCACGAATACATGGCCATGGTCGCCAGTACCGATGTATGGGTCAACATAAGAAACATAATCAATAACCTTTTTCTCTTCTGCCTTGTTTGTAGGAGCACAAGAAAATGCAAAAAATGCCAGACCAGCTACGCCTGACATCATAATTTTCTGTACAAAATTCATGATAGTTATATTTATATATTTAAATAATCAGATGTATAAGTGGTTTTGCTTTTGAGAAATTGTCGAGCAACCGGATTAATTCCGGCTGCTCGACTTTATCGTTTCTTAAATACTTTCTCTATTATTTGTTTTCGTTTTTTGAGAATGAGTAAGGGAAATCAGATTCCTGAGTTCCTCTCTGCTTGTTAGGTTCGCTACTCATTTTGATATCGATAACTCCACCTTTCATCATTTCATTGTGGTCAAGATAATTCTTAGTATAGTTCTGACCATTGAATGTCATAGACTGGATATAGATGTTTTCGTCGCTGTTTTCAGGAGCGTTGATAACAAGATTCTTTCCGTTTTCGAAATGAATAGTTGCTTTCTTGAACAATGGAGCACCAAAAACATACTGAGTTGTTCCAGGACAAACAGGATAGAAGCCCAATGCAGAGAATACATACCAAGCAGATGTCTGGCCATTGTCCTCATCACCGCAATATCCGTCAGGACCTGGAGTGTACATACGGTTCATAACCTGACGCAACCAATACTGAGCCTTCCAAGGTTCGCCTGCATAGTTATACATATAAATCATATGCTGGATTGGCTGGTTACCATGTGCATAGTTACCCATGTTCATAACCGTCATTTCACGGATTTCGTGGATCACCTGTCCATAGTAGCTTTCGTCGAAGATTGGTGGAACAGCAAATACAGAGTCAAGCATAGTAACGAAGTTTTCACGGCCGCCCATCAAATCAATCAATCCCTGAGGATCGTGGAATACTGACCAAGAATAGTGCCAGCTGTTACCTTCAGTGAAAGCGTCACCCCATTTAAGAGGAGAGAATGGAGCCATAAATTCACCGTTCTCGTTCTTGCCTCTCATAAGATTTGTTTCCTTGTCGAACAGATTCTTATAGTTCATCGCACGTTTTGCAAAAAGATTGATTTCCTTTTTCGGGCGTTTCAATTCTTTAGCAATCTTGTAGATACACCAGTCGTTGTAAGCATATTCCAAAGTACGTGCCGCATTTTCGTTGATTTTAACATCATAAGGCACATAACCAAGTTTGTTGTAATATTCGTGTCCAAGGCGGCCTGTTGAAGAAACAGTAGGATGAACATTTTCTGTTCCATGAATCAATCCTTCGTAAAGAGTTTTCAGGTCGTCAACCTTCACACCTTTCATATAAGCATCAACCAAAACAGAAGCAGAGTTGTTACCAATCATACAACCTCTGTGGCCCGGACTTGCCCATTCAGGGAAGAATCCGCTTTCCTTATATGTATTGATAAGACCTTCCTGAATCTCCTTGTTGACAGAAGGATACATCATATTCAGGAATGGGAACAAGCAACGGAATGTATCCCAGAAACCAGTGTCTGTGTACATGTATCCAGGAAGAACCTGTCCGTTGTACGGGCTGTAGTGAACCGGATTTCCGTTAGCATCAATTTCATAGAATTTACGTGGGAAAAGCAATGAGCGATACATACAAGAGTAGAATGTACGATACTGGTCAAGATTTCCGCCATCAACTTCTATTTTGCCCAATACTTTGTTCCAAGCCTCTTTCCCTTTCTGCTTGATAGTTTCAAAGCTGTCATTTCCAAGTTCCTTAAGGTTCAGTTCTGCCTGGTCATAGCTGATAAATGAAGAAGCGATTCTTGCATGAACCTGTTCGCCTTTCTTAGTCTTGAAACCAATGATAGCACCTGCATGGTTAGCTTCTTGCTCATTCTTGTTTTCGTTAACTTTTCCGTTATCAACAGTTGCCTTATAAGTGAAAGGTTTGTCGAATTTAATAACGAAATAGTTCTTGAAATTGTCAGGAACACCACCGCTGTTCTTTGTAGTATAACCGATGATTTTATTTTCTTCCGGAACAATCTTCACATATGAACCTTTGTCGAACGGGTCAACAATAACATATGAATTGTCGTTTTCCGGGAAAGTGAAGCGGAACATTACGGCACGTTCAGTCGGTGTGAATTCTGTAACAATGTCGTGCTCTGCGAGATAAACCTTATAATAGTATGGCTTAGCTTCTTCTCCTTTGTGTGAGAACCAGCTTGCGCGCTTCTGCATATCAAATTCTGGTTTTCCTACTACCGGCATTATTGAGAACTGTCCGTAGTCGTTAATCCACGGGCTTGGCTGGTGAGTCTGTTTGAAACCGTTGATTTTTGTGGCTGTGTACTGGTACATCCATCCATCACCCATCTTTCCTGTCTGAGGAGACCAGAAGTTCATACCCCAAGGACGAGCAATTGCAGGATAAGTGTTTCCCGTAGATAGTTCGAACGTTGATTCCGTACCCACTAATGGGTTTACATAATTAACCGGGTCAAAAGCTTCGTTAGCACTGGCTGAAAACGTCTGAGCAGAGAAGCCCATGGTTGCAGCTAAAGCTAATGCCCATAAACTTTTTTTATTCATGAAATAGATTTATTTAAAGAATGATTATTGTTTATTCTTTTTGCCTACGCAAATATAGTGATTTAGATTAGTTTTTTTAATCTTTTGTAGCTGTGAATGTTAATGTTTATATGTTTTTAAGTTTTCATGTTTATATATGGCAGACATTCTGCCGATGGCGTATCCGTTTTATGCTCCACGACAGAATGTCCGCACTTGTTCCCGTCCATGTTTTTGGGGAAATTCCAATATTGTCCGAATATGTGGATTGAAAAAAATCACACTCTCTCCGGCGTTGTCCCTTTGTCAACTAATCTTTCAAATAAGCAATCCTGCTGCCACCTCCTCAGCAACGGCTTCTCCTTTTATTGCTGCAACAAGAGCCAATGCAAATCTGAACACGAATCCCGGGCCTTTTCCTGTTATCACGTTTCCGTCAGTAACGGCAGGTTCGCCTGTAATTTCCGCACCAATAAGTGTAGGCTCAAAGCCCGGATAACATGTTGCTTTCCTCCCTTTCAGCAGACCGAGGCCGCCCAGCACAAGCGGTGCAGCGCATATTGCCGCAACGATGCGGTTCTCACGATATTGTTGCAGCAAGGCTTCTTTTAGAGGTTCGCATTCGTTCAGATTCTTAGAACCAGGCATACCTCCGGGCAATATCAGAGCTTCAGCTCCTTCGAAGTTTGCATCACTAAAGCAGATATCTGCCATAACCGGTATATTATGCGAGCCTTTCACACATTTCTCATTGTTGATGGACACAGTTGTAGCTTCAATGCCTGCGCGGCGCAATACATCCACTGTTCCCAGGGCTTCAGTTTCCTCGAAACCTTCTGCCAAGAATACGAATGCTTTTTTCATGTTATTTCAATTTGTATAAGTAAGTAATAGTTCCACTCTGATTGTTTGCACCGCTGATGCTGTTGAATTTAGCACGGCGTGCGGCATCAAGTGCGCTTTTTCTCATGGATGCGTTGTCGATATTAGTTCCACGTCCGATGCTTGCCGAGATGACATCACCTTTCGGGTTGACAGTAATATCTATGACGATGCGTCCTTCTTCCTGAATAGTATATGCCGGACGAGGAAGACCTCCGGCACCTATGGAACGTCCGTTAAGGTTGAATGAGCCATAACCGCCCACACCTTCGTTTGCACCATGGTCACTGTTGCCGAACGGACTACCTTGGTTTCCGCTGCCTTCGCCGGCGTCGCCCTGGTTGTTGCCTTCAGCCGAACCGATGCCGAAAGCACCGGCAATCTTGTCTTTGATAGCCTGTTCCTTCTTGCGTTGCTCTTCAGCTTTGCGCTTTTTCTCGGCTTCAATCTGGCGCTGGCGTTCTTTTTCCTCTTCTATTCTGCGTTTCTCTTCCTCTTCATTCTTTTTCTGCTCTTCTTTCTTCTTTTTCTCCTCATTCAGAGAAACACTTTCTTCCAGGTCTTGGGTGACAAGGTCTTCCTTCACTTCCTCAACCGGCTTAGCAGCAGGTGGAGGAGTGGTTGTCGTTTCCTGAGGCAATTCCTGGCCTGTATATTTCGGTTCGAAAGTACCTGCCGAAGCATCCACGTTTCCGAAGTTCACCAAAATACCACCGTCATCTTCCGGAATTTCCGCTTTCAGCACTGTCAGCCAAAGGACAAGGAATATAATTGCATGAAAAATCAGCGAACCAGTCAAGCCATATATGTCATCTTTATTTAATTTCATAATTGGACACTGTGTTTATCTTAATTCCTCTGTGGTCTTGTTGCCAGCACCATTTTGAATTTATTCTCGTTTGCTATGTTCAGAATCTTAACGATTTCCTTATACGGAACAGATTCGTCTGCATATAAAGCAACGAACATCTCCGGTTCCTTATTGTAGCAATCCTGTAGGAACGGTGTTATTTCCTCATAGGTGACCTGTATTTCTTTCTGCTTACCGAAAGCAACATAATAGTTGAGCGAAGCATCGATAGTTACTCTTGTCAGAGGTTTTGCAGCTGTCTGCTGTTTTGCCTGCGGAAGAGTTACTTTGATGGCATTCGGGACAACAACTGTTGAGGTAACCATAAAGAAGATAAGCAACAGGAATATAACGTCAGTCATGGAAGCCATGCTGAACGATTCGTTTACTTTTGTTCTTCTTTTTAAAGCCATAATTTTAGTTTTTTAGGTGACGAGTTGACAAGTTGACAAGGTTTATAATCCTTGTATCTGTAGCCTTGTCCCCTTGTATCTGTATCCTTATCCCCTGAATTTAATTAGCCGGTTCATTTAACAAGTCCATGAACTCCATAGTGCGAGCTTCCATCTTGTTCACCACGTTGTCAACCTGCGATACCAGATAATTGTAGGCAAACAAAGCGATGATACCGACCACCAGACCACCGACAGTAGTAACCAACGCTTCATAGATACCGCCTGAAAGCAATGACACGTCAACATTAGTACCGGCATTAGCCATGTCGAAGAACGCGCGCACCATACCTGTAACAGTTCCAAGGAAACCAAGCATAGGCGCACCTGCAGCAGTTGTAGCAATCAAAGGGAAACCTTTTTCCAGTTTCGCAATTTCAAGGTTACCCACGTTTTCAATTGCAACCAGCACATCGTTCATCGGTCTGCCCAGGCGAGTAATACCTTTTTCAATCATTCTTGCAGACGGAGTGTTTGTAGAACGGCAAAGATTAAGAGCCGAGTCAACCTTCCCGTCATGTATATAATCCTTGATTCTGTTCATGAAATTCTCATCTTCATGTCCTGCACGGCGTATAACCATCAGGCGCTGAATGAAAATATAGATAGCCATCAGCGACAGAAGTAAAAGAACAATCATAATCCATCCGCCTTTGAAAGCGAGGTCGATAATGTTTATCTCTGCTTCCGTTGCCAACGGGGTTGTTGTAACTGCAGATGTCAAATCCGGCATTTGGTCAGCGGCATTCTGTTGTGCGGCTGCCATAATTGATAGTAGGAAATTCATTTTTCTGGATATTTATTGTTTTTTATAGTTGACGAGTTGACAAGGGTTTTATTCCTTGTGTCTGTAGCCTTGTCTCCTTGTATCTTGTATCTTATTTTACAAGGCAATTCTTATACTGCTTGATAGTCTCTTCCAACCCAAGATACAAAGCATCGCAAATCAGGGCATGACCGATTGACACTTCCTCAAGCCATGGAATATTCTGGCTGAAAAAGGCAAGATTTTCCAGGCTCAAATCGTGACCTGCGTTTACTCCCAATCCGAGATTCTTAGCCGCCTTTGCAGCTTCCACAAACGGAGCGACAGCCGCCTCTTTGTCTTCAGTATACATCGTAGCATAAGGCTCTGTATATAGCTCAACACGGTCGGTCCTTGTTTTTGCAGCGCATTCGATATTCTCTATATCAGTACCGACAAAGATAGAAGTTCTGATACCATTGCTATTGAATCTTTCCACAAGGTCAGAGAGGAAATCGAAATTCTCTTTTACATCCCAGCCGGCATTTGATGTTATAGCATCCGGAGCATCCGGCACCAGGGTTACCTGTGTCGGGCGGACTTTCATTACAAGGTCAACGAACTTGTCGCATGGATAACCTTCAATATTAAATTCAGTGCGGACAATAGGCTTCAGATTATATACATCGCTGTATCTGATATGTCTTTCGTCAGGGCGAGGGTGAACAGTGATTCCTTGCGCACCGAAAACTTCAGCATCATGTGCTACTTTTAACACGTCTGGCATATTACCTCCGCGAGCATTGCGGATTGTAGCCACTTTGTTAATGTTTACACTTAAATTTGTCATCTTCTATAATTATCTTTTATCTTTGACTACTTTTGTATATGTTTTCATAGAAGACGTGTTAACAAGTTGACGAGTTGACAAGGTCATTTCATATACCTTGTGTCTGCATCCTTGTTCGCTAGTCTCCTCCTAATATATACTATCGTGCAAATTTAATATGATTTAGAAAATAAAGGAAAAAATGTTGGTGAAAGATTTCATAACAAAAGATATATCGTCCATAAAAGGCTATTCTACTGATTCATTCTTCGACTCCGTTCCGTCGCTTAGAGCAGATGATTCAATATTGAATGCTTTGTCTGTTGTTGCCGACAAGGATTTGGAATATGTAAAAGTTGAAGATTCCGACGGGAACATCATCGGAATATTGGACAGAAAGGATTTTGTCAGTGCTTTCGTGAATCTGACCTGCATGGACAAGCCCGGAAGCCTTATAATCCTTGAAATGTATGACAGGGATTATGCTCTTTCCGAAATTTCCCGCATTGCCGAATCCAACGATGCCAGGATTGAAGCTCTGCTGACACGTTATATCCCATTGACCGACCGTATGCAGCTTCTGCTGAAAATCAATCTCGAAGATGCCACAGCCGTAATCCGCAGTTTGGAGCGCTTCAATTATTCCGTGGTTTATTATTCGATGAAGGCCGGAGCGTTGAATGATTCACTTCAGCAAAGGGTGGACGAGGTGTTGAGGTGTTTTTTGTGAGGAGTCAAGAAGTTAAGTAGTCAAGGAGTTAAGTAGAATACTCTAGTTTTCTGTAGCCTTGTCAACTTGTCAACTCGTCCCCTAATAAACTAATAAACTTAAAAACTAAAAAACTAAAAATGAAAATAGGCATATTCGGAAGCAAATATCAAAAAGAAAAGCAAAGCGTAATACGCCGCGTGTTCGAAAAACTTAAATCACTCGGAGCAGAAATATACCCGGATTCAGCTTTCTATAAATATATAGGTGAGGAATTCGGCTATCATCCGGTAATTGATGACATTATAACTTATTCGGTGGATCATATAGATTTGGCTTTGAGCATCGGCGGCGACGGAACTTTCCTTCGCACGGCAGCAGTTATAGGCAGCAGGAATATTCCTATATTGGGAATAAACACCGGCCGCCTTGGTTTCCTTGCTGATATCAGCAGCAACGAGATAGAGGAAACGCTTGAGGAAATATTCAAGAACTATTACAGAATAGAGGAAAGGACTTTGCTTTGCCTCAAGACTGAAGAACGGAGATATAGAGGCTATAATTATGCCCTAAATGAAGTCGCAGTGTTGAAGCGCGACACTTCTTCGATGATTACAATCCATACTATGCTCGACGGCGAATATCTTACATCATATCAGGCAGACGGACTTGTAATAGCAACTCCAACCGGTTCCACAGCTTATTCCATGAGCGTAAATGGTCCGATTATAGTGCCTCAGAACAACAGCCTTGTCCTGAGTCCGGTTGCACCTCATTCCCTGAATGTGCGCCCTTTGGTTATCCCTGATAATTGCAAGATAGATTTGCATATCGAAAGCCGCAACAAAACATTCCTTGTTTCGCTTGACGGCCGTTCCGAAATTTTCCCTGCCGATATAAAACTGTCAATCTGCAAGGCGGATTATACTGCAAAGGTTCTCAAAAGATATAACCATACATTTTATAAAACACTAAGGGAAAAACTGATGTGGGGAGCTGATGCGAGAATAAAATGAAGATAACTCTGTGTCTTCATAAACTTCGTGTTGATACAAGTATTTAAGCTCCGAAAATATCTTTTATAGCAAAAAACTGTTTATAAAACTATGTTGTAAAGCATATTTTGTTAAACAGATTTAAATAATTGAATTTTCCAAGCAAATGTTTGTGTTGTATAACATAAACTCTCTATATTTGCAATGTGTTTTTCATGGTATTAGATTTAAGGTTAACAATGGAGATTGGTTGTCGTGAGACAACCTTTTCTTTTTTATATAGGTTTGTACAGTTGACAAGGGAACAAGTTGACAAGGGAACAAGTTGACGAGTTGACAAGGCTACAGAAAACAGGTTAAATTGAAAGTTGAAAGTTGAAAATTAAAAATTAAAAATTAAATCTATTGGACTATAACTCTCTATAACTCCCAACAACTTCTTAACTTCTTGACTACTTAACTTCTTGACTACTTAACTTCTTGACTCCTTACTTCCCTACAACCCCTTTCTCCTTCCATTTCCCTCTACGATAATATCCCAAAGTAATAACAAAGCCGATGCCGATACTGCCGTTTATTGCCCACCAAATACCATCTTGCTGCAAAAATTCGCTGAACCAGTAGGCAAGAGGAATCCTGACAAGCCACAGGCACAGAAGGCTCACAATCATAGTAAAGAAAGTATCGCCCGCGCCACGCAGCGCTCCGTTGAAAACATTCAGTGCCCCATGCACACAGAAGAACAATCCTGTTATCGTCAGATAACTGTGACCGATGCTTATCACATCCTTATCGTCGGTGAATGTCATCATCATATAGTCGCCTGCAAAATAAACCGCCGCGAACATTACAATTCCGAAAGCAATATTTATCATCATCGAAAAACGTACACCTTCGTGAACACGCTCCATTTTTCCTGCACCTACATTCTGTCCGCAGAAAGTCGATAATGCACCGGAAAGAGTAAGTATCGCCTGAGTGATAAGCGTATCAATTTTTCCTGCCGCGCCATATGCCGTCAGCGTATTGGTGCCGAACTGGTTCACTATTCCCAGCAAAGTCATAAGCCCCAGCGCAATGGCGCACTGCTGTACGCTCGTAGGCAACCCGATTCTCAGGCTTTGGAAGAAGACTTCCTTGTCGAACAGCAAATCCTTCCGCTTGATGGAAAGAATAGGATGCTTTTCATTTACATAACACAAGGCAACAAACATCCCGATTCCCTGAGCCACAATCGTAGCACGTGCCGCCCCTTCGATTCCCCATTCAAAAACAACGATGAAAAGCAAATCAAGCACAATATTCAGCACGCTCGACATGAATATGAACAGCATCGGACGCACGGATTCACCCAATCCTCTCAGAATGGAAATCACACTGTTGAACGTCATGAACAAAAACGTCCCGCCAATATAAATACGGAAATATTTCACAGCTTCCGGAATAACCTCTTCAGGAGTGCGAGTAATACGGAAAATCTGTTCAGCAAAAATAATACCGCCGACGGAAAGCAAAATGCCGACAATAAACATGAAAATGAAGAAACTCGAAAAAGCCTGCTGCACTTTCTCAAGCTTTTTGGCACCGAAATATTGTGACACAACGATTGACGTTCCGCTGCCGATACCAATCACAAACGAAATGATAAAATAATATATGAAGAAAGACGCCGAAACCGCCGCAAGTGCCTCTTTCCCCAGAAAACGTCCAACAATAACACTGTCGGCAAGATTATACAACTGTTGCAGGATATTTCCTATCAGGAGAGGCAAGGCAAATCCAAGTATCGTTTTGCCCACCGGACCAACCGTCAAATCGCGCTTTTCTTTTTTCATCATAAATCCTTAAGCAAAATTTTGTCGCTTGCCTGCAGCATATCCTTTCTTGTCTGCAGAAGAGTGTGCCATTCTTTGTTAAACATATTGACTGTGTCAATCTTGAACTTTTCCGATCCTGCACGGTCAATTTTCGAGAACAGGTAGCCAACCGAAATCTTGTTGATATCTATTGCCGGCTGATAATAAGCAATACGGTCGTCTTCGCCCACATTCACTTCAATTATTATTTCCAGCTCCATCAGCAGATACAGGATTTGCGTTGTCAGTCGGAACGGAATCTGGTATGAACTCGACAACTCGTCGGCTGTATAAGGCTTTTCTCCCTTTTCGAACCTTTTCACTATAAGAGAAGCAATCAGCAGCGTAAGAAAATCCTTATACCGGCGGCTGATATTTTTGCTGTCACGCTCAAAGCTGAATTTCCTCACGTTCTGTGACGCATACGACAGCTGGGCGCCAAACAGACAAATTATCCACGACAGTTGAAGCCACAGCAACAACAGCGGCAAGGCAGCGAAACTACCATAAATGGCATTATATTTACTTACCCAAATCTGTCCGCTGATATAAAGAAACTGGAAAAACTGGAAAGCACATCCCGCAATTGTTCCCGCAATTATCCCGTTTGAAAATTTCACCTTCGTGTTAGGCAGCGAAATATAAAGTCCTGCAAAAGCAAGCGAAGTAATCACATAAGGCAGAATATTCAGGATAAGTTCCAGAACCGGAGTAAGGAAAAGATAATGGCTCAGGAACGAATTCTGCAAAGTGGACAGAAAAATAGATATACCGCTCGAAGCCGTCATCAGCACGGGAAGAATAATAAACAAAGCAAGATAATCGGAAATCTTCCTGTACCAAGGTCTGGATTTCTGTATTTGCCATATATCATTGAAAGTATCTTCGATTGACGACAAAAGGCTGATAACCGTATAGAACAGCAAAATAAGACCAATCCCGATGATAACACCGCCCTGAGCCTGCACCAGATAACTGTCAACAAACTCAAAAGCCTTTGTCAGCTCCACCTCGTGTCCGGGAAAATAATCCAGAAGCTCATCTCTCACAGTTCCCTGAAATCCGAACCCCTTTGCAATTCCAAGCAATACGGCAAGCAGCGGAACAATGGCAAGCAGCGTGTTGTAGGTGAGTGCCGAAGCCTTAGTCTGCAAATTATCGTTGATAAATCCCCGTACTGCAAGAATTATCGTTTTTATAATATTGAGATAAATGATTTTCAGTCCGGAAACTTCATTTTCGGTTATTCGCCATATATCGTAAGTGACAAAGTGTATGGCCCACGAAAGAAAGTCACTTATACGTTTCATTAATGATTTCTCTTTATCCTGTGGAGTCATAGCGCGCGTTTTATGGAGTTGACATTGACAAGAAAACAAGTTGACGAGTTTACGAGGTTTTTTCTTGTATCTGAAACCTTGTTGCCTTGTCTCTTTTTAAAAAACAGTTTGTCTGTAAGCCGGGTCCTGTGCTTCTTCCGCATTACCGGAAAAAGTGCCTGCCATTTATCTGATCTCACCGTCGCCGGTGAGCTTTATCGGTCCACCCCCCGGCATCGGACGAGCAGCCCTACATGCGCCGGTATACATGACCTTTCAACCCATAAGTTGTACGGCATCCTTTGTTGCCAAAAGACCCGGTGAGCTCTTACCTCACCTTTTCACCCTTACCTCGGCATCAGCTTTGGCGGTTATTTTCTGTTACATTACTCAACCCTCGCGGACTGCTTCCCGTTAAGAAGTATGGTGCTCTGTGTTGCCCGGACTTTCCTCACACTCCGAAAAGTGAGCGACAAGCCGACAAACTGTTTTGAATTATTGGAGACAAAGGTAAGAAAAATATGGGTTTTCCTATTATTTTAGACAGAGATTTATTTACTTTTGATTTCCTATGCTATTATTTTGATCATATATTTATAAACATTTTTAGGTATTTATATGAGAAAACTTTTTATTCCCTTAAAACCATTTTCCTGTTCCTACAATCTTCAAAGACAAATGAGAAAAGGCTAATTGGAATAGTAAATTATATTATTTTAACTGAAAGTGTCAGGTGAAAAAAACATATGATAGCGTTTTAATTGTTTGTAATACATTTGGTTAGTCTTCTTTTGAGGTGTCAGCTTAATCTGATGCATTTCCTTATATCTTTACAGCCAAAAGTATAATACTTTGATAATGATGTCTTCTTTTTCTTGAATTTTATGTGATAGTAATGGAGGAAAAATAAGATGAAAGAGCAACTTCGCTTAATCCAAATTATCGGCTTACCAAGGTGAACCAATCAATCAACCCAGGTGAGTTAATCAATCAACCTAGGTGAGCCGATCAATCAACCTAGGTGAGTTAATCAATCAACCTAGGTGAATCGATATTTTTAATTAGACTTTTGGATTAAGTCGTAACTGCGAAATGAAGGAATGTATATAATAGTTTGATGTTTAAATTTAATATTAGTATTATGAAAAATCTGGAAATATTGACTCTTGTAGAGATTATTATCCTGTTCTTAATTACAGGTTGTAGCGGAAACCTTCCGACTGATGGTTTTATAACAGTTGATGTAACCAAAAGCAGTTATTCCCCCAAAAAAGAACTGATATTTCAGGACTTTATGGATGTGGAGTATATTCCTTTGGAAACTAACGATGAGTTTATTAATCATGGTTATGTACAAGCTGTTGGAGAAAAATATATAATAGTAACAAACTATAATAATGACGGTGATATTTTTGTGTATAACCGTAAAGGAAAAGCCATCCGTAAGATAAACCGAAAAGGACAAGGCGGAGAAGAATATACTTATATTAATATTACAAATATTACATTGGATGAAGAGAATAATGAAATATTTGTGAATGATCATTTTGTAAAAAAAATATATGTGTATGATTTAGAGGGTAATTTTAAACGAAGTTTTAAACAGAAATCAGATGGTGATTCCAGGTTTTATGAGCAAATGTTTAATTATGACAAAGAAAATCTGATTTGTTATGATGAAGTCAATAAGAAAATACCGTTTCTGTTTGTATCAAAGAAAGATGGAAGCATAAACAAAGAAATTATACCTCCCTTTAAAGAGAAGAAGTACTTTTTTCAAGTCTTAAGAATGGAAAATAGTTCAAGAGGAGCCTTTCCGGAACCTTACAGCAGAATCATTCCATTTAATGGGAATTGGATATTGTTTGAACCATCTTGCGACACGGCATACACCTTGATGCCCGATTATAGTTTACGTCCGTTCATCGCGCGGACACCGTCTATCCAAACCATGAATCCGGAGATTTTCTTGGTTCTAAGACTAGTATCTGACCGTTATTATTTTATGGAAGGTATAACAAATATTTTTGATTTTGAAAAAAACAAAGGGTTCCCGAAAACATACTTCATATACGATACAAAGGAAAAGGAATTTTCGAGCTATATTGTATATAACGGCGATTATACCAGTAAAAAAGAATTATACATGGTAATGTTTACTCCGATAAATTCCAAAGGCGAATTATGGGCAACGCTTGATGCCTTTGAACTTTGTAAAGATTATGAGGATGGAAAGCTGAAAGGAAAACTAAAGGAAGTTGCTTCAAAATTGGGTGAGGATGATAATAGGGTGATTATGTTGGTGAAGCCTAAGAGGTGAGAGATAATGTAACGTGAATTATATGGATTCATAATAATGTAAGCGAAAAATAGATGATGCGTATGCTTGCAGAAATTATATGTCATTTAGGATAATTCTTACTGATAACAGGAAACTTTCCAAAAGCAAGTTTCACCATATCTTCAAATCCGTGAAAATCAGAGAAAAGATGTGACTGAAGTTATTTAAACAAAATTTGGAGTTTGCATAATATGTGAATGTTAATAAATATTTCAAAGTCACATGATGCTATTGATAATTAATGATATAGTAAGATTGTGAAACTTGCAAAAATAAAAAAATAGGTTCTCGTTAATTTAGGTGGAATAATATATTAGCATCAATCAAGACTGAAAGCCTTAATAATATAATTAATCGTGAAGTCTCCTAAAAAAGGTCGGCATCTTTTCCGGAAAAGCTCGTAGTGTTTCTAAAAAAAGATGCCGACCTTTTTTGCGAAATAACCTGTTTGAAATTTCAGAAATTTACGTCCGAATGTAACTTAAATTACTTCCGAGAGAAAATTGAATTACTTACGGAAGTAAAACTGATTACATTCGGAAGTATTTTTGATGGATTATGGACGTGATTTTTATGATGGTGTAATAATCTTTTATCTGTTATAATTGTTTAACAATTATATGGTTGTTTCTTATGCTTTTTTTTTATGTTTGCCAAATATTTTTTGAGTAATTGTCGTTTTCTAACGAATTAGACATTAATAGTAAACCTTGATAAATATATTATTATGAAATTAATATTATTGAATATCGCAATTTTATTACTCCTTTGTGTTAATTGCACAAACACGCCCAATGATTCAATAAAGGAAATACCTTTTGGTGATGGTATTGAGCATGTCAAAGAGATTAATATAAGTAGAATAGCTTCAGATGTGGAATATATAGCATTGGAAACTACTCCTGATTGTCTTTTGGGCAGAGACTTGTATAATGTTGAATTTTGTGGAGACTACCTGTTTGTCAGAGGTGATTACCAATTGTTCCAATTTTCAAAAGAAGGAAAGTTTATTCGTAAAATAGGTAAAGAAGGTCAAGGTCCGGAAGAATACTTGAAAATAACTTCGGCTAAGTATGACAATCATAAGAGGGAAATATATGTAAATGATTTATTGGCTAAAAAAATTAAAGTTTTTTCATTCGATGGGAATTTCATAAGAGATATTCCTGTTGGTGATGGAGAGTTGTTGCTACATTATGATTCAGACAAAAAGTTGTTTTATATGTATCCGATGCTATATTTTAATAAGCAAAATTCAAGTGAGTTGATTGTTTATAATGAGAATGGCGAGAAAATATATGATTTCCCATTTATTAAAAAAGAGAATGTCAAATATCCAGGTTTTATATTTACCAATACTATTATTTATACATACAATAATGCGTTATATTGTAAAGATCCGTTGGAAGCTAATGTTTATCAATTGATTGGAGATAAGAAAAATCCCGCATATTTTTTAAATCTGGGTAGATATGAGAAATATAGTATGCTGGATGATATGATTGTAACTGAAACAGGAGATACGGGATTTGGCGAAATTAATAAAGAGGCTGATAATAAAATATCATTTTATGATATTTTTGAAATGTCTGATTGTATATGTTTTCATTATCTGCAAAACCAACGGAGGTTAGCATTGTATGATAAAATTAATAACGAGGTTTGCCGTGTCCGTGGCAGGAATGCTAAAATAGATGGTTTTACTGACGATTTACAAAATGGTTATCCTATTCTTCCTCGGTTTTATACTAATAATAAAATTGTAGGTTATGTTTCGGCAGCAGCATTGTTGGAAGATTTAACGGATAAAAATAATGTGAAAGATTCTGTTAAACATATTCTTGAGGATTTGTCTGAAGATGATAATCCGGTACTTCAGGTGGTAACGTTGAAGATGCCGGATTGAGTTAAAATAAAGGGTTTTGTGATTGAAGATCATATATCTTTTTAATTCCGCCAACGAGTAAAATATTTTATAAAGGATAACGTATGGAAAGAGCAAGTTTAATTTTACTGATTATTTTTCATTTAGTTTTTGTACCCAAAAGTATAGGACAAGAGCAAATAGAAAATTATGATTTAATTACGGTTGATGTTACTGATAATTATTCATCTCAAAAAGAGCTGGTTATCCAGGACTTTATGGATGTGGAATATGTTCCGCTGGAAACTAACGAAGAGTTTATTAATCAGGGTATTGTTCTTGATATAACTAAAAAATACATATTGGTAAAAAACGAAAACAGAATTAATGATGGAAATATTTTTCTGTATGATAGAACTGGTAAAGCAATACGAAAAATAAACCATAAGGGACAAGGTGGAGAAGAATATATAAGTCTTTATGGTGCAATTTTGGATGAAGCAAATGAAGAAATGTTTATTAATGACATTTTAGGGAGAAAAGTTTTGGTATATGATTTATTTGGTGTATTTAAAAGAAGTTTCAGAAATGTAAATAGTGGTGATATCAGATTTTATACTCATATATTCAATTATGACAGACATCATTTGATTTGCTATGATGAATTCCATAAAGAGACACCTTTTGTTCTTATATCCAAGCAGGACGGTAAAGTTGTCAGAAAAATACAAACTCCATTTAAGGAAAAGAAATTTTTAGGTCAAATAAGGGAAGGCGGCAGTGGAAATCAATCGGTAGTTGGAGTGGGACCAGGTTCTTATTATTCAATATTTCCTTTTAACAAAAACTGGATTTTGTCGGAACTTTCATCTGATACAGTGTATTACTTCCCGACAGATTTTAGTATGCGTCCTTTTATTAAAAAAACTCCATCAATTCAATCTTTGAATCCGGAAATTTTCATGGTTATCAGATTGCTGTCTGAGCGTTATTATTTTATGGAAACGATAAAAAATGTATATGATTGGGATTCGAAGGAAGGATTTCCAAGAAACTTTTTTGTGTATGATACTAAGGAACAATCCTTTTCTCGATATAAAGTATATAATGGTGATTTTACGACTAAACAAGAAATCTATATAAACCATACAGAACCGGTAAATCATGAAATCGGAGCATGGTATCCTATAGAAGCTTATCAATTAGTTGAATCTTATGAGAAAGGAGAGTTGAAAGGTGAATTAAAAGAAATTGCTTCAAAGCTTGATGAGGATTCTAATCCTGTGATTATGTTGCTAAAACATAAGAAATGAATTTGTCTTAAGTTTTGCAAGTGCTATAGGTTATGGAGTTAATGGAGTTAAAAAGGAGTAATAGGAGTTAAAGGCCAATACTATTTGTTTATAAATCTATTGTCTTTTAACTTCTTGGATATGCGAAGCAAAGTCATAACTCCTTATAACTTCTTAACTCCTGAAAGTTTAGCTTGTTATCTGCCCGAGAAAGTTCGTTCAGTAGAATTTCCTTGAGAGTTGAAATATCACAAAAACACTACTTAAAATACCACAAAAACGCTACTTAAAATACCGCAAAAACACCACTTAAAATGCCACAAAAACACTACTTGGTTTGGATATATTGTTAAATCATGGTATTTTAGCTGTCAAAAAATAAAAGATATGAAAGATTACCGAAAAAGAATAGTAGATGACGAATTAACCTTGCGTCTTGAAGCCTTTGGAGCTGTGCAAATAAAGGGACCAAAGTGGTGTGGAAAAACAACGACAGCAATGGAGCATTCTAGAAGTTATATAAAACTTCAGGATCCAGATAGACGTGCCGGATATTTGGCTACTGCAAGAACAAAACCTTCATTACTCCTAAAGGGTGAAACTCCGAGACTTATAGATGAGTGGCAGGACGTACCAGTACTTTGGGACGCTGTGCGTATGGCTGTTGATGAAAGAAGGGCAAAAGGGCAGTTTATACTTACTGGATCAACTGTCATAGATGAAAAGAAAAAGGATGGAGAAGAGTATAAAAGGCTTCATACAGGAACAGGAAGAATTTCTACAATGACAATGTATCCTATGAGTTTGTTTGAATCAGGAGAGTCGAATGGAGAGATTTCCATTAAAGATCTTTTTGATAAATCTGATATAGAGATTGATGGAATTATGTCATCAATTACTATTGAGAATCTTATATTTGCGGCATGTCGGGGTGGGTGGCCAGAATCAATGACAGCTTTGAGTGAGAAGGCTAAATTGTTAATAGCAAAAGATTATGTCAATGTAGTTTGCAATGAGGATATATCAAGGATAGACAATGTTCAGAGAAATCCTTCTTTAGCAAGACTTATACTACGTTCATACGGACGTAATCTATGTACATTAATTCAAAAAACTAAAATGCTTGCTGATGTTTCTGTTGAGATGGAGGGGATTGCAATGAAAACATTTGATGAATATGTAAGCGCTTTAGAAAGACTTTTTGTCATAGAAGATATCGAAGCCTGGTGTCCTGCTATACGTTCCGCAAGTGCTATCAGGAGTAGTAGGAAAAGATGTTTTACCGATCCTTCAATTGCTATCGCTGCATTAGGAGCATCACCTCAGATACTTGAGCTAGATTTAAAGACGTTTGGATTTATATTTGAGTGTATGTGTATTCGTGACCTGAAGGTTTATTCACAAAGTTTAGGTGGCAAGATTTCATACTATAATGACAGATATGGGCTAGAAGCTGATATTGTGCTACGTTTAGATGATGGTCGTTTTGCTTTGATAGAGTGTAAACTTGGTAGTCGTGAAGTAGATGAAGGAGCAAAACATCTGTTGGAAATAAAAAGGCTTATAAAAGAAAAAAATGAGCAAGAAAAGCAAATGCCTTTAAAAGAACCTGATCTGATGATTGTATTGACTGGCGGTGAAATGGCATATAAAAGAGATGATGGAGTGTATGTTATACCACTGGCTTGTTTGAAGAATTGAAAATCAACTTGATTATAAAGTAAGAACAATATTGCTATGATAAGAACATATATCTTATATATATTTCTGCTACTTCCGCTACTTATATCCGGTTGCCGGAACGATCTCCAAATTTCCCCGATATTACAGAGGGCAGACAGTCTGGTTTATACCAATCCGGACAGTGCATACCATTTGCTTTCGTCTTTGCCATCTCCGGAGAAAAGTTCTGAGTTGGAATATGCCACATGGTGTCTGTTGATGACTCAGGCAACGGATAAAAGCAATAGGAAACATACTTCGGATTCACTTATACATATAGCTGTACGTTATTTTTCGGAACATAACGAACAAGGCAGACTT
>CASFJQ010000030.1 GCA_949295065.1 uncultured Parabacteroides sp. | reverse complement strand
CAGCCTGACCATCAACATCAAGAACATTGAATTTGAACGGTTTCAAATCATCGTCTTTAGTATAAGTTGTATCTGCCAAAGCAACTTTGTCAGCAGCTTCATATTTAGCTCTCTGGAATTTAACTAAATTTTCGCCGTTTACCATATAAGCATCTCTCTTCGCTTCCAATTCTGCAATTTCTTCTGCATCAAATACTGGGCTAAGTTCAGAGATTTCTTTGTTGATAGCTGCGATTTCGTTAGCAGGGCTATACATCATCATACCATTTGAAGACAAGTAGTAAGAAGGAGTCTTAGCTTCTTCCTTATCTGCGCTGAATGCGTAGAATGAGAATGCAGCGTCAGCAACTGTTGACTTCAACATAGAAGTGTCGTTAGTCATGATAGCGTTACCATCTGCTTTAGAACCAAGGTATGCACCATTAATTTGCAATGCAATATGTGATTCTGGAACATCATAATTTGGAGCTACAGCTACTGGATTCAAGAAGAAATACTGTGCTTTTGGTTTACCATTATTATCTACACCAACTTCTCCAGATATATCAAACTTGTCTGTATTCCAAGCTACCATTTTATTATCTGCATAACTTGCTTCTGTTGCAATCTGATACTGATCACCAACTTTACGGAAAATAAATTTACCTGTATTTTCACTTAAGTCTTTACCTAATGCAAAGGTTTTGCTCATACCATTATAGCTGTTAGTATCAATATTCTTCAAACCAGCCATTGTATAGCTTATTGCTTTCAAAGTATCTTTAGCGGTAGTAAATTCACCATCCTTATAGAAACCGTAAGAAATTTCCTTTACAATTACTGTATCAAGTTTTGTAGTCTCTCCATTTTTTGTTGAAGATTGAGCCAACTTGAATGTCAAAGGTTTTTCTTTAGCAGATTCATCTGTTGTTTTCACAATTTGTGAAGTCTTGCCAAATTCAGTTGAAGCAATAACTACAGCTTCTTCATCATCAAATAAATTACCAGCATCAACGCTTAATGTATATTCTGTGCTATTTACATCATCTGCAGATAACTTCAAGTAACCATCCCACTGAGTAGTGTTTTCAACTGTACGAAGTTCAACATAACAATTATTCAAATTAGCTGCATTTACAGCGTAAACACCTTCTTTTGGAGTACTGAACAATGTTACATTAGGAATTTCCTTTCCTGTTTCACGGTTTTTGAATGTAACTGTGTTTGCTCCTTTATCAGCACTTACAATCCACTGAGCATAAACAGCATCTTTATGAGCATTTGTTTCGTCAGTAGATGTAGAAATTGCTACCTGTGTTGAAGATGCCTGTGAAGAATAAACAACTCTCTTCATTACTGTAGAGTTCTTATCTTCAGAAGCTAAGATATTTACAATCCACTGACCTTTAACCAAGTTTTTAACTTCTACAGCCGTACCACCTGCTACTGTTGCATAAACAGGTGTTGCTGATGAAGCTAATGTTGCTGATGCTGCAACTCCGCAATCATTATAACCAATATAAGCACTACCTGATGACAAATCTAACAATTGATCCCAAGTATTATCATCTGCAGCCATAAACAATCTTGCAGAATTGTGTTTAAATGCATATTTTCCTTCCTTATTAGCATTTTTAACAGCAGAGAAAATAGCATTCTGAACAGGATATTCGCCAGACTTAACAGCTGTAGAACCATCTTGAAATGCCTGAATTAATTTTTCTCCTTTTACTTTTGAATAAGAATATCCTTCATAAGCTTCTCCCTGAGCATTTTCCAGTCTTGAAGTCAAAACAATGAATTCTGCAGCGTTGAATTTCTTTAAATCTTCAGAATCTGTTAAATCATAAGCTGTAACATCAGTATTACCTATTTGGAACAAGAATTTATTATCATTAGCAGTTGCAGTTACAGCAGAGAATTTTGTACCTCCTTTTTCCAAAGTTACAACAGAAACATTTTCAAATAAATCTTCACCTTCAATAGTTCCTTCGAAATCCATTGAAATAGCAGTTCCGATGTTCTGAAGTTCTGAAACCTCAACAGGTTCATCAGCAACTTCAACCAACAAAACCACATCACCATTACCTGAAGTTGCTGTTGCAGTTAAACCAGTAGTAACATCCAAATATGAATTTGTAGATTCATCAAATGTCAGTTTACCATCAGTTGTCAACACAAAAGTATCATCCAACTCTGAACCATTAGTGTATTCCTGATTATTTGATACTAAAGCGTTACCATTGTCTGTATTAACAGCCAAAGCATAACCTGTTGCAGCATTAATCAACTTAACAACTGTCTTTCCGTTAACTGTTGATACATTAACCTTCCAAATATAATTTGAATAAGAGTACCCAGTAGTAAATGTTGATGAAGAAGTAGGCATATCAGAACTATATGAAGTCATAGCCATTGCATCATAACCTATAGCTCCATTTGCTTCTGTTAGTTTAGAACCCATCAACTTATCTGTAGAATTAGAATAAGATCCTGTAGCAGATAACACTACAAAGTAAGACTTTCCATTGTCATCTTTAGTAATCTTGTTAGCATCAATAGCCGCATTAGCCGAGAAACCACCAGCAGCCAACAACGCAGCCACCATAAAAGTAAATTTCTTGTTCATAATAATTTAATTTTAAAATGTTAATAAAAAATAGTTCCGTAAAAAGAAGCATTTCCGGCTCAACATCTTAAAATCTTTGATTAAGTATGAACATAAAAAAAGCGCAGACGTTGTATTTACTATCGACTTAGGGGCTCTGCAAAGCCTGTCAAACAATAATAAAACAACAGCCTGCGCTTATTCGGTTATATAAAGTACCCTATTATATATGTATATAGATACACTCCTCACCCATCAAAAAAGATGCAATTTTAGCGTATGAAATATACACGAACAGATACAACAATGTCATATAATCCGTCGAGCGCAAGCATTTCATGTTGTCTATCATTCCGTTTGACTAAAAAATTTTGCAGATTCCTAAGTCGGAATAATCACCATAAAATGCTTACAATAAGTATGTCCTTCCTCAAGAGCAGAACGCTATCTGCCTAATGGAATTGCTGCAAAGTTAAGGAGTAAATATTAATCTGCAAGAGAAAGTTGGTATTTTTTTTCAACATAATGGGTTTATGTGACGAAACATGGGGTTTTGGGGGATAAAACATTTAAACACGGAGACACAGAGACACAGAGGAATATTTAAAGAGAGGGAGAAAAGAGGAAATATGGAGGGCACGGAGGATTTATTTGAACACTAAGGAAAATATGTGAACACGAAGAGCATAATGTTTCAGAGAAGTCAGCATTTTTTCTGCGGACCACGAAGGTGGCACAGTCGAACCACGAAGGTGAATCGGGTGGACCACGAAGGTGGTCCGTGTGAGCCACATAGGTGGTCCGATAAAAAGAATGCATCCGCGCAAAGAAAACATGTAGTTAAACAATTCCAGTTGACTAAATAAGTCTTAATTTATATACAAGGTTGACTCGGTTGCTATTAATTTATAATATTGGTTGTCCTTAATTTTTTTATTAATAAAACCAGTTGACAACAAATTAAAAAAAGAAAGGGGAATAATATATTTCAAATAATTTTATTACCTTAACAGCGTAAATAACAACAAAATAATCAGAAAGCAAACTAATTTACTTACAACTTAAATATTATTATTATGAAACAATTGTACTTAAACCTCATCTTATGGGCTATATCTTCGTGCACCATAGCACTATCTGCCCAAACATCTGCTGACAACCACAAATTACCAATGTCAATGTCAGACAAGCAAAAGATTGAAAAGCAGTTCAAAGAAATGATTAAGCCTCAAACACCAGTAGTGCGCACTCCGGAAGCCAAGAAGTATTTGAATGTTGCCGGCAATGCATCTCTGCGTGCTACTGCTGAAGCTATGAAATTGGACAGTACTATCACTTTAGATAAAGATGGAACAATGCTTTATAAAACAATGTTTCAATATAATGAAAGTGGAAAAACTGCTGAGGAAGTGTATTATTACTGGAACAATTCTGATTGGGCATTGAGTGCTCATTGTCTTTATGAGTATGACTCAAAAGGAAACCAAATATTAGAAACCTATTATTCTTTTGAAGACTCAAAGTGGATTTTAATTTATAAAATAGAATTAGCATACAACAACGACAATAAACAGATTAGCGAAAGAAGTAATTATTATTCTGATGATAAATTAAACTATCAGTATTATTATGAATTTAACACGTCCGGAAGCATTACTAAAATGGAGTATAGCGATTTAAGAAATGGAGTTATAACTGTTTGTAGAAAAACAAATTATGAATATGACTCCAAAAACCGGCAAACACATTACGAATCTCAAAGTCTTGATGAGAACGGAGAATGGTATTATACATCCTATATGAACTACAAATACGATTCGCAAGACAATCAAGTATTGTATGAAAATTATAATTGGGATTACGATAAAAAAGAACTCTATTTACTTGACGGACGTTACTACGAATATAATGCAAATGGCAAGCGTACGTATTACGAGTATAAATATTGGAATGGCAGCAAATATGATAGGGAATTTATCAAAAACTCCTATAATGAGAGTAACTATATAACTTATTATGAATATCTGCAGGACAATCAAAATATATACTGGCATACTATAGAAAATTATACATATGCGGCTGATAAACTGTCGTCAACAACGTATAAGAAGGACACTACTATCTGGAGAAATGGAGAAAATAAAAACATTTCTTTTACTTGTACCGATTACAAATACAACGAAAAAGGACTTAGAGTTTCTTCTGAATCATTTAATCTTGATCCTGAAACAGAGCAACGCGGCGAAAAAATTTCTTCTTCGGAAACAACTTACGACTCGCTGGGCCGTACTATATCTATGATACAAAACTATTATGAAGGAGAATCAATTTCGTCAGGAAACAAAACTGAATATGAATATATTAATGATAACAACAGTTATATTTACAGCAATTATTACCTGAATGATGAAGGCAACGACTGGATATTGTCTTACAAAACAAAACATGAATATGTGACTCTGGGAAATGAAAGCTATTATTACCTGGATTCAAACTGGAATGAAGAAACCGAGGATTGGGAAACTTCAAGCGGATATAAAAGCATATATGAAGGAAATAGCAGCAACTATACTCAAATGGAATACAGTTGGAATAAAGACGCCGGAGACTGGGTTCTAACTTACGGATACAGATATGCGTATGAGATTGATGGAGAAAACTCTACGCAAATCAATGCATATTTTGATACAGACAATAATCAATGGCGAGTAGATTATTCATACAAAACAGAAGTTACAGAAGGCAATCCTAAAGTTTGCAAGAATTATATTCTTCCTGGAAACGACATTGAAAACTGGGGATTAACAGGCAGTGTATATTATTATTATTCAGAATCCGGAGTTGCCAATGAAACAATCCAAACTGTAGATGCCCGCATCTATACTCGTCAGGGAACTATCCATATTGATATGGAAGGCGTGGCAGACTTGTGGATTTATACGGTGAATGGTGCTTGCTGTTATCAATCATCAATAAGTGGCACGACTGATGTTTCCAACTTGCAAGGTGGAATATATATAGTTGTATTGCAGAGCGACTCAGGAACCAAGAAAGTTAAAGTATTAGTCAAATAACATATTCGGATATTTTATTTGAAACATTTTACTGATTAAGAAGCGGCTGTGGGTTACAATCCTGTTTTCAGAGATAATCCACAGCCGTTTTTGATTTGAATCAGCACTCACCTTTCCGTATCTTTTCATAAGACAGGATGCTGTTCGGCAAACTTTCACTATCTTTGCAATTCTATTATCGAATGGAAATTCATCATGTATATTACACAGGAAGAAATAATGTCTCATATTTCTGCACGCCCGTTTAAGATAATATCAGAGGCTGCGGATGAATTGGGACTTGAAGCGTATGTTATAGGCGGATATGTGAGAGATATATTTCTAAACCGCCATTCAAAAGATATAGATGTTGTTGCCGTTGGTAGCGGCATTGAGCTGGCAAAGGCTGTGGCACGCAAATTGGGAAGAGGTGCAAACTTGTCGGTGTTCAAAAACTTCGGGACAGCGCAAGTAAAGGCTGGCGGTCTGGAACTGGAGTTTGTTGGAGCACGAAAAGAGTCGTACAGCCACGACAGCCGCAAGCCTGTGGTTGAAGACGGAACTCTCGAAGACGACCAGAACAGAAGGGATTTCACTATCAATGCTCTTGCTCTTTGCCTGAACAAGGACAGATATGGCGAGCTGGTGGACCCGTTTGGAGGTTTGGACGATATGGAAGACCTGACAATCAGAACTCCAATGGATCCGGATATTACTTTCAGCGATGATCCTTTACGCATGATGCGCGCTGTTAGGTTTGCTTCTCAGTTGGGATTTTTCATCGACCCAGATACTTTCGATGCAATAATCAGAAACAGAAAGAGAATCGAAATTATTTCTAAAGAGAGGATTGTTGATGAGCTGAACAAAATTGTTCTTTCTCCAAAACCTTCCATCGGTTTCGAATTGCTCGACAAAAGCGGACTTCTGGAACTTATATTCCCAGAGCTTTGTGCACTGAAAGGAGTTGAGACCAAAGAAGGAATCGGCCACAAGGATAATTTCACACACACATTGATGGTTTTGGACAGGCTTAGCAAAACTACGGATAATCTTTGGCTGAGATGGTGCGCCGTGTTCCACGACATTGGCAAGCCTGCAACCAAGCGTTTCGACAACCGTTTGGGTTGGACTTTCCACAATCACAACTTTGTTGGTGAAAAAATGATTCCCGGTATTTTCAGGAAAATGAAATTGCCGATGAACGAGAAGATGAAGTATGTTCAGAAGCTTGTCAGTCTGCATATGCGTCCAATTGCTCTAGCTGACGATGAAGTTACAGATTCTGCAATACGAAGACTTCTGTTTGATGCCGGCGACGACATTGATGATTTAATGTTGTTATGCGAGGCAGATATAACAAGTAAGAATCCGGAAAAGGTGAAGCGTTTCCTTGCGAACTTCCGCCTAGTTCGTTCTAAACTTGCCGAAATAGAAGAGAAAGACAGGGTGAGAAATTTCCAACCGCCAGTATCAGGCGAAGAGATTATGGAAACATTCGGCCTCGCTCCTTCCCGCCCAGTCGGTGTTTTGAAAGAATGCATTAAGAATGCCATTCTGGATGGAGTTATTCCAAATGAATATGAAGCAGCCCGTGCTTTTATGCTTGAAAAAGCAGAGAAAATGGGATTGAAACAAAAGCAAAGTTGACAAAGCTTCAAAAAGAAACGAGTTGACAAGATTCTAATGTCTGTTCCAAAGAACAAAAGACATTTAAAACCTTGTCAACTCGTAAATTTATATCTAGTCAATATAGTTATTTTTCCGGAACATACTCAGCGTTCGGATCATATCCGCCGCCAAGAGCCTTATACAAATAAACTACAGAAAGCAACTCATCGCAAATAGCAGAATTCAAACCAATCTGCGCATCCAAAAGACCACGCTGTGCGTCCAGCACATCCATATAACTTGAAACTCCGTTTATATATTGCAACTGAGCCAAATCCAAATAATTGCGGGCTGCAGCTTCGAGCTTAGCTCTTGAAGCACGGATTTCCTTTGTTTTACGGACTGCAACAATAGCATCGTTCACTTCTTTGAAGGCTGAGAGAACACTCTTCTGATAGCTTGCCACTTCCTGTTCATACTGAGCTTTTGCCACTTTCAGACGTGCTTTGTTCTTTCCCATCGCGAATATTGGCTGCAACAGATTACCAACCACATTCCACGCCGGACTCTTTATCAAGTCTGAAAGCTCTGCACTTTCAAAACCGCCATATGCTGTAAGTCCAATTTTCGGGAACAAGCTTGTATAAGCAACACCAACTTTAGCATTGGCTGCTTTCAAAGATTGCTCAGCCTGTCTCATATCCGGACGACGCTGCAACAAAGTTGACGGCAAACCTACAGGAAGAAAATCCGGCAAATCCTGATGACTCAGAGATTCTCCTCGAGGTATGGCGGATGTGTATTCTCCCAAAAGCATTGACAAATCACTTTCCTTATTCTTTATTTTTCTTTCCAAAGAAGGAACAAGGGTTTCGGTACGCGCCAACTCAACCTGAGCCTGGTTATATGCAGTTTCGGATGTAAGACCACCTTCGTAGCGTAACTTTGCCAATCTCACACCTTCGCGGCGTGCTGCCAATGTTTGCTGCACGATTTTCAGCTCCTGGTCCAATGCACAGAGTTCGTAATATCCGGCAGCAACACTTGAAACAATTGTCAACTGCAAAGCCCTGCGTGCCTCAACAGATTGCATATAAGCTGCAATATCAGCTTCATTAGCCCAACGGAGTTTTCCCCACAAATCTATCTCCCATGTAACGCCAACCTTTGCCCCAAACTCCGGGTCTGGCTTTGGGTCGTTACCTCCGTAGTTCAAAACTTCTTTATCACCATATAACTGGATATTGAACTCTGGGAACATGTTTGCGAACGATATTCTCTTCGCTGCTATCATTTCCTTAATCTTTGCCGCAGCAATTTGCATATCCTTGTTGTTGTTGAGAGCCTTGCGGATAAGGTCCTGCAATATAGGGTCGGTATATAATTCCTCCCACGAAATATCTGCAACCGAAAGGCTGTCGCCAGACTGAAGCTGCACTTCCTCGGAAACTTTATCCGGCAGATTCAAATCCGGACGTGTATATTTCTGGCCCAGTTTACAAGAAGACATTGACAACGTAAACAAGGCAAACAGAATCATTGTTCCGGCTGATTTCTTGTTTATCAGCTTTCCAAGTCTGTCTTTTTCACGCTTTATCTTATCAAGCGGCAATTTATCAAATGGTATTTTTTCCAGCTTGCTCTTCAGATTTATTTTCTTATGTAAATTACATACAAAAACAAAGAAGAATGGGACAAGTATAATACCGACAGAGATTGCAACCAACATTCCAAAGAACACACCTGTTCCGATGCTGTGACGTGAAGCCGAACCCGGACCGGATGCCATAACCATAGGCAACATACCAAGCACAAATGCCAGTGATGTCATAAGAATCGGACGGAAACGCATCTGAGCAGCATGGATTGCAGCTTTCACAGGGTCAACTCCGGCATCTACCTGAATCTTGGCAAACTCTACGATAAGAATTGCATTCTTTGCGGCAAGACCAATAAGAGTAACCAGACCAATCTGGAAATATATATCATTCTCAAGCCCGGTTGCCCATATTCCCAAATATGCGCCCAACGCAGCAATAGGCAGTGAAAGCAAAACCGCAATAGGGACAATCCAGCTTTCATACTGCGCGGCAAGGAACAGGAATACGAAAAGGAACACCAACGCCAGCACAAATCCTGTTTGACCTCCGGCTTTCTTTTCCTGATATGACAAACCGCTCCACTCAACTGCTATGTTTTCGGGCAAATGTTCTTTTGCTATTCTTTCCATAGCTTCCATCGCTTCGCCTGTACTGTATCCGGATGCTGCGACAGCATTTATGGATGCGGTGTTGAACATATTGAAACGTTTGATTGTTCCCGGACCGGTTGTATATTCAGTAGTTCCAAGTGCTGTCAGAGGAACCATGGCACCTTTGCTTGTCTTGACAAAGAACAGGCCGATATTGTCCTTGTTGGCACGATATGGCGCTTCTGCCTGGATATACACTCTATAAATACGGTTGAACATATTGAAGTCGTTCACATACACAGAACCAAGATATGCCTTCATTGTTGAGAATATATCAGCCAACGGAATACCAAGAAGTTTGGCTCTGTCGCGATTCACATCAAAATACAATTGCGGAATCTCTGCCTGCAAAGCAGAAGAAACACTTTCCAGTTCTGGAGCCAGTGATGCATAATACAGGAATGTATCCGTAGCACTCACCAGATTCTCCCAGCTTGTTTCCCCACGCGCCTCAAGCTGCATTTCCAGACCGCCGCTTTCTCCAAGACCAGGAATTACAGGCGGACGTGTAACATAAGCTTTCACTTCAGGATAATAATAAAGTTCCTTGCGAGTGATTTCCATCACATCCTCCACTTTCATGTTGGAAGACTTTCTTTCTTCCCACGGTTTGAGGATGACTGTGAGAGTAGCTCTGGATTGAGACGAACCTATGCGGCTACTGCTACCAGTGACATTCTGCACATATGCGACTGCCGGCTGTTTTGCTATGAAATCTATTGCCCTGTTGGTTACTTCGCGCATACGCTCCATAGTCGCACCTTCGGGTAATTCAAGCTCGACAGAGAAATATCCCTGGTCCTCCTCCGGAATAAAACTTGTAGGCAATGCTCGGTTGAGCACGAATATAGCCACCAGAACCATTCCGAAACCGGCAATTACCCTGCGCGGATATTTCATGACTTTAGACAATATTCCACCATAGCGTTTGTTGCCGACAAACAGCCAATAGTTTATCATACGGAAAACTATATTCTTCTTTCCGCTTGACGGACGAAGTATTATAGCACACATCGCAGGACTCAATGTCAGCGCAACAACAGTAGATAGCAATACAGACACAGCAATTGTCACAGAGAACTGGCGATACAACTGTCCGGTAATTCCGCCTAGAAAACTTACAGGAACAAACACTGCCGCCAACACCATTGATGTTGCAATCAAAGCTCCGGAAAGTTCACCCATAGCCTTATGTGTTGCTTCCCGGGCTGAGAGATGTTCTTCCTCCATTATTCGTTCCACATTTTCCACAACCACAATTGCATCATCCACAACAATACCGATTGCCAGAATCAGACCCAGCAGAGTCAACATATTCAATGAAAAACCGAAAATCAGCATGAAACCGAATGTTCCTATCAAGGAAATCGGAACGGCTATAGTCGGTATCAATGCCGCACGCCAGTTCTGCAACGACAGGAACACTACAAGGACTACAAGAAACAATGCTTCAAACAGAGTTTTGTAAACTTCATGGATTGACTGTGAAATATACTCAGTCATATCAAAAGGGAAATTGTATTCAAGTCCTTCAGGGAAGTTTTTGCTTATCTCCCTCATCTCTGATTTAACATTCTCGGCTACTTCCATAGCATTTGCTCCTGGAAGCATGTATATAGCAAGAACTGCAGCGTTTTTTCCGTTAATACCACTTTCGGTTGTGTACGACGCTGCTTCGAGAGACACACGGGCAACATCACGCATTCTTACTATTGAACCGTCCGGATTGGCACGGACAACTATATCCTCAAATTCCTCAACTGTGGAAAGGCGTCCAGGCGCAGTAACAGGCAAAGTGATATCTACGTCAAGAACCGGCTGTTTACCTAATTCGCCTGCTGCCGACTCACGGTTCTGGTCTTTCAAAGCATTCTGCAAATCCTGGACAGTAAGTCCCATATTCGCAAGGCGGTCCGGATATACCCATATCTGCATACCATAATAACGTCCACCAATATTTGACACACGGCCTACGCCCGGAATACGGCGTATAACATCGAGCACGTTGATCGTAGCGAAGTTACTCAGATAAATTTCATCAAACTTCGGGTCGTCGGACATAAGTGTCAACGTCATTAACTGGCTCGGAGACTGCTTTTCAACAGTGATACCATTCTGAATAACTTCAGCCGGCAAACGGCTTTCTGCCAGTTTTATACGGTTCTGAACCTCAACTGCTGCCAAATCAGGATCCGACGAAACATCAAAAGTGACAGTAACGCTCAAGCTTCCTGAATTGGAACTGCTACTTTGCATGTATATCATTCCCGGCGTTCCGTTAAGCTCCTGTTCAATTGGCGTAGCTACTGCCTGGGAAACTGTAAGCGCGCTTGCTCCGGGATATGTTGCACTGACTTTAACCACAGGCGGAGTTATCTGTGGATACTGGTCCACAGGCAACAGAAACAGACCGATTATACCAACAATGACAATCAGTAAAGAAAGTACCGTTGAAAAAACCGGACGATCTATAAAAAATCCTGGTTTCATTGATTTTCCTCCTCTTCTCTTAGTGCCTGGATAGCTTTTTCATCTCCTGCAGATACAGCATGGACTTTTGCACCAGGGACCAGTTTATGATAACCTTCTATCACTACACGTTCATTCTCGCCAAGTCCTCTCTCAATAACTACGTTGTTTCCGATTTCCGGACCAATCTGGACAAAGCGTTTTTCAGCTACATCGTCACGTCTGATGACATAGATGAAAGCTCCTCCTTTCTCAATAGACAATGATTTACGTGGAACAACTATTGCACGCTCTCTCACATCCAAAAGAAGTTTAACGCGGGTGAACTGTCCCGGCAGAAGTTTACGGTCCGGATTAGGCAACTCGGCACGTACACCGAACGTACCTGTCTGAGGGTCAACCTGAGGATCGGCGAAATCCACAATACCTTTCACCGGATATTCTGAATTATCAGCCAAAGTAACCGAAACAGTCTGCTGCCAAGAGCGTGTTGTGTCCTGTTCGCCAAATTTGATATTGCGTCGTTCTGCACGCAGATAATCCAAAGCTGTCATTTTGAAATCAACATCTACAGTATCACTTTTCACAACAGATACCAGCTTCGACTTTGCACCCGGTCCGACAAGAGTTCCTATATCAACATAGCGTTCACTTACATAACCGGAAATCGGAGATGTAACTGTCGTATAACTAAGTTCCAGTAAAGCCTGGTCAAGGTCTGCCTTGCTCATAGCAATGTTAGCCTCGGCATTTTCCTTTGCCGCAATAGCATTGTCCAGGTCGAGCTGGCTGGCTGCGTGCTGTTCATATAGCGGAGTAAGACGTTCTACATCTCTTTGAGCCTTGGCAGCCGAAACTTCATCTTTCTTGAGCTGCGCACTGGCTTTAGCTACTTTCGCTTTATAAAAAGCAGGACTTATAATAAACAAAGGGTCGCCTTGTTTGACCTTCTTTCCTTCTTCGAACATCATTTTTTCAAGGTAGCCTTCCACTCTTGCATGAACTTCAACGAAACTTGAGGCTCTTATTCGTCCGACATATTCTCCGAAAATCTGGACATCCTCTTTGGCAGGTTTATCCACTACAACGATTGGCAACTGAGGCTCTTCTTTATGTCGGCATCCTGTAAATAGGATAGATAAGGCTAATACTCCAAATGTTAGCCAGAAAAAACGTCTATTCACCATACTACACTTTTAGTATATATAAACTTATGAATTATTTTTTAGTGCTTATTACGGAACTCAATATGTTCCTCTTTCATAAAACCAAGTATTGAAAATATTGTACCAAAAAATCCAACAATATTCCAATAAAGAACAAACTCCTTATTTTCAAGACATTTACAACATATATATTTTTCTCCACCCTAATCAAGGAAATATTACAATGAGTAAAAAATCCACAATTATGTGGAATGTTATAATTATAATGCAAAATTACACAAAAGCCTTCACAAAACTATGTCTCCTCGCTCTGTCATTACATTCTTTTATATAACTTTATTGAAGTTTCGCAAGCTTAACAAGCAGTTAAAAACTAGCACCGAGCTGCATTGCTAAAAATGCCGACATTTTTTAGAGAAAACATACGTTCGGAATCTCTGCAATTTACATCCGAAAGAAATCCAAATTACATTCGGAAGAAAATGAAATTTGTTTCGGAAGAAAAAACAATTGCTTTCGGAAGAAATCTGACATTATTTCGGCACGTCAGAAACTATAAATCTTACTTATCAGCATGTTTCTTTGCGCCATCACACTTATTGTCACATAAACAATTTCACAAAAGCGTATTTTACAATAAGATAAAACACTTATAAACAAAACTTTTTTTTGCCATAATCAATAAAAAGGCGTATATTTGCAATCATAAATTAAAACACCTAAAATCATCAAGCAATAAAATGAAATTAACATCTATCATCGTTTGCTCCTTACTGGGAGTTGCAACAATGGCTAATGCAGCCACAACTAAATCCAAAATCTACCAGAAAGGCTGGATAGATTTCAACAAGAACAACAAAAAAGATATTTATGAAGACCCAAAACAACCCGTAGATAAACGAGTTGACGACCTGATGCAGCAAATGACTCTTGAAGAAAAAGTCGGACAGTTGCTCAACGAATTCGGTTGGCCTTTGTATGAAAGGGCCGGAAAGAATATCAAACTTACCGAAGAAGCTCACAAGGTTGTAGTGGAACATGGCACAGGCAGCCTTTGGGGATTTATGCGTGCCGATCCTTGGACTCAGAAAACTCTGAAAAACGGACTTAATCCACAGTATGCAATTGAAGCTAGCAATTTGCTGCAAAAATATTGCATTGAAAATACGCGATTAGGAATTCCTATGTTTTTGGCAGAGGAATGTCCTCACGGACATATGGCTATCGGTGCTACTGCATTCCCTACCGGAATAGGACAGGCTTCTACATGGAATCCGGACCTGATGCGTCAGCTTGGAGAAGCACAGGCTAAGGAAGTGAGAAAACAAGGTGGACATATCGGATATGGCCCGGTGGTGGATTTGGCACGTGACCCAAGATGGTCGAGAGTTGAAGAAGGTTTTGGCGAAGACACTTACCTTGCAGGAGAAATTGGCAAAGCTGTTGTTGAAGGTATGCAGAACAATCCTGATTATCCTGTGATTTCAACTGTAAAACATTTCACTGCATACGGATGGACCGAAGGCGGACATAACGGTGGCGCTGCCCATCTCGGAGAAAACGAGTTGAGAGAAGTGATTCTCCCACCGTTCCGTAAAGTTGTGGACGCAGGACTTTTGTCTATAATGACATCTTATAACGAAATTGACGGTGTGCCTTGTACCGGAAATAAAGAACTTCTTACTGATATACTGAAAGATGAATGGGGATTCAAAGGTTTTGTTGTTTCGGACCTTTTCTCTATCGACGGTATGACAGGACATGGCGTTGCCGCAAATCTGAAAGAAGCAGCAGAGATTGCTTTCAACGCAGGAGTTGAATCAGACCTTGGCGGTCAGGCTTTCCGTCATCTTACAGCTCTTGTAAAAGAAGGCAAAATACAGGAAAGCAAACTGGATGATGCTGTAAGAAAGCTTCTTACCCTGAAATTCAATATGAATCTGTTTGACAATCCTATTTTGGACACAAAGAATTATCTGACAGAAAACGAAAGAAACGAACACAGAGCTTTGGCAAGAGAAGTCGCACGCCAGTCTGTTATTCTTCTGAAGAATGACAACAATGTTCTGCCTCTTAATAAGGAGATAAAATCTATTGCCGTTATCGGCCCTAATGCAAACACACCTTATAATATGTTGGGCGACTACACTGCTCCACAGGCTGAAGGTTCGGTTATCACTGTTTTGCAAGGTGTCCGTAATGCTGTTTCGGCAAACACTGAAGTAAACTACGCAAAAGGTTGTGCAATCCGCGATATGTCAAACGAAGGTTTTGCTGAAGCTGAAGCTGTTGCCAAGAAAAGCGATGCTATTGTGTTGGTTCTCGGTGGTTCAAGTGCAAGAGATTTCTCAGCCGAGTTTGAAGCTACAGGTGCAGCGAAAGCGAGCAAAAACGAATTAAGTGATATGGATAGCGGCGAAGGTAACGACCGTTGCACGCTTGACCTTCTCGGAAGACAAAATGAGCTGTTGGAGCTGATGAAATCAACAGGCAAACCTCTGGTTGTTGTTCTTATCAAAGGAAGACCTCTTGCCATAAACGATTGCGAAGAAAAAGCAGATGCTATACTTGATGCTTGGTATCCGGGTGAAGAAGGAGGAAATGCAATCGCCGATGTTCTGTTTGGCGACTACAATCCTGCGGGTAGATTGGCTATTTCAGTTCCTAAGAATGTTGGTCAGCTTCCTGTATTCTACAATCCTAAACGTGGAGCTAACCGACGCGATTATATCGAAGGTGATGCTAAACCTCTTTATCCGTTCGGTTATGGATTGAGCTATACAACTTTTGCTTATGACAAAATGGAAGTTATTCCTAGTGAAACTAATATCAAAGTTCGTGTTTCAGTGAAAAATACCGGAAAAGTTGATGGTGACGAAGTTGTACAGATTTATGTAAAAGATGTTGTCGCTTCACACAGCACTCCTGAAAAACAGCTTAAGGCATTCAAGCGTGTGAATATCAAAGCAGGCGAAACAAAAGACATCGAACTCTTCATTGACAAAAAAGAACTTGAAATATACCAGGGCGATGGTAAATGGAAATTGGAGCCGGGAGAATTTGAAATTATGGCAGGTAATTCTTCAGAATCTTTACCTCTAAAAGAGACTATTACTCTTTAACTGGTGAAAGTTTTGAATTAATTTAAAGTTCCTCTTCGTTCTTGAAGTTTGCATTAAAATACAGAGAATTGTGACAGATATTCATTTGTAAAGAAAAATTTGTAATTTTGGCAAACCTAAAAACAATCATCTACAAAATGAAACTATATAACTTTGATGAAATCATAGAACGAAGAGGAACTTCTTGTGTTAAATATGACGGTCTGCAGGAAAACTTCGGGAACAAAGACCTGATTCCTCTATGGGTTGCAGATATGGATTTTGCAACTCCTGATTTTATAGTTGACGCATTGAAAAAAAGATGCGAACATCCAATATTCGGATATACAATAGCCAGTGACGAATATTACAATAGTATAATTGACTGGGTAAACTACAAACATAATTGGAAGATAAAGAAAGAATGGCTCAGCTACATTCCAGGTATTGTCAAAGGTATAGGTTTTGTTGTCCAGTGCTTCACAAAACCTGGAGATAAAGTAATCATACAGCCGCCTGTATATCATCCATTCCGTATTGTCCCTACTGAGATGAAGAGAGAAATCGTCTTCAACCCTTTGAAAGAGGCAAACGGCACTTATGAAATGGATTTCGACCAGTTGGAATCCATAATCGACGACAAATGTAAAGTCCTTATTTTGTCAAATCCTCATAACCCTGGAGGCACTGTTTGGGGAAAAGACACATTGATTAAACTTGCGGAAATATGCAAAAGGCACAATATTCTTGTTATTTCCGATGAAATACATTCTGAACTAGCTTTCCCTCAGGCAAAACATCATCCGTTTGCTTCAGTTTCGGAAGATGCTGCAAACTGCAGTATCACATTCATGGCTCCAAGCAAAACTTTCAACATCGCAGGAATTGTAAGTTCATATTCAATTGTTCCAAATGAAGAAATAAGAGAAAAATTCTATTCTTACCTTGAAGCTGGAGAATTCAATGCCGGAACTATATTTGCATATGAAGCTACAATAGCTGCATACACTTATGGAGCAGAATGGTTGCAGCAGTTGCGTATGTATGTTATGGAAAACATCAGAGTTGTAGATGAATATCTGAAAGCTCATATGCCAAAAATAAAAGTATTCCAGCCTCAGGCTTCTTTCTTGATTTGGTTGGATTGCCGCGATATGAACCTTTCTCAAGAAGAGCTTAAAGATTTGTTCCAGAACAAAGCAGGTCTGGCATTGAACGACGGAAGTATATTTGGTCCGGGCGGTGAAGGCCATATGCGTCTGAACATCGGCTGTCCAAGAGCAACGCTTATTACAGCATTGAAGGCTTTGGAAAAGGCAGTCAATAGTAAATAATGGACCATGCCGGGGCAATTCAAATTAAAAACAAGTTTTTTCATTTGCCTCTGCGCATACCTTTCCGTATATTTGCACGCAATGTGATTATTCAAATATTGACAGACAAGATTTTATTAATTCTATAAACAACAATTTCATTATGAAAATTGCAGAAAACATGTACGTTGCGGTCACTTATGATTTGAACGTAGGCGAAGGCGAAGAACGTGAATTGATGGAAAAGGCAACACGCGAAGTTCCTTTGAAATTCATATTCGGAACAGGAATGATGATTCCTGCTTTTGAAGCAGCTCTTTCAGGTTTGGAAGTTGGTTCAAAATTCGATTTCACCATCGCTCCGGCTGATGCGTACGGAGAATATGACGAAAATCATGTATTGGATTTGCCAAAGAATATATTCGAAGTTGACGGCAAATTCGATTCAGAAATGATAAAAGAAGGAAACACTGTTCCTATGATGGATGCAGAAGGAAACCGTTTGAACGGTTCTGTTCTTGAAGTTAAGGAAGATGTTGTTATTATGGACTTCAATCATCCGTTGGCAGGAGAAACTCTTCACTTCAGCGGCGAAGTAATTGATGTTCATGAAGCTACTGCAGAAGAAATTGCAGCTTTCGCAGCTCCGGCAGGCGGTTGTGGTTGCGGTTGCGGTGATTGCGGAGGCGGTTGCGGAAGTGACAGCGAAGCCGGATGCGGTGGCTGTAGTGGTTGCCATTAATAAGCATTTAGCTCCAGATATTTGAATAAAGTCCGCAAATGAGCAGCATTTAACTTTATCTGCTGGTTATTTGTGGACTTTTCTTTTTACTACTCAATTCTTATCATTTTAAATTCAATTATCGTGAACACATTTGGCAATATATTCAGATTGACTTCATTCGGAGAATCTCACGGACAGGGAATCGGTGGAGTCATCGACGGTTGTCCTGCAGGGATAACTCTTGATATGGATTTTATCCAAAAAGAGCTTAACAGAAGAAAACCTGGACAATCACGTATCACAACTCCACGAAAGGAAGACGATGAAGTGCAATTCCTTTCCGGAATATATGAGGGCAAAACAACCGGAACTCCAATTGGTTTTATTGTATGGAACAAGAATCAGCATTCATCCGACTACGACAATATGAAACAAGTTTTCCGTCCGTCGCACGCTGATTTCGGTTATTATACTAAATATGGAATCCGCGACCCTCGAGGCGGAGGTCGCTCATCTGCACGCGAAACCATTTCACGTTGCGTAGCTGGTGCGATTGCGAAACAAATACTTTCACAGCTTGGTATAGAGATATTTGCTTATACATCTCAGGTCGGTTCTATATGTTTGAGCGGAACATATAAGGATTATGACCTTAACACTATCGAGGACAATCCTGTTCGCTGTCCCGACCAGGAAAAGGCAAAGGAAATGGAAGAGCTTATCGCTTCCGTAAAAGCCTCAGGCGATACAATCGGAGGAATTATCACTGGTGTGATAAAAGGTGTTCCTGCCGGTTTGGGCGAACCGGTATTCGGAAAACTTCACGCAGCACTTGGCAATGCCATGCTGAGTATAAATGCTGTAAAAGGATTTGAATATGGCGACGGATTCGATGCGGCTCTATACAGAGGCTCTGAAAGAAACGACTCTTTCTTCAACGATAACGGAAAGATTAGTACACGCACAAATAATTCCGGAGGTATTCAAGGCGGTATTTCCAACGGTCAGGATATTTATTTCCGTGTCGCTTTCAAATCTGTAGCAACATTGCTAATGGAACAAAACACAGTGGATACTGAAGGAAATGAAACAATTCTTAAGGCTCGCGGAAGACACGACCCTTGCGTTTTGCCAAGAGCTGTGCCTATCGTTGAATCTATGGCAGCAATGACTATACTGGATTATTATCTTATTAACAAATGTAAGCGTTTCGACTGTTTATGATAAAACTGATTTTCCCAATATTTCTATTATTTATTATAGGAATGATGTCTTGTAAATCTTCTAAAGAGTTACAGTCTGAATCAAATAATAAAGTAGAGAATATAAATTCAATATCTGCAGCCTTACCGGTTGTATGCATATACAAGACAAAGAAAGATTACTCAAATCTTGTTCCGGTAATTATGGATAATAAAAAGGAAAGAATCGTATCTTATCCTCATCCTAACGACTTGAAATATGGCAATTCTCTGCGACTACCTGTTCCTCTGAAACAAGGATATTGGCTGGACAACAAAGGCATCAACAAGAATGTTGCTTTTCTGAAATATACTTATGAAGAGTATAGCAAAATGAAAAGAGCTCCTTCGATTGATGAACTTTACGAAGCAATAATTGATAAAAATCCTTTGACTGACTTCCAAACTTTAGGTAAGAAGAATGAATATTCCGATGTTGTCAAAGAGGTTAATGAATGGATTGAGAAGAATAAAACTATAGTTTTTGAACTCAACAAACAATAATTTAATGGCGAAGGTGAATTTCCTCATTCACCTTCGTCCTAATATATTACTCAAGCAATCTGATTACTTCATATCCCATACGGCTGTTGTGGTAAGGACATCGCCACATACTGCACTTTTGACCGTCTTTAACCGGGATATTTTCCGGAGACACTGTGCCATACCACTCACCATATTCACTGTCAATCATATAAGTCTTTATCCAATTCCATGTACGGATAGCAGAGTCGTAATAACGCTCATCGCCGGAAAGTTTCCATGCATTCAGAAACCATCTTTGCCATCCGGCGAATATTTACTCCAGAATTCCAATATATTTCCTTTTAAATCAGAGGTTATCTCTTCCTTTAATTCTGAAGGTTTAACTTTTGTATTATCACTGCATGAAAATAATGCACAGGCAAGACATATTATCATTGAAATCAGTCGCATTATAATATATATTTATATGTTGTCTATATAACCTTTTGTCGATAATAAATAAGTAAAACAAGCTTTGAAGAATATATCCTAATATTAAAACTAAGCCTTAGTTCATAAAAACTGAATCTTAATTTATAAAAACTAAGTCTTGATTTATAAAAACCAAGACTTAGTTTTAAGAATATATACTTAGCTTCATAGATTATTTAAGTAATTGTTGCGCTGCAAGGACAAGGAACATATAGTGAGAAGAACCACCGCCAAGCACATATTCTGTCTGTTGCCACAAGAATGGGAATGTAAGCAATTCCGGGAAGTCCGGGCGTATAAGAGCTGTTCCTGAAATTACACCACCAGGAATATACGACCAGTCCGCACGGTTAAGTCCATATCCGACAGTTGCAGAAACTGCACCAACACCAGATGCAAATGAAGCAGTGTTGCTACCAGGATGACAACCCAAAACAAAATTCAAAGCATTGAAAATATAATCAGACTTGAACAAATCCGGATAACTCTTGTTCAAGAAATACTGGTTGAAACCAAAAGATTGTATTCCCCAACCTGCACCCCAGATATGCGGACGATATGGAATTCCATACGGAGTTTCAGCACCTTGCTCTTCTATCCTCTTGCTATATCCAACCAATGCTTTTCTAATTGCTTTCGAGAATTTAGCATCAGCCATTGCTTTGTCTGCACGCCCCAGGAACCAGGCAACTCTGTCGATATTCTCAACAATATAATCCTGTTTTGAAAGGAGATAAGATTTATATACATCTTCGCCGGTAGTCAGATAAAGTTCTACTGCAGCATGAATCTTAGCACTTGTTGATTTATTATCTTCACGAGTTACTTTGAATAATTCTCTCGCAACGTCAAGAGACTGTACGCTCAATGTATCATTGAAGCCTTTCAACACACGCGACACCGCTGCCAAATGAGCTGCCGTAGTCAACTCCCTCGGTGGATTGTCTTCAGTGAAAACCCAACGGTCATCATCATTTCCTTTTACATTATCCGTCATACTACCTGCATCTCCCAAAAGGACATACTGACGCAAGTCATTACAGATAATACCTCTGTAGAGACGGCCCAACGCACGGTATCCGCCAACAACTGAAAGCGCACCATGCTCAACCTGCTGAAGCAAATCCGATTTTCCATCCGGCTGATGTATTTCCGTTACAAGCTTATTCTGGTCAATAGATGTTGCATCATAATCAACGCCGAAAGCTTCGTGTGCCAAGGCAAGAATGTAAGATTCACCACTTTGAGATTCAACACGCAAGTCAAAATCGCCGGCATCATGCCAACCGCCACGATTCAGACCGGGAACAAAATCTCCCGGTTTATATTTTGTTCGGGTATTATCATCCTGACGATAACCGTCAATATGATTAAGAGCAGGAGCCATACGGGCATCGTCGAGATGACAGAAATCGTGCCATACTCTATATTTCTCGTTTACACGCATATGGCACATCTGAACCGAAAGGAAATATTCCAATACCGGCTGCCATACTCCACGATCGTAAACATCTTTTGCAATGCGGAACAGTGTGGATTGTGAATCTCCATACTGTATCTGATACATGCCTTCATCCTTTATGCCCGTGAAATCACATTTAAGATAATTGTATCTCAAGAAATTTCCCCATCGTTCAGGTTTGATGTCTGCCACCTTTTCACGTCCATTCTTGCCTAATCTGAAAAGTTGAGCTGTCTTGATTTCCATATCTCTCTTATCCAGCTCTATTACGGCAACTTTCGACTGAGAAGGATGATATCCAACTTGAGAAGTCTGTATCACAGGACTGTAAACCCAATCTTTTTCCACATTAGGAGTTATCACCCAACTTACAGCAGCAGTTGTTGCTCCGGCAGGAATATCACAATGAACCACAAACCATCCATTGTTATGATTCATTCTTCCGTCATAAAGTTTCAAATCAGATTTTTCTGATACAATAGTGAATCTGCTATATTCATCCTCCGGACAAACAGTGAAACTTTTACCTATGGCATAAGGTTCGGAAACAATATCATCTGCTATTATAGGATTATATCCGTCTTTTCTAGCAAGCTTGTTGAAATCAGCAATGTCGCCCGGAGTTTTTTTCATCTTATTGTTATCCCAAGCCTTATCTATATTTGAATCCCATTGCTGGGTTGGCCCGTTCGGCTGTCGCGGGAATATTCCGCTTTGTCCGTCCATAAGCCAGGATTTTCCAAACAAGGCGCCTGGGAACAATTCCATATTGAAACCAACCTTTCCGGCATATTCTGCAGGAATCGGACGGTCCAAATCAACTGTTACACGGACAGAATTTCCTTCTCCTTTCACTCGAACCGTATAATTAAAATGCAAATCCGGATAAATCATAGGATTGAAACCAACCATATGACGGGAAGAATCCGGATAACTCATATAGCTGACTATTTCATTATTTTTCTCATCAACAGTTCTGTTGCGCTGCTTTGGCACCGGCTGCCACTGTCCCGGAGTATGCTCCAATCTGATATCTCCGTTTGTTGCAATTCGGTGTCCGTGTATAATGATACTTACTCCGCCCTGATGACCTTCGGGATAAATATCATCGAAAGCCATAACGTCCACACCATAATTCGAGAAATAGCCTTTTTCGCCTAGTTTGAATTCCTGGGCGTTAATTAATGCACAGGAAAAAAGAGAAAAGGCTGTTAAGAGGAATTTTTTGTTCATATATTTTAAGTTTTTGAGTTTTTGAGTTTATAAGTTCTTTTCTATTTCATGTTTCGAATGCATAAAATCAATATTTACTATCATAAAATGTATGTAACGAAGTATTATAACTATGTCACATCATAGAAAAGGGCACACTATTCCTTCCCCATATTATCCTTCACATACTTCGACGGACTAACTCCAAATTCTTTTATGAATGCTGACCAGAAATAAGACTGGGAGCTGAAACCAACAGCTTCGGCTATTTCATATATCTTCATTTCTCCAGCAAGAAGCAATTCGGCTGATTTTTTCAGACGTGCCATCTTTATCAAGTCATTCGGTGTCAAATCCGATATTGAGCGGACTTTCCTGTACAAAGTAGGTCGGCTGATATTCATCATTTCGGCAAGCATATTAACATCAAAGTCTGGATTTCTCATATTATCATTAATGATGGTGTTGAGCTTGTCAAGGAATTTCTCGTCCGTTTTGGAATAAGCAATAGATTTCATATTGGCTATCGGCGACTTGAAATAGAATTTCCTTATATTATCCCTGTTTGAGATAAGATTGGAAATCTGTGCCATAAGTAAAGGCATGGAAAATGGTTTGTCAATATAGGCATCGGCACCATGTTCCAATCCCTCGAGATGCGACCTGGCAGTGGTCTTTGCCGTGAGAAGTATCACCGGAATATGTGTATATTCTTCATTAGACTTTATAAAGTGCAGCAATTCCAAACCATCCATAACCGGCATCATAACATCACTTATCACCAGTTGAACACTTTCTTTCCCTAATATTTCTGTTGCAACTTTACCGTTTTCGGCAACATATACATTATATAATGTGTTTACTTCCTCAGCAACGAATTTACGCATTTCGCCATTATCCTCAACTACAAGAACTGCTGGACGGCCTTCCTCGAAACGTAATGATAATTCAGCTTCACCCGATAAAGATGAATTCTCTTCTGTATGAATAGATTCAGGCAAATGTAAAGGAAGAACCAGTCGGAACATTGTCAGCCCTTCGTTTGCAGCATAAGTTTCCAAAGTCAAAGAGCCGTTATGCATTTCCGCCAAAGAACGGGCAAACGGAAGACCCAGTCCTGTTCCCGTTTTCCCTTCAGTATTTACCTCAACCCTATAGAACGGTTCGAATATTTTCTCCCTCAATTCCGGAGGAACTGGCTTTCCGTCGTTAATGAAATCAATCGAGAAACTGTCATATTCTTCATTCATTGAAACACGTATAACTATGCTATGCTGAGCATATTTGATAGCATTCAGAAGAAGATTACTGAAAATCTTGGTTACAGCTTCACGGTCAACATATGCATAAAGCTCATCCATCGTACAATCAATATTCAGAAGAAGATTGTTTTCGGCAGCAGATTCTCTGAAGAATTTAACATTTTCCTTTAATAGAGCTATCATATCAGTACGCACAAAACTCAACTTGTAGCCGTCGGTTTCAGTCTTTCGGAAATCCAGCAGCTGGTTTACAAGTGACATAAGGCGGGTAACATTCCTGTTCATCAAACGAAGAGATTCGGATTCTTTTCCCTGAATTACATTCGACATGATAATCTTTTCCAACGGATTCTTAATCAGCGTAAGCGGAGTTCGTATCTCGTGGGCAATATTGATAAAGAAATCTATCTTTGACTGATACAATTCCTTTTCCTTTTTGTCTTCAAACAATTGCATATTATATGCCATCTCTCTCTTTGCCTTGGCTTTCCACCGGTATATAAAAGAGATTATCATAACGAATATGATAATTACAAACATAAATCTGGCAAATGTGGATTGCCACCATGCAGGAAGAATGGCTATATTCAAAGAGGTAACTTCATCGCTCCAATGATTTGAGAAATCTGTGGCTTTCACTTCAAAAACATAATCTCCGGGCGAAAGGTTGGCAAAATATACTGTATTTCTGCCTCCAATCTCAATCCAACTTTGGTTACTTCCATTCAGCCTGTATGCATATTTAACAGAAGCCGGAGCAATAAAATCCAATGTTGAGAAATTAATGCTGAAAGTAGATTCTTCATGTCCTAATTCTATTTTCTGCCCGGATGACTCGGAAGGAATATTTATGACTCTTTTCCCATTGTCAAGTTCCAATGTGTGAAGATACACTTTTGCATGGCGTACGTCCATTCTCACATCTTCAGGTCTGAAATGTACAAAACCTTTAACTGAGCCAAAATAGAAATTCTCATCGGAATCCTTAAAGGCTGAATTTTCATTGAACTGTCTTGATATCAATCCATGGTTTTCAGTGAATGTTGTGATTTGTTCTGTTTTTGAATCAAATCTTACCAATCCATTTGCCGTACTTATCCAAAAGCATCTGTCATTATCACGCAATATACGGAACACTACATTGCTAGGCATACCATCTTTTACTGTATAATGAATGGATTCGCCAGTCTGGAAATCATATTTAATCACACCTTCGAGAGTTGCAAACCACATATTTCCGTCCGTATCCTCACAAATGTCATTTACCAGGTTATGTCTCTGAGTGTTCAACTTATCGTATGGCAAATACATTCCGGCATTACTCATCGGGTCATAATAGAAACTGCGGTTGAACATTCCTGTCCATACTCGCCCCAACCGGTCTTCATAAATACATCTTACAGAATATTCTGGAAACTGATGCATAAATTTAAAGCAATCGTTTAGATAGTCATACTTGAACACACCATCGTCTGTTCCCACATATATATCTCCTTCCTGCAAAACTTTTATACAGCGGACCGAACTGTTCTTGGTTCCTGTCGAGTCTTTCAGAAGAGAATAGCGTTTTATTACTTTACGAGTGTTTATATCCATCCTGTCGATACCGTGTATAACATGGCCAATCCACAAATCATTATCTGAAACCGCCAAACCACGAATATTTGTATGAGCAATTCCTCCGTTTCCTCCAGGACGATAATTGGAGAATGCTCCTGTTTGTTTGTCCATGCAATTAATTCCGGCATCTTCCGTTCCAAGCCATATATTTCCATATTTATCCTTGCAGATATCACGGACAACTTCTCCTTGCATAAGGTTGAAACTATCACCAGGATAATGAATTCTGAAAGGGTGGAACGGAGAGCAATAATTTACTCCGCTCTGATGGAAGCAAATCCATATCCCATTCTCTCTATCTCTGCAAAATGCCGAAATATACTGGCTGGACAGAGAATTAGGATCTAAAGGATCTTGCATCACTCTTTTATATTTCCCCGTATTCAAATAATATATTATCAAACCTGAATCAGTTCCTATCCACAATTCATTTTCATCTATTTGAAGAAAGCAGTTTATCAGGAATGTTATATTATTTGAACTCTGTATATTCAAATCCTGTACTTTAAGAGAATCGGTATCCCAGATTTTTATATCATCATGCTCATATGCCACAAAAATGCTGTTATTATACGAAGAAGAACATAAATGTAGTATTTTCCGAGGTTCAGAATTCTCAAATAATGAATACGACTGAACTGTTCCATCTTCTTCAATAATAGATAGAGAACCGTTACTGTCGCCAACCCACAGTTTCCCATTTGCTGTCAGGCTTAATGAAGTATAAGAGAACTGCTCCGGATGTGAATATATTTTATATTGGTCCAATGACAAATCAAATCTAATAAGATTTCCTTCCATAAGAACCCAGAGGCGGTTGTCATTATCAAAAAGGAAACGGTCAATTCTTTTATCCGCTGTTATTGGCAAAATGCTGAACATCTCTTTTTCTTGCTTGAAACAGAACAAACCGGAAAATGTTCCTACCCACAAGTTTCCGTCCTTATCACAGTTCAAACCTGTAATCCAGTTACTGCCTAAAGTTCCCTGCATTTCGGGATCATGTCTATACACTTTAAAGTTATAACCGTCAAAACAATTAAGTCCATCGCGTGTTCCAAGCCATATATAACCATTGTTATCCTGAACACAACTGGTGACCATATTATCACTCAATCCGTTTTCCACCTGATAATGCCTGAAAATATAATTTATCTCTTCAGATGAGACGTATTGTGATGATACAAAAAATAAAATTATTACTGTAAATATGGTAAATATCATAATAAACAACTTAAGTTTAACGCCTTAAAAGTAATAAAAAACAAATCGATATTTAGATATTTTCTCATAAATATCATATTTTATCTCATATCAAACACAAAATATAAAATTGATAATAAATATAAAAACAAAGAAACTATTTCAGTCTTCACTATTAAACATGGAATCTACATTTGCATAAAACCTTTATTATTTATAGCACTTAAAAACTAATTATTATGAATAGTACCAGTAAAACTACAAAAGTCAGCACAAAAGTACAGTTATGTACAATGATGTTCCTGCAATATATGCTTAGCGCTGTATGGTGGGTTCCTTTAGCAGCTTATTTATCACACACATTAAAACTTGAAGTCTATCAGATTTCATTAGTTCTAAGTTCAATGGCTATCGGCGCGATGGGTTCATCTTTTATAGGAGCTATTGCCGACAGATATTTCTCTGCCGAAAAAATACTTGCCGTACTTAATGTGTTAACTGGAGTATTCCTGTTGATAGCAGCACAGCAGGAAAGCTTCCCATTACTGATGGTCAGCGTTGTGTGCGCGATGTTATGTCATATGCCTACACAAAGTCTGACAAGCACGATTGCAATGCAACACACTCCGTCAGAACAATTTCCAAGAATCAGAATGTTCGGTTCTGTTGGTTGGGTTTCTTCCGGCATATTCAGTATAGTAGCATTGCATATTATGAATATTCCTGCTTTCGACGACACCAACCTGCCTATGTACTGTGGAGCAGCAGTCAGCTTTATTGCAGCTTTGTTTAATCTAAAACTACCGAACACACCTCCGGCAATAAAGTCAAAAACTATATCTTTTATGGATATAACAGGTTTGAGCGCGTTCTCTATGATGAAGGATAAGAATTACCGTACGTTCATGATTCTGACTTTCCTGTCAATAATTCCTTTTACCTTATACCATGTTTATGGTTCTATGATTCTTGCGGACGAACATGTTCAGAATATAACCGTTACATTGAACTTCGGTCAATTGGCAGAAATGTTCTTCCTTGTAATAACTACTTCCATCCTGGTTAAAGCAGGAATAAAGAAAACATTGATTTTAGGTCTGTTTGCCCTTTGTATTCGTTATCTGGCATTTTTTGTAGGTGCTGAAACAGGAATGCAGTGGTGTTATTATATTGGAATCATTGTCCATGGTCTTATTTTTGGACTGTTCTACGTCAGCGGACAAGTATATACAGATAATATGGCTCCTAAAGAAATGAAGGCAAGGGCACAAGGTCTGTTGTTCTTCCTTGTGTGGGGCGTTGGTTTCCTAATCGGAACACTCTCTAACGGATGGTTGATTGACATATTCCGGGACGGAGACATGTGCGACTGGCCAGTATTGTTTATCATATCAACCGTTTCATCTTTCATACTACTGGTGATTTTCGCACTGTTCTTTAATCCGCAGAAAGAAAAGTAATGAAGAAACTTACGGCCATAGACTAAAGAGCCGCAAAGCATGAAACTATGTCAACAATAGAGTTTCCTTTCAGGTATTATTAATAAAAAATTAAGGACAACTTGTTTTATAAATTAATAATAACTGAGTCAACCTTGCATATAAATTAAGACTTATTTAGTCAACTAAAATTGTTAAACTACATAATTTTTTTGATCCACCTAGGTGGGTTAATCGGCTCACCTAGGTGAATTGATTGAACCACCTAGGTGAGCCGATATTTTAATTTATACTAAACCTAAATACTATAACATTCAAGCCCGAAAGCCTCTGCCACGGCAGGATAAACAATCTTTCCGTCAACGATGTTAAGACCTAGTTTGAAACCTGGGTCAGATTCAAGAGCTTTTTCCCAATCCATATCTGCAAGTTTCAATACATAAGGAAGAGTTGCATTTGTCAATGCCAATGTAGATGTACGGGGAACA
>CASFJQ010000029.1 GCA_949295065.1 uncultured Parabacteroides sp. | reverse complement strand
GTCTATTAAAAGTTTGGGTACCTTTAATTTACTAAATATCAACAACATGCACAACTTTTTATTCATAAATCTTTTATCAATTTAATTCCGCCAACGGGTATAATATATCTTATTCCGTTTATGAGACGCAAATTAAATCACATAAGAAAGCATAAACGCTCTGCAGCCCGGTTTTCTGCGCATTATGATTATATTGGAGAATACGAGAATCCGACATTTATCAGGCTGATCCAATATAATGCCAATACGCTTACCAGTCAGGATATAAAAGACCTGAAATCGTTTCGTCAACTAAAAAACAGGACGGAAGTAACAAACTGGCTTCAGGTAAACGGACTCAATGATGCAGATACAGTTAGCTTGCTCGTGAAAGAATTTGGTTTCCATAATTTGGATGCAAAAGACATACTTACTCCTCAGCATATAGTAAAAATCGAGTTCTATGATAATCGTTATATTATAATACTGAACATTTGCTACTATGATGAAAATGAAGAGTTGAAGGTTGAGCATATCGGCATATTGGTTGCCGAAAACAATCTGATTACTTTCTGTGAAAGCAATCGTCCCATATTCGAGAATGTGGAGAAAGCTATTAAGGAAAACCTGCTTAATATCAGAGTTGGCGGATGCGGACAGCTTCTGGCTCATATATTGAATATCGTGACTTCATATCTTGTGGAAGCTTCAACCCATACTGAAGATTTGCTCGAGGACATCGAAGCCCAGCTGCTGGAATTGGAACAAAACTCTCCCAAAATTGGATTGATGATTCAGCAGCGTCGCCGTGACTATATTACATTAAGGAAAAACAGTCTGCCACTGAAAGAACAGTTCCAGAAAATGAACAGAGCAGACAATGTTTTCAACAGCGCGGAACTCAAGCCTATTTATAATGATTTATACGACCAGCTGCTGTTTGTAATCCAAACGGTTGAAAGCTGTCGTGAAATGGTTTCTTCACTTATGGATTTATACATAGCAAACAATGATTTGAAGATGAACACCATAATGAAGCGTTTGACTGTGGTTTCCACTATATTCATTCCGCTGACATTCCTTGTTGGAGTTTGGGGAATGAATTTCGAGATGATGCCGGAGTTGAAATGGAAATATGGCTATTTCATGGCTTGGAGCATTATGTTTGTTGCCGCAGTTTTATCGTGGTTATATTTGAGGAAGCTGATGAAATAATATCTACTTCGTTTTTTCCTCCTTTTAATTGGTAAATAATATAGAATAGAATATGAATAAAGTTTATTTGGATAATTTTGAAACGATGTTGCAGCACGAGCTGCTTCGCCTTTGCACTTCCTACAATATGCTGGAAGGAGTTTTGCTTTCGTCGGACGATATTGATGAAATGTGGCATAAGCTTGCTCCGGAATATATGGTTGATGCCGTTCCTCAGGTAAAGGATTATCCTTCCGCTTCTGTAGCATGGGCAGCATATCTTGGCTTGGCAATTGCTTATGGCTGGGATAAAAACTGGGAAATGTGTTCGAAAGCGGAATACAGCTCTTATTATGGAGAACGCGGATTCGACGATATGGACGAACATATCATTCGTGATTTGCTTGGCTTGCGTCTTGAAAGCAATGAAGCTCAGAATTTGGAGAATATGTTGCGCCGTTGCGCCCAGACAACAGTTTCTCTTATTCGCCGCGAGCAAATCGAGCCGCAGAGTGAAACTGCATTTTATGTGTTTGCAAAAGCTTGTAATGTTATGTTCCGCATTGGTGCAGCCATCGAACTTAAGCGTCTTGGTTATAAATTTGAAAAGATGAATTGAGCTAAAGTTTCGCAATAAGCAAAGCTTCAGAATAAATCAGAAATATAAAAGGCTGTCTGTATGAATCATAAACAGACAGCCTTTTGTTTTATCTTGTCAAAACCGGAACAGGGAAGTAGTTCGCCGATTCCGGTTCTGTTTTATTAATGCCACAACATATCACCAGTTATAGCCGAGAATTTCTCTTCGTTCGCTTTGCGCAGCTTGATTGAACCGTCGTTCCAGTTTGAAGGCCAGCCACCGATAACGTGGCCAAGGAATACAGCTTTGATTTCGTGCAAACCTTTTGCCAAAGCGACAGAGTTGTCATTTCTTGAGAAACGCTTAACTTCGCCACCATTGTTAACCAGCAATTTGCCGTCAATCCATACTTCTTCCAAATCAGAAGAAATATAATATACACCATCTTCAGGAATGTCAATATAACCGTTAGCAACAGCAGCATACTGTTTTACGCCACGCATTGATTCGCTAGTTTTAACCTGGCTTCTCAATTCTTTAGTTTCCTTGATTACAGATTTCTTGCCAGTCTTGTTGGCAGCTTCAAGTTCTTTTACATTGAGATACATTCCGTCGAATACTTCCATATTCAAACCAGGAGCTTTCTTTGCAACTTCCTTAGCCGGAGCCAAAGCCTGTTTTTCAACCTGGATAGTACGAACCGGACTCATCTTGCCTGAAGGAAGAACAGAAGCAATTTTCAAAGTAGTTGTTTCTGTAATTTCGATAGGTGCAGAATATGCAGTAGAAGATTCTGTTGGTTCGCTTCCGTCAGTTGTATAAACCATTTTAACCGGACGACTAGTCTTAAATTCCAAAGAAGCTTTGTCAGTAAATGCAACGAAATTACAAGAACCGTTAGGCTGCTCTGGCTGTGGAATATGATAATTAATATCATGTTCGTCAAGACGTACATATGCATTGTCTATACGGCGTTCGAAATCCTTGTAATCTTTTTTGTCTTCCGGAGTCCAGCCGATTTCAGCAATTGCAATGATACGAGGATAAGTACGATATTCGCGGATATCTTCATTATAAAGATATTCAGACCAAACATTACCCTGAACACCAAGAACAAATTCAGATTTGCCCATCTGAGCCAATGTGTCAGGCACAGGATTGTAAGAATAAGTCTTTTCCAACAAAGTCATACCACCGATTGCAACCGGTTCGATTTTAGGATCGCCCTGATAATGGTCAAGATACATTCCGTTTCCGCCAGGAGTCATGATAACAGTGTGATTCATCAATGCAGCAGCAATACCGCCTTCTTCACCACGCCATGACATAACTGTTGCTGTAGGAGCAAGACCTCCTTCAAGGATTTCGTCCCAACCGATGATTTTCTTGCCTTTAGTTGCAAGATATTTTTCCATGCGCTGGATAACATAGCTCTGCAATCTTTCTTCAGCAGTATGTTTTCCGTCAGCTTTCAAACCTTCTTCTCTGATTCGTTTCTGGCAAAGAGGACAGCTCTTCCAGCTAGTCTTAGGACATTCGTCACCACCGATATGGAAATATTCGCTTGGGAACAAAGGAACCATTTCGTCGATAACGTCTTCAAGGAATTCAAACATATCTTCTTTACCCGGACACATAACGATATCCTCAACACCCCAGATTATACGTGGAGTGATAGGTTCGCCTTTACATGAAAGTTCAGGATAAGCAGCGATAGCAGCAAGTTCGTGTCCCGGAATTTCCAATTCAGGAACAACTGTGATAAATCTGTCTGCAGCATATTTTACTACTTCCTTGATTTCTTCCTGTGTGTAGAAACCTTTATGTTCAGTTCCTTCGCCGTCAATACGAGTAGAACCTACTTCTGTCAGTTTCGGATATTTCTTGATTTCAATACGCCATCCCTGGTCTTCAGTCAAGTGCCAGTGCAGACGGTTGATTTTGAACAATGCCAAAACATCAATCTGTTTCTTGATGTCTTCAACAGGCATAAAGTGACGACATGGGTCAATCATCATACCACGATAGCCGAAACGAGGCTCGTCCTTGATGCTTGCAGATGGAGCTACCCATGCAATACCTTCAACTTTCTCAGCGCTTTCGATTTCGGCAGGCAAAAGCTGCATGAATGACTGCATACCATAGAAAAGACCCTGAGGAGTTTTAGCTTTTACAGTGACGTTCGAAGGAGTAACATCAAGAGTGTATCCTTCTTCATTCACGTCGAGCGACTCGTCAATTGCGAGTGTGATGTTACCCTTGTCTGCTACCTGAATGTTATATCCAGTTGCAGCCTTCATTTTAGATGCAAAGAACTCTGCAATAGTTTTTGCTTCTGTAGTTGTTGCACCAAAAGTTGTTTTTTTGTTTAGCTTGAATTGGCCGTCATGTTGCGTAAGGCTCATAGGCGCAGGAATAATGTTGATTCCCTGGTTGTAAACTTTCACTACACCTTGTTCCTCATTACATGAAGCTAATAAGCACAATGCCATTCCGGCACATAAAGTTGCTAAAAGCTTTTTCATGATTTTTTAGTTTAATGAATTATGATTTTTAGTAGACAAGTTAACGAGGGGACAAGTTGACAAGAATACAAGCTGACAAGAAATTATAACCTCGTCAACTAGTTTTCTAGTCAACTTGCCCCCCCCCTGAAATATTACCAAGCAAAGATAGGATATTCCTTCATTATTGAATTAACCTTTTCGCGAACAGAAGCAATAGTCTTGTCGCATTCAGGTGATGCAAGAACTGTATCAATCATTTCAACGATTTCACCCATCAACTCTTCTTTTGCACCGCGTGTTGTAATCGCCGGTGTTCCGATGCGGATACCAGATGTCTGGAATGCTGATCTGCTGTCGAAAGGAACCATATTCTTGTTGACAGTAATGTCTGCAGCAACCAAAGCTTTCTCAGCGACTTTACCAGTAAGTTCAGGGAACTTAGTGCGAAGGTCAATCAACATACTGTGGTTGTCAGTACCGCCGGAAATAATCTTGTAGCCTTTGTCGATAAATGCCTGAGCCATTGTAGCAGCATTTTTCTTAACCTGCATCTGATATTCCTTATATTCTGGTTCCAAAGCTTCACCGAAGGCAACAGCCTTAGCAGCAATTACATGCTCAAGCGGACCGCCCTGGATTCCCGGGAACACTGCAGAATCAAGCAATTGTGACATTTTCTTGATTTCGCCTTTTGGAGTTTTCTTTCCCCAAGGATTTTCAAAGTCTTTGCCAAGAAGGATGATACCACCGCGAGGACCACGCAAAGTTTTGTGAGTTGTTGAAGTTACAATATGAGCATATTCCAACGGATTGTTCAATAATCCGGCAGCGATAAGACCAGCAGGATGAGCCATGTCAATCATAAGCAAAGCGCCAACTTTGTCAGCGATTTCTCTCATTCTCTTATAATCCCAGTCGCGAGAATATGCAGAACCACCACCGATAATCAATTTCGGTTTTTCGCGCAATGCAACTTCTTCCATCTGGTCGTAGTCAACGCGTCCAGTTTCTTCTTTTACATTATATTCTGTAGCACGATACAAAATACCTGAACTGTTCACAGCAGAACCATGAGACAAGTGACCGCCATGAGCCAGATTTAATCCAAGGAAAGTATCACCAGGATTAAGAACAGCCAAAAGAACAGCTGCGTTAGCCTGTGCACCTGAATGAGGCTGAACATTTGCCCATTCAGCATTGAATATTTTCTTCAATCTGTCGATTGCAATTGTTTCACTCTGGTCAACAACTTCGCAACCACCATAATAACGTTTCCCAGGATAACCTTCGGCATATTTGTTAGTCAGGCAGCTTCCCATTGCCTGCATTACTTGTTCACTTACAAAGTTTTCAGAAGCAATCAACTCAATACCTTTCAACTGACGCTGATGTTCTTTTTCAATAATGTCAAAAATAATGTTGTCTCTTTTCATATTTGATATCAAATTTTTGATTAAGAAATAAGAATTACATCTTTTGCAAATTTAGTATGTTTTTTTATATATGAGCTATAAACTCCTTTCTCTTTTTAGTTAAATCTCAGAATGTGGGAATATATTAATATTCTTATCAAAAAGCAGGAATGTCAAAATGTCAATTTTTGACATTTTGATAAATAAACTTCGTGTGGCTCGTGTTTTTAAGGCATAATATAAGATTTGTGAATTTTGTCGGCTTCTCAGTGAGTTTAGCTTTTTCAATTTGTAAGAGTTTTTGCCGTGTTTGTGTAATTTGGACAGTATTTGGTTTCTGTATTGAAATTGGTTGTATGGATATATACGGATGAAAATCTTAGTCAGTGGAAAAATGATATTTGAATTATGTTTGTGATTTATTCTCTTCCAGGCGAATTATGATAAGAAATTAGGCTTTTTGCCGGCTGATTCAGTGTGTTTATTAAAATATGTACGGACTGGACTGTGAATATATATAGATGTATTGATGATTAAATATAGTATTACCGTAGAATAATTATAGTTTTATCTGGAATTACTTCTAGATATTTGCCGGATTTGCTGAAATTATTCCGGAAAAAATCCGGAATGATATCTTGTTTGGGGTAAAAACGAGAGAGATTTTTTATTTGTGTGGTTAGTAGAAATGCTTGTTTTTAATCAAAATGATAGATATTATTTGATTTTCCTTACATATATATAATGTATGGTTTGTTCCAAATTTTGTCTTGTGAAAAGATAATTCTAGGGTAAAAATATGTGTGAAAACACTAATAATTGGGAGTATATGTTATAAATTATATATTTTTAATGGTATTTTTTAATAAAAACTTGCATTTTAAATAATAATTTATTTTATTTGTGATTGATGAAAAGCACTTTTAGAAATGTACTCTACTCAGTATATTTTAAGCTATGAGTTCAAAGAGAGATTTAGATTAATGTTTTTGTTTAGAAGAATTGAGTTAACCTTTTTCTTAATGATACTCGTGCTTTTTTATGTGTTTTTTTAGAGTTATTAATTTTTATAGTTGTATTCTATGAAGAAATTGTTACCAATGCTAGGTCTTGCAGCAATATTCTCACAAACGTTGCAAGCGCAAGAGAGGATGATTTCGGGAGTTGTCGTTTCTTCCGAGGATGGATTACCAATGGTAGGAGTGTCTATTATGGACAAGCAGAGTAATACCGGAGTAATTACTGACATGGATGGAAAATTTACAATTCAAGTTTCACCAAAAACAAAATCTCTACAAGTTTCATATCTTGGCTATAAGGCTATTGAAACAAAGATTGATGGTAAGACAATGAGGATTGTAATGGAACCAGATTTGGTTGCTTTGGATGAAGTCATGGTAGTTGCTTACGGTACAGGAAAGAAATCTTCTTTTACTGGTTCTGCTACTGTTGTAAAGAGTGATGCGCTCGAAAAGATCAAAGCTTCTAATGTTACACAGGCTTTGCAGGGACAGAGTAGTGGTGTTCAGGTTTTGAATACTACAGGTGAGCCGGGCGAAGATGCAACAATTATGATTCGTGGTATTGGTTCAATGAATGCTTCAAGTTCTCCATTATATGTTGTCGACGGAACTGCTTATGATGGTTATCTGAACGCAATCAACCCGGCAGATATCGAGTCAATGACCGTTTTGAAAGATGCTTCAGCAACTGCATTGTATGGTTCACGTGCCGCAAACGGTGTTGTGATGATTACAACAAAGAAAGGTAACAGCGAAAAAGGCCAGATTAATTTCCGCTCATCTTGGGGTTGGTCAAGTTTGGCTGTAGATTTGCCTCGTGCATTGACACCACAGGAATATTCTGAGTTAACATGGCAAGCTCTTTATAATGGTTATATGGACAACGGTTATGCACAGAGCGACGCTGCCAACTATGCTTCAACTTACCTGACAGGCCAGTTCGGTATAAATCCATTCAGCATTGACCAGCCTGTTGGTCTCGACGGTAAAATGAATCCTGATGCTGAATTGCTTTATTCAGGAGATTGGAGAGGTGCTTTGATGAAATCTCGTCTTCGTCAGGAATATAATATTGATTTCAGCGGTAAGTCAAAGAAAGCCGACTATTATCTTTCTGCCGGCTACTTGAACGATAAAGGTGTTTTCACCATTTCAGAATTTGAACGTTTCACTACGCGTGCTAACTTGAATTATCAGGTCAACAAATGGTTGAAGGTTGGTACAAATATCAACTTGTCTCATAGCAAACGTGAAGGTTCTTCAAGTGAATCTGTTGTTTGGATGCTCCGCACTATGCCGACTATTTATCCTATTTATCAGTGGGACGCTGAAGCTGGCGCTTATGCTGTTGATGATAACGGAAAACTGATTTATGACTATGGTAATAACCGTACTGGATGGAGTGGATGGAACACAGTTGCCGACAACGAATATAACAAATACCCTTATATGACCGACAACGCTTCAGCACGTTCATATTTCGAGATTGACTTTATCCCGGGTCTGAAATGGCGTACAAACTTCAGCTTCGACTACGTTGGTTATACTTACGACGGTTATACAAACAGTGAATATGGTTTCGCAGCAGGTTATGGCGGTGAAGCTTACAAGAGTTCTGCCCGTACTTTCTCCTGGACATTGAACAACCTTTTGACTTATGAAAAGGCTTTTGGCGACCATTCAATCAATGTCCTTGTTGGTCAGGAAGCTTATTCAATGAATTATAAATATCTCGACGCATCAAAACGTGGTTTGCCTTTCTATGGTATAACTGAAATCGGTGCCGCTTCTGAGATGAACTCAATGAACTCATATACCGACAACTACCGCCTTATGAGTTACTTGAGCCGTGCTGAATACGACTATAATGACCGTTACTATGTATCAGCCAGCTTCCGTACTGATGGTTCTTCACGTTTCCATCCGGACAATCGCTGGGGTAAGTTCTGGTCTGTCGGTGCTTCTTGGCGTATATCTAACGAAGAATTCATGTCTTCAACAACTGATTGGTTGGACAACTTGAAACTGAAAGCCAGCTATGGTGCTGTGGGTAACGATAACCTGATGTCTGGTACAAGTCCAATTTATTATGCTTACCAAGGACTCTACGCAACTGGTACAAACAACTACAACGACCCGGGTTTGATGATTAGCCGTCTCCCTAATTCTACTTTGAAATGGGAAACTAACTTACAGACAAACGTTGGTGTTGATTTTGCGCTCTTCAATCGTCTATCTGGTAGCTTCGAATGGTTTAACCGTAAGTCAAAAGACCTTCTGTTCTCTTTGCCTATGGCTCCTTCTACTGGATTCAGTGGTATCAACCGCAATATCGGTGACGTAAAGAATACCGGTGTGGAATTTTCATTAAACTTTGCGGCAATCAACAACAAGAACTTTAAATGGACTATAGATTTGAATGGTACACATTATAAGAATACTATTACCAAACTTCCTCAGGACGAAATAAACTCCGGTGTGTTCAAATGGCGTGAAGGCGAATCCCGCTATAATTTCTGGGGTGCTGAATATGCAGGAGTTAATCCTGAAACTGGTAATGATATGTATTGGATGAATGTCTATGCTACAGACGAAAACGGAAATGAATACGTTAAGGAAAGAGTAAAGACTGAAGACTACAACCAGGTGACTAGCGACAAGCAGAAAAAATATCTTGGTGATGCAATTCCTAAGATTTTCGGTGGTATCACTAACAATTTCGCATATAAAGGTATCGATTTGTCATTCATGATTTATTACAGCATTGGAGGAAAACTCTATGATAGCGACTACTCTCAGATGATGTCTTACCGCATCGGCTTCGGAATGCACCCTGATATGCTTGATGCATGGACTCCGGAAAACACAAATGCTGAGTTCCCGCGTATTTCAACAGCTTATGCAAACTATTTGAACTCTTATACTTCAAAGTTTATTTTCAACAACTCCTTTGCTCGTCTACGCAACGTGACTTTGGGTTATACATTGCCACAGAACTGGACACGCAAGTTCCAGATTAACTCACTCAGACTTTATGTGCAGGGCGACAATTTGTTGACTTGGGGTAGTGCAGCCCGCCGTGGTACTGATCCGGAACAAGGAATAGACGGTTGTACGAGCAACCGCTTTCCGACGACTAAATCTGTATCTTTTGGTCTGCAATTGAATTTATAATATCCATGTTGAACTTATTTAATCAAGAGTATTTCATATGAAAGCAGTAAAATATATATTGACAGTTTGTGCCTTATCTGGTTTGACCATAGTTGGCTCCATGACATCTTGTAGTGATTTCCTTGAGACAAATCCATCAACTGACGTTTCAGATTCTCAGGTTTTCACTACAATTTCCGGTGCGCAAGCAGCACTGAATGGTTGCTATTACCAGATGAAGTGCTATAGCGGCGGTGGTGCTGATCGTCAGGATGACTACGGAATCCCTTCAATTCAGATGATTTCTGATATGTGTGGGGAAGACATAATTAATAATGGTGGTGGCTGGTATGGTTACAATTATAATTATTGGGGTGAAACTCGTGGTGACATCTTCCGCTCAAGCCAGTTATGGACATTCCATTACCGCCTTATCAACAACCTTAATTCTGTAATTGCATATGTTGATGATTGTGAAGGTGATGCGACTGAAAAGCAATATATAAAGGGTCAGGCTCTTGCAATGAGAGGTTGGGCTTATTTCAACCTTGCAAGATTGTTCCAGCAGACATATGCTATAGCAAAAGATATGCCTGGTGTGCCTATCTATACTGAACCTACAACAGAAGCTACTCAAGGAAAGCCAAGAGGAACATTGGAACAGACTTATCAGCAGGTTTTGTCAGACCTTGAGACTGCAGAACCGATGCTCGAAGGTTTTGTCCGCAGTAGCAGTAATCCTAATGTCTTCAATCAAGCCATCGTAGATGGTATTTTGTCAGAAGTTTATCAGGTAATGCATAATTGGGCTAAATCTGAAGAATATTCTAAAAAAGTGTTGGCACAATATCCGCTGACATCTAATGATGATTATACTTCAGGTTTCAATGACCATACACTGGATTCATGGATTTGGTCAATCAAGCAGACTGAAGAACAGAATATGGGCGACTATTCTCCATTTGCAATGTGGTATAACAACACTCGTTCATGCTGGACTTTCTCTTGCTTTATCTTGGCAGATGATTTTGTGGCTCTATTCGATGAGACAGATATTCGTTTCCAGCAGATGCAGCAGTGGGAAAACACTTCCGGACAGAAATTCTGGGTTTCAATGAAATTCCGTGATAATGAAGACTGCCGTGGTTCAATGGTTGTTATGCGTTCTGACGAAATGTTGCTGAATGCTGCCGAAGCATGTGCACGTCAGGGCAAAGAAGGTGAAGCAAAAGAATTATTGTGGCAATTGCAGGATATGCGTCAGGCTAAGAGAACCGAGGCATCCGGTCAGGACTTGCTTGAAGCAATCTGGCTTGAAAGACGTAAGGAACTTTATGGTGAGGGTTTCGCTACATTTGATATGATTCGTACAGAACAACCATTGGTTCGCGGTGGTAACCATGTAGCTTATGGCGGTTCAATTCAGTTGCCTGCACATTCTTGGAGATTTATTTATCAGATACCATCTTCAGAATTGAAGAACAATACATCTTTGGTAGATGATATCTGGCCTAATGGTGACCAGAATCCTTATGATGGTGTTTACGTTCCATAATAAGGACCTGCATAATTGATTTTTTGGGACTTGAGGAGTCGAGTAGCCGGTTGGCTACGAGACTCCTTTTGTTTTTAGTGCCTGTTCAAAGAATATATCTTTTTCAGAAACTTTGGAAATCTGCTTCCTGGAAACGTGTGACTTCGGTGTTCCATCTTTCTTCCACAAACTTGCAATGGTCAGGGTTTGCTGTGTAGTTATCGAAATCCTGCTGGTTGGCAAATCTCATCAGGAAAGCATACTGATAGTCGTTTTTCGGACTGCACTGGCGGCAAGCCTGGAATTCATATACACCCGGAACAGCCGTAAGTATTCTTACACCATCTTTTATGAAATTCTCTGCTTCAGCCGAGCCGACCGGATATTTAAGGTCGAACTGAACTGTGTGATATATTTCACCGGATTTCAATTTGTTTTCCGGTGCACAAGATGAAATTGTTCCGGCTGTTGCAGCCATAACTGTTGCAGCTCCTGCTCCTTTGAAAAATTCTCTCCTTTTCATTCTTTATTAAATTAGGTTATGCAATTATTATTTTGCGAGTTCAAAGATATGTTATTCTTTTTAAGAATGAAGATTTGAATCACTTCAAATTAGTTTTGACTATCATAACAGCTGATTATACAACTTACATTATAATATGTGAAATATGGATTTTAAGATGTATCTTTGCAGTGAGAAAGAATATGAATTTGCAAGCTGTTCATTTGAGGGTGTTGCAAAACATAAATAATGAAACACAGAGGCAAAGCCAAAGAGGTAATATATTGAGAATAAATAAAAATCTCCGTGTTCTCCGTGTCTCTGTGTTTAAATTAGTTTTGCAACATCTTCATATTTGAGCACTCAAAAACATTAAAAACAGATTATATGAAGCGAATTATAGAGATTTGTGCCAATTCTGCCCAAAGCTGTGTAGAGGCGGAGAAAGGCGGAGCGACCAGAGTGGAGTTATGTGCAGGAATTCCGGAAGGCGGAACAACTCCAAGCTATGGAGAAATAAAAACAGCTCAGGCTCTGACGTCAAATATTGACATTAATGTTATTATTCGCCCACGTGGAGGTGATTTTTTATATACCGAAGCAGAAATAGAGTCGATGTTGCTTGATATTGAACTTTGCAAGCAGCTGGGCGTTCACGGAGTTGTGTTCGGCTGTCTGACAAAAGAGGGCGACATTGATGTGCCTTTGATGAAAAGACTTATTGAAGCAGCAAAACCATTGTCTGTGACTTGCCACCGTGCATTTGACGTATGCCGTGACCCATTTGCCGCTTTGGAACAACTTATAGAATTAGGCTGCGACAGAATTCTTACTTCCGGCCAGCAGTCTGATGCCGTGAAAGGAATCCCTTTGTTGAAAGAGCTTGTTGCCAAGGCTGGAGACAGAATAATCATAATGCCCGGATGCGGTGTCCGTGAAAATAATATCGAGCTTATTGAAAAGGAAACAGGAGCAAAAGAATTCCATACTTCGGCAAGAAGCATCGTTTACAGCCGTATGGAATATCGCAACGAGAATGTTCCGATGGGAAGCAGTGCTGTTTCTTCGGAATTCGAGACTGTGGAAACAGACCACAGGAAAGTTGCTGTTTTTGTCGGAGAATAGTTATACAGGAGTTGACAAGGCTACAGAGACGAGTTGACAAGGGGAAAAATCTCTTGTCAACTCGTCAACTTGTCTCTCGTCAACTAAAACATAAAAGGTTGTCAGTTCATTTGAAGTTTGGCAACCTTTTTGCTGTATAATATAATGTAAAAGGAATCAATAAGTAGGACGAGTTCCGAATATCTCCTTTTAACACATTGTTAAACAAAAGAATAATAAAAGATTACTAAATATGAGCCAGAAAGATTTACAGAACGAAGAGCAAATTAATGACAATGTTGAACAGGAAAATGTTCAGCAGGAAGCGACAAATTTGCATGAAGAGCAGGTAAATTCGTCAGACAATACTGAGGAAACTGACAAAGTGGCTGACCCACTTGCTGAGTTGCAGGCAAAATATAACGAACTTAATGATTCACATCTTCGCCTGATGGCAGAGTTCGATAACTATCGTAAAAGAACACTGAGAGAAAAATCAGAATTGATAAAGAATGGTGGAGAAAATGCTTTGACCCAGCTTCTTCCTGTTGTAGATGATTTTGAACGTGCACTTCAGAATATTCGTAAAGCGGAAAATGTTGAAGCTGTGACTGAAGGTGTTGAGCTTATCTACAACAAGTTCGTCGCTTATCTTACTTCACAGGGCGTGAAGGCTATGGAAACAGCCGGACAGTCATTCGATGCTGATATCTATGAAGCTATCGCCACGATCCCGGCTCCTACGGAAGACCTGAAAGGAAAAGTTATTGACTGTGTTCAGACAGGTTATATGCTTAATGAGAAGGTGATTCGTCACGCTAAAGTTGTTGTTGGAGAATAATTAAAGGAAGGAAGATGGCAAAGAGAGATTACTACGAAGTGCTGGGCGTAAAGAAAGATGCGTCGGCAGATGAAATAAAGAAAGCTTATAGAAAAAAGGCAATCCAGTATCATCCTGATAAGAATCCGGACGACAAGGACGCTGAAGAGAAATTTAAAGAGGCGGCTGAAGCTTATGATGTGTTGAGCGACCCGCAGAAACGTCAGCGTTACGACCAGTTCGGTCATGCCGGAGTTGGAGGCGCATCTTCACAAGGAGGATTCGGCGGCGGTATGTCTATGGATGACATCTTCTCTCAGTTCGGTGATATTTTCGGTGGACATTTTGGCGGATTCGGCGGTTTTGGCGGATTCGGCGGCGGCTCTCGTGGCGGACGACGCGTAAACAGAGGTTCCGATTTGCGCGTGAAAGTGAAGCTGACTCTGAAAGATATCGCAAACGGAGTTGAAAAGAAAATCAAAGTCAAGAAATATGTTCCTTGTAAGCATTGCCACGGAACAGGTGCCGATGGCGACGGTGGAACAAAAACATGCGAAACTTGTAAAGGCTCAGGTGTAGTAACCCGCGTTGCCAATACAATCTTGGGACAGATGCAGACTCAGACAACTTGTCCGACTTGTGGCGGTGAAGGAAAGACTATCGTTAAGAAATGTCCGGAATGTAATGGTGAAGGAATTGTTCGCGACGAGGAAATCATCACTCTGAATATTCCGGCCGGCGTTGCTGAAGGCATGCAGTTGTCAATGAACGGAAAAGGTAATGCTGCAAGACACGGCGGTATAAATGGCGACTTGCTTATCCTGATTGAGGAAGAAGAACATCCAGATTTGATTCGCGACGACAACGATTTGTTGTACAACTTGCTGTTGAGCTTCCCTCAGGCAGCTTTGGGATGCAGCGTTGAAGTTCCGACAGTTGACGGAAAAGCCAAACTTAAAATCGAACCGGGAACACAGCCGGGAAAAGTGCTGCGCTTGAGAAACAAAGGTCTTCCTTCTGTGAATGGCTACGGAACAGGAGATTTGCTTGTTAACGTCAGCGTCTATGTTCCTGAATCATTGTCTTCTTCAGAAAAAGAAACACTTAACGGACTTCAGAATTCTCCAAACTTCATGCCGAACAAATCCATGAAGGAAAAGATTTTTGCCAAGTTCAGAAGGTTGTTTGATTGATCTATATTTTGTAGATATATTTATAAAATATAGGATAATTAAAATTTTGAAAATATATAAAGACATAGGGATTGGTAAAACGTCTCTATGTCTTTTTTTATGATTAAAAGTCTGTTTTTAAAATATATGATAAAATAAATATCATCTCAATTTTTATATTGAATATTTATTAATATAAATAAACGTGTATATTTATTATTTACATATATTTGCAAAATAATAGATTTAGATAAATGAAGCGATATTACAAATATATGTGTAATATCTTAAAATTGATATTTCATTCCTTTTTGCATACTTGCAAATCAAAGTACTTCATTGTTTACTTTAGTTTAAAAACATTTTGAAGTAGTTTGTTGTTATGCCAATAGTGAATATCGTTAAGAATATATTTTGAGAATTAAGATTAACAACTGAAAATTAATGTGTATGAAAAATTATTTATTATTGTTTGCGATGTCTTCTTTTGCATTGACATCGTGTGTGGACGGTGATTATGATTTAGGAAATGTAAACACAGATGATGCAACTTTAGGCACCTCTTGGTCTGCACCTTTAGGCGTAGGGAATGTAACTTCCGAAGATGTGATTGACGTAGAGAATGTAACTGCAATTAAAACTGATGCTAATGGCGCTTATTATGCGATTTATGAAGGCTTATTGGAAGAACCTGCAAAAACCAGATCAGTAGATCTACTTAAAGCAGGAGAGGATAAGAAATTGGTTGCATTAGTTGATGTTTCAACCGAAGAATTACATAATTTGTTTGATGGTGATTTTGTGTTGGCATTGGAAAATCCTCATATTAAGATTAAATCAGGTATAACTGATGCTGTATTAAATTGCCGGTTGGTAATGACTTCTTATGGTATGAACAAAAACTTCACTACATATTCTGATTTCCCATTAACATTGTCAGAGCCAAATGTATGGATTGGGCCAATCATTCCTGAACAACAAGAAAATTACAAATTTGTGGAAAATAAAGAAACTCCTATGTTGTTGCAGGTGGTTCCAAACAATATACATTTGGATTTATATGTAGATAACGATCAGGCGGGAACGGTGCCCTCTGAAACTTATGCACAAATGTCATATTGTGTAGAATTGCCTTTTGTCCCAACTAAAGAATTCAAAGCTACTTCAACAGAATTAATAGAGAATGCTTTTGATGAAAATTTTGTAGATTATATTTTCTCTGATGGAAGTGCCGAAATATATGGTCAAATAAAAAATGAAATGCCTTTTGATTTAAATGTAAAGATGCAGATTTTGGATGAAAATAAAAATCTATTGGATATAGATTTACCGGCACAGGAAGTGAAGGGGAATGAAGGCAATGTGGTTTTTAAAATTACAAAAGACGATATGCCCAAGATGGAAAATGCCCGTCACATCAATTTACAATTCGATTTGATAGGTCGTGATAATAATGAAGCTTTAAAGAAAGGTCAGAAAGTTGAGATGATTTTAAAGCTAAAGAAAGAAGGAGGTATTTCTATCTAAAACCTTAATGATGAAAGCATAATAGAGAAAACAATATTAAAAAAGCAAGAGAAATGAAAACAAACTACAATATATGCAAAAAAGGCTTGTGTGCCTTGTTTTTAGTTTCATCGTTGAGCGTTTCGGCACAGCAGATTAGAACTTCATATTTTATGGAATCATCAACAGCACGAACATTAATGAATCCAGCTTTCCGCCCTGAAAAAGGATTTGTTTCAATTCCTGTTATAGGAGCTGTTGGAGCTTCGTATGGAACAAATGGAATAGCTGTTGATAATTTTATTTATCCTAAAAACGGACAATCCGTAACTTTCCTTGATCCTTCTGTTGACGCAAATACTTTTCTCGGAAACTTAAAGGATGAGAACCAGGTTAATATGGATTTTGGAACTCAAATCCTTTCTGGAGGTTGGTATGCAGGTAAAGGTTTTTGGAGTGTAGATGTTTCTCTGAAAGGTTTGGCTAATGTTCGTGCGCCTAAAACTTTATTTGAATTTATGAAATTAGGTAATGGCGAAAGAAACACATACGATATACGAAACATCAATGCTTATGCAGAAGCTTATTTGGAAACAGGAGTTGGATATTCTCGGCCAATTAATGAGAAATTAACTGTTGGCGGAAAAGTGAAATTACTTTGGGGAATAGGTTCAATGAATGCTTCAATAGATCGTTTATATGCAGAAATGGATGAAAATATATGGAAAGTAACATCTACTGGTACACTTCAAACTAGTATGAAAGGTTTGTCTCCAAAGATGGAAATAGATGAACAAGGTCGAGACTATTATAATAGCTTTGATTTTGATTCACCAGGCCTTAGTGGTTTTGGATTTGGAATAGATTTAGGAGCAACCTATCAGTTGACAGAAAATATATCTATTTCTGCTGCAGTATTGGATTTAGGCTTGATAAGTTGGAGTAAAAATTCTACTACTGTAGGGAATTTGGATGGAAGCTTTGATTTTGATGGTTTTGATTTGGAGATGGGTAATAACTCTGGAAATACACCTAGCATGAGTGAACAATTTGATGTTATCAAAGAAGATTTTGAGAATTTATTACATTTTAAAACATCGGAAAGCAAGAAGAGTACTACACGCCTGCGTACTACTATTAATATAGGTGCAGAATATCGTTTGTTAGAAAACAAATTAGGTATTGGTTTATTGTCAAGTACTCGTTTCTATACTCCGAAAGCTTATACAGAATTGACTCTTTCAGGTAGTTATAGACCAGTAAAATGGTTTGAGGCTGCATTGAGTTATTCATTTATTCATAGTAATTTCAAAACATATGGTATTGCGCTAAATTTCTCTCCATCATGGATTAATTTCTTTGTCGGTTCAGATTATATGTTAACAAAAATTACCCCGCAAATGCTTCCTGTTAGTGGAACAGCAACTAACCTTTATATGGGCGTAAGTGTTCCATTGAGATAAATTCGTAAATGACAATAAATAAGCGTCGGATCAGTTACTATTAGCTGTTCTGACGCTTGTTTTTTATATATAGTACATAAAACAAATGTATAACTGTTCAATATTAATTTATATTTAGTTGTATAACTTATGGAGCTAGAGGAGTTAAAAGGAGTAATAGGAGTTAAAGGCCAATACTGTTTATATCTGGAATCTATCGGCTTTTAACTTTCTGCGGAGCTTTAACTTCCTGTAACTCCTTATAACTCCTATAAGAGTGAACTCAGACAAACATCTCTTATAAAAATAATTTAGAACACCTACTTATCAATAATTTTTAATAGATATTTTGACGTAAATGGAAATTTTTTCGAAGCTTATTTGACTTTGATACATTCATTATCTATATTTGTAAATAACTAAAATGCATCAGTATGGAAAATCAAAAAAGACTTCAAAGACCGGTGAATGGTAAAATGATAGCCGGAGTTTGCGCCGGAATTGCAAATTATTTCAATATTGACCCGACTATCGTGCGTATTATATATGTTCTTATGTTTTTCATGCTGGGAACAGGTATTCTGTTGTATCTGATATTGTGGCTGGTGATTCCTCAGGAAAAGATTTCCTATTAATCAGTATCGGATAATTAAACCCAGGTTAGCTAAATTGACGATTTCAAACAAAGAATTGAATGAATTTTGAATTATCATCACCATTCCGTCCGATGGGAGACCAGCCGGAAGCTATTGCGGCTTTGTCTGACGGATTGAGGAATGGAGTGCCATATCAGACATTACTCGGAGTAACAGGTTCGGGAAAAACATTTACGATTGCGAATGTTATCAAGGAAGTTCAGAAGCCGACATTGATATTGAGCCACAATAAGACGCTTGCGGCTCAGCTCTACAGCGAATTCAAGGCCTTTTTCCCGAATAATGCTGTTGAATATTTTGTCTCTTATTACGATTATTATCAGCCGGAAGCTTATCTGCCATCTACCGATACTTATATAGAAAAGGATTTGGCGATTAATGACGAAATAGATAAACTGAGGCTGAGAGCTACGGCATCTTTGCTGTCCGGAAGAAGAGATGTAATCGTAGTTTCGTCTGTTTCCTGTCTTTATGGTATGGCGGACCCGAGAGCATTTGCCGAAAAGGTCACTCATATCGAGCGAGGAATGCAGATTGACAGAGACAAACTTATCAGAAGATTCGTGGATGCTCTATATATAAACAACAAGCTGGAATTTAAAAGCGGATGCTTCCGTGTCAACGGTGATACTGTTGACATTTTCCCTGCAATTGAAACATTTGACGGTGTAGCATACAGAATCGAGTTTTGGGGAGACGAGATAGACCGCATATCTTCTTTCGACCCTCAGACAGGGCAGGAGATTGACGAGCAGGACGAATTGAATATTTATCCTACAAACCTTTTCGTCACCACTCAGGAAAGAATCAACCAGGCAATCAGCCAGATTGATGTGGATTTGGGCACACAAGTCGAGTATATGAAGGAAATAGGAAAGCATTACGAGGCAAAACGTCTGTATGAACGCGTGACCTTCGATTTGGAAATGATTCGTGAACTTGGGCATTGCTCCGGCATCGAGAATTATTCCAGATATTTTGACGGACGCGCCGCCGGAGAAAGACCTTTCTGTCTTCTTGATTATTTCCCTAGAGATTTCCTTCTTGTTGTGGATGAAAGCCATGTTACTATTCCTCAAATCAGGGCAATGTATGGTGGTGATTATGCAAGAAAGAAAAACCTTGTGGAATATGGTTTCCGTCTGCCTTCGGCTATGGACAACCGTCCGCTTACATTCGATGAGTTTGAGTCTCTTACTCCTTGTGCAATATATGTGAGTGCCACTCCTGCAGAGTATGAACTGGAGAAAAGCGAGGGAATTGTTGTGGACCAGGTGATTCGTCCGACCGGCTTGCTCGACCCGATTATTGAAGTTCGCCCGACATTGAATCAGATTGATGATTTGATGGAAGAAATAACAGTGCGTGCAGCTAAGGACGAGAGAATTCTTGTTACTACTCTTACTAAGCGAATGGCGGAAGAACTTACAACATATATGAGTCGAATGGGAGTGAGGTGTAATTACATCCACAGCGACGTGGACACTCTTGAGCGAGTTCAGATAATGGACGACCTCAGAAAAGGCCTGTTTGATGTCCTTATCGGAGTAAACTTGTTGAGAGAAGGTTTGGACTTGCCGGAAGTTTCGCTTGTCGCCATTCTTGATGCAGACAAGGAAGGTTTCTTGCGTTCGCACCGTTCGCTTACGCAGACAGCCGGACGTGCGGCGAGAAATGTAAACGGAAAAGTTATTTTCTATGCAGACAAGATAACAGAAAGCATGAAGCTGACTATGGACGAAACGAACAGAAGGCGAGAAAAGCAGATGGCTTATAATGAAGCTCATGGCATAACACCAAGACAGGTCGTGAAGAACAGTGTTTCCATTGTCGCCGAAAAACAGCAGAATGCCGAGCCTTATTATGCTTATGTCGAACCGGAACATCCTGTCGCAGCCGACCCTGTTGCTCAGTATATGAATGTCCAGCAGCTCGAAAAGCTTATCGAAAGAACAAGAAAACAAATGAATGAAGCTGCCAAGAAACTGGAATTTATTGAAGCAGCACAATACAGGGACGAGCTTCTGAAACTTGAAGAATTGTTGAACAATAAAAAGGAATAAAATGAGACAATTTACATTGTTGTTTCTATGTCTTCTCAGCCTTGGTTTCTCAAAAGCCGAAGCACAAAGCAGGAAGTTTTATCTCAAGGAAGATTCCATGAAAGTAGAGAAATATATTTCTTTTCTGTCTGATAAATCGTCCGAGCCGGCAGGAGAGCAGATAATCAGCACTGCTAAATTGTTTCTTGATTTGCCTTATGTTGCTTCAACTTTGGAGAAAACTCCGGAAACTTTAGTCGTGAACTTAAGAGAGATGGATTGCACAACATTAGTCGAAACAGTTCTTGCTCTGGTTCGTACATCACAGACCGGAGGAAAGAACTTTGCAGACTATTGCAACACATTGGAGAATATCCGATATAGAAACGGGAAAGTATCTTATACGGAAAGATTGCATTATATTGCAGACTGGAAAACATATAATGAAAAGAAAGGCATATTGAAAGATATTACATCCCATATAAAAGGAAACATAAAATATCATTTGGATTTGTCTTTTATCTCTTCTCATCCAAATTTGTATAAACAGCTCGAATCCAATCCGGAATGGACTGGCATTATCCGTGAATATGAAATAGAAGCGAACAAGAGAGACTATTATTATATTCCAAAAGAATCGCTTGAGCAGGCAAGTAATTCAATCAATAACGGAGATATAATCGGCTTTGTAACAAGTATTAAAGGGCTGGATGTCTCACATATGGCATTTGCCTGTTGGGAAGATGGCGGGCTTAAGTTCATCCATGCTTCTTCTTCCGAAAAAAAGGTTGTTATAAGCAGGGAAAACTTGAGCGACTATCTGAACAGGCAATCAAAATTGAAGGGAATTTGGATAATAAGGGCTAATAGTATCAATAATTGAAAAAGATAAGTGTGATTTCTACAAGAATATATGTGATAAATTAAAAATCTTTCGAGCATTTTTTTGATTTAAAATAAAAATCTATATATTTGTGCTTGATAAGTATGTTATATAGCAGTCGTGGTAAAGCAGCAAAAAAGAGAAGAAATAGATTTTTCGGCTAGTTTGTCGGAAGTTTGGAGAGTATTGACGGAAAAAGAACGTGATATTCTTCGAAACAATTCGTCTATACAGCACTTCAAGCGCAACGAATTGATATATTGTGAAGGTGATGAGCCCAAAGAGATGATGTGCCTTTTGAAAGGAAAGGTTAAAATCTACAAAGATGGTGTGGGCGGAAGAAGCCAGATAATCAGAATGATAAAGCCTATCCAGTATTTTGGATATAGAGCTAACTTTGCTCAGGAAGATTATTTGACCAATGCTTCCGCGTTCGAAGCATCAACAGTTTGTATGATTCCTATGACTATTGTCACGGACCTGATTATGGCAAATCCTCAGCTGGCAATGTTCTTTATTCGTCAACTGTCAATAGACTTGGGAATTGCAGATGAAAGAACAGTAAATCTTACTCAAAAGCATATTAGAGGCCGTTTGGCAGAATCTTTGTTATTCCTGAAAGACAGTTATGGCTTGGAAGAAGACGGCGCTACTTTGAGCATTTATCTTGCCCGTGAAGATTTGGCTAATTTGTCGAACATGACAACTTCAAATGCAATCAGAACTCTTTCAACATTTGTCGCAGAGCGAATAATAGCAATCGACGGAAGAAAAATAAAGTTGATCGATGAAGAAAAGTTACGTAAGATTAGTAAAATGGGATAACAATCCTATCTTATAAATCTTTGTCAATAATTTTTTTAAATAACATTGTCCCATCTAATGTAAGATTGTCTTACACTGGATGGGATTCTTGTTTTTATGACCGGGTGTTGCAAAACAGGCAAATCAAACACAACGGCACAAAGCCACAGAGGTAATATTTGAGTATGAATAGGATAAAATCTCTGCGCCTCCGCGTCTCTGTGTTTAAATTAGTTTTGCAACATCCTCATGTTGTCAATAAAAATAAGAATATTTAAATTTGCCCTACACAAATGAGAAATAGTCCAAACACTATAATAATGAAAGATCGTTTAAAACCAATAATGTTTGTCGGCACTTGCTCCGACGCTGGAAAGAGCGTCATCAATGCAGCATTTTGCCGTATTTTCAAACAAGACGGATATTCTCCTGCGCCTTTCAAGGCACAAAATATGTCTTTGAATTCTTATTCAACTATCGACGGCGGCGAGATGGGACGAGCCCAGGTTGTTCAGGCAGAAGCGTGCTGCATCGAGCCTCATACAGACATGAATCCGGTGTTGCTTAAACCCACTAGCGACAAAGGTTCTCAGGTCGTTCTCAACGGCAGACCGATAGGAAATATGTCTGCAAAGGATTATTTCGGAATGAAACTCCAGAAAGAGGAATTGTTCAAGGAAGCTGTAGCCGCATTCTCCCGCCTGGAGTCAAAATACAATCCTATAGTTCTGGAAGGTGCAGGAAGTATTTCCGAGATAAATTTGCGCGACCGTGATATAACCAATATGAGAATGGCAATAAAAGCCGGAGCAGACACATATCTTGTAGCTGATATCGACCGCGGAGGTGTTTTCGGTTCCGTATATGGAACAATAGCCTTGTTGACGGAAGAAGAACGCAAGCAGATAAAAGGTATTATCATTAATAAATTCCGTGGAGATATTTCTCTGTTTGACGAAGGACGAAAAATAATTGAGGACTTGACAGGAGTGCCTGTCGTTGGTGTTGTTCCTTATTTCAACAATATCAAGATAGAAGAAGAAGACTCGGTTGTCCTGGAAAGGAAGATGAAAACTTATAGCAACGGAAAAATCAACGTCGCAATAATATTGCTCAAGCGCATGTCCAATTTCACCGATTTTGATGTTCTGGAAATGGACCCGCGTTTCAATCCATATTATACTAATAATCCTGAAGATATCGAGAAAGCAGATATCATATTGTTGCCTGGCTCGAAGAATACATTGGCTGATTTGCAACATTTGCGCGCCAATGGTGTAGCTGACGTGATAGTGAAATGCTTCAAGAACGGGAAAAAGGTCATTGGCATTTGCGGCGGATACCAGATGATGGGAGCGAGGCTGGAAGATCCGGAAGCTATTGAAGGGAATATTCCAGTTATTCCTGGTTTGGGACTTTTGCCTCAGTGCACGGTTATTGAGCCGGAAAAGATAACGAAACAGAGCAATTTCTCATTCCTGAACGGCAAGAATCCCGATATGAAATCATGCAAAGGATATGAGATTCATATGGGAAGAACAACTGTCATTGGCAACGCTCCCCAAAAACCTGTAGCTTTGCTGGAAGACGGACGCACGGACGGTTATTATCTTGGACCGAATTGCTGGGGAAGTTATATGCACGGAATTTTAGATAACACAGATGTCCTGAATCACCTTGCTGAAGGATTCGACAAAGATTCGGCAAACGACAACTTTGATTATGAGGCTTTCAGAAACGAGCAATATGATAAGTTGGCAGATTGGGTAAGGCAGCATGTGGATATGGAATATATTTATTCAAATATGAAATTATGAAAACAACCTGTATTTTGTTGGCCTTGACGACTTCAGCTTCATTATGGGCAGATAATTCAGACGGCAATATCAAAGGAAAGTTGCTTGAGTCCGGAACAGAAAAAGTAATAGATTATGCAGATTTATTCCTTTACAAAAATGGCGTTTCTGAAAAGCCGGTAATGCAAACATTCCCGAATGAGAAAGGTGAATTCATTTTCAATGAAGTTGAGAACGGAACATACACACTGATGGTGCGGCTCATTGGCTATGACATTGTCACCGTCAAAGATATCGTTGTCAACAATGAGGATAAATATTTGGGAAACCTAAGTATGAAGCCTCTCGAGATGGGAATATCGGAAGTTGAAGTCGTGGCTTCCAAAAGGCAGTTGGTCTATAAACTGGACAAGAAAATAGTCGAAGCTTCGGCAAATATGATGGCTGGCGGAGGCTCGGCAGTTGATATTCTCGAAAACACTCCATCAATACGCGTGGATGCAGAAGGCGAGGTGACGTTTCGAGGCAGCAGCGGCTTCCTGGTCTATGTTGACGGAAAACCCAGCGTTTTCTCCGGCACTCAGGCATTGGAACATATTCCTGCCGGACAAATTGAAAATATTGAGATTATCACAACTCCATCGGCAAGACATGATTCCGACGGTGATGTGGGAATTATAAACATTATAACCAAAAAACATTCGCAACAGGGATTGAGCGGAATGGTCAATCTCTCGGGAAGCACATGGCTGTCAAGGAGTATCGATTTCCTGCTGACCAAGCAGAACTCCAAATCAAGATGGTACGTTGGCGGTCAGTGGACCGACAGATTGCGAAAAAGTGATTTCGACCAGGAAAAAATGACGATAGTCGGAGACCAGACTACAACGTCTCATTCTGTCGGACCAAGAACCGGAGACAATTACAATTATTCCCTGAAAGGCGGATGGAGCATCGAGCTGCCCAAAACCAGCATTTCCGTTGACGTAGAAGGCGGATATGGAGGAAACAAGCGCAAAGGCGAAATGAACTACAAGGAAACTCGCAGCATCAATGGCTCCGAACCGCAGACAGAATATTACAGAAGTATAGACGACTATGACAATTCGGAAAAATATGGCCTCGGAAGTTTTGCCCTCAAGCATCGCTTCAATGACAACGGACACGAACTGTCCGCAAGCGCCTACTATAAATATGGTGGCGATGCCCTTGAATATTTCTTCAACGACTTGATGAGTCTCGAAGGCAAAAGAGTTCAGGGACACAGAGCCTACGAAGCCGAACACCGCGAAACTCTACGTGCCAACCTGGACTACACGCTTCCTATAAACGAAACAGCGCGCCTCGAAGCCGGATATCAATATTATTCATATCTCGAAGACGGCGACTACAAAATGGAATGGTGGGATCCGCAAGGAGAATATTTCTACTGGAGAGACGACATCTACAATACCTTCTATTTCCAGGAAGGCGTGAATTCCATCTATGCAATCCTGGCAAAATCGTGGAACAGATTTGATGTCCAGGCAGGAGTGAGGGGAGAACATACTCACACAGTTCTGAGAAGTTCCGTTGAAGGAGCCGACAGAACCAAGAACAGATTCGAGCTTTTCCCGTCAGCGCACGTAGGCTATGACTTTCCCGGCGAGCATCATCTGCAGGCTTCATTCTCAAGGCGAACCACTCGTCCGCAACTATTCTATATGGAGCCATATATCACATACAGGGATTTCTATACGGCAGAGATAGGAAACCCGGATATCCGCCCGGAATACATAAACTCTTATGAGTTGAATTATAGAAAGGATTTCGGTGAAAACCAAGTTTCAGTCACAGCTTTCCACCGCTCAAGGAAAGACAAAATCGAAAGGCTTAGAGTTCCATTCGAGGCAGGAGTGACTCTGGACTCAATGGCAAACGTTGGGCATGATTATTCTACCGGACTTGAACTGAGCGTCAATTTCCGCCCTTTCAAATTCTGGGGAACAACTGTCAACGGCAGCCTTTATTATTATAAAGTGAAAAATGAGCGTGCAGCCGGAGGAAACACCGCCACAAGCACCAATTATGATATATTATGGAACAATCTGTTTGACATTGCCAAATACACCAGGTTGCAATTCGATGCAAGCTTCGTCGGTCCGTCAGTGACAACACAGGGACGGACTGATGCATATTGGTATGCAAATATGGCAATACGCCAGCAGCTTTTCGGCAGAAAGCTGACTGCTTCACTTGTGTTCAGAGATATATTCAGAACGGCAAAATACATATCCGACATACAAACATCAGACCTGAGGTCGCTCACCAGGATAAAACCTAAATATCCTCAGATAATGCTCACACTCAGCTGGACATTCAACAGTTTCAGCGGCAAGACATCAGGCAATAAGGAAGACAGAATGGATATGTTCGAAGGAATAAAACACTAAAAATCTCAAATTTGCGCGCATAAAGATATATATTCTATTGATAATAATTATTCTTTAAGCTTTAAAACATGCAAAATAATTTAAAAAAAGTTTTTGTATAAGATGAATTAAGAAATATATTTGCAAAAGGATAAAACAATAAATGTTAACTTAAAACAAACTAAAGCGAACCATAAGTTTAATGAAGTTATTCACTTCACGCACGATATCTTCTTTAAAATATTAGATGCTGAAACTAGTTTCTGACTGATGGTTGGCATAAATAATTACTGAATTATGGAAAAGAAAAGAGTTTACAAATTTGGAAATGGTAGTGCCGAAGGTAAAGCCGATATGAGAAATTTACTTGGAGGTAAAGGCGCGAATCTTGCAGAAATGAATTTGATAGGAGTTCCGGTTCCTCCCGGATTTACCATTACAACCGAAGTTTGCTCAGAATATTATGAATTGGGAAAAGATAAAGTTGTATCAATTCTTGAAAACGATGTCAAAGAAGCCATTTCTAATATCGAATCACTGATGAACTCCAAATTCGGAGATGTTGAAAATCCACTTTTGGTATCAGTCCGTTCAGGAGCACGCGCTTCAATGCCCGGTATGATGGATACAATCCTTAACCTCGGACTTAATGATGAAGTTGTTGAAGGTTTGGCACGTAAAACTGGCAATCCACGTTTTGCATGGGATTCATACAGAAGATTCGTACAGATGTACGGAGACGTAGTTCTTGGCATGAAGCCTGCAAATAAAGACGATATCGATCCGTTCGAAGCAATAATTGAAGATGTCAAGGAAGCTAAAGGAGTGAAACTCGACAATGAACTTGATGTTGATGACCTAAGGACACTGGTTGTAAGATTCAAGGATGCCGTAAAAAAACAGACAGGAAAAGATTTCCCGACATCCGTTTACGAACAGCTTTGGGGTGCCATCTGTGCCGTGTTCAACAGTTGGATGAACGAGCGTGCAATCCTTTACAGAAAGATGGAAGGAATTCCTGCAGAATGGGGAACAGCCGTTACAGTCCAGGCAATGGTTTTCGGAAATATGGGAAATACTTCTGCAACAGGTGTTTGCTTCTCTCGTGACGCTGCAACAGGCGAAGACGTGTTCAATGGCGAATATCTTATCAATGCCCAGGGCGAAGATGTTGTTGCCGGTATCCGAACTCCACAGCAAATCACAAAACTTGGTTCACAGAGATGGGCAGAACGTGCCGGAATCTCCGAAGAAGAACGCATTGCTAATTATCCGTCAATGGAAGAAGCATTGCCGGAAATATACAAACAGCTCGACGAACTGCAGACAAAACTGGAAATGCACTATCGTGACATGCAGGATATGGAATTCACCGTACAGGAAGGAAAACTATGGTTCTTGCAGACACGTAACGGAAAACGCACAGGTGCTGCAATGGTTAAAATTGCCATAGACTTGTTGCACCAGGGAATTATCGACGAGAAAACAGCCCTTTTGCGTATCGAACCGAACAAGCTAGACGAGCTTCTTCACCCGGTATTCGACAAAGAAGCACAGAAAAAAGCCACAGTGCTTGTGAAAGGCTTGCCGGCATCACCGGGCGCAGCCACAGGACAAATCGTGTTCTTTGCCGACGATGCCGGAGCTTGGCATAAAGACGGAAAGAAAGTTGTGCTTGTGCGCCTCGAAACTTCACCGGAAGATTTGGCAGGAATGGAAGCAGCCGAAGGTATTCTTACAGCTCGAGGCGGAATGACTTCACACGCAGCCGTTGTTGCCCGCGGTATGGGAAAATGCTGTGTTTCCGGAGCCGGAACATTGAATGTGGATTACAAGAAGAAAACAATCGAAGTGAATGGAACAGTATTGAAAGAAGGTGACTTTATTTCAATTAACGGTTCTACCGGCGAAGTATATATTGGAGAAGTCCAGACAAAAGCAGCTGAATTGTCAGCAGACTTCACTGAACTGATGGCATTGGCAGACAAATATTCACGCCTGAAAGTCAGAACAAATGCCGACACTCCGCACGATGCATCAATTGCACGAAGCTTCGGCGCAGTTGGTATAGGACTTTGCCGAACAGAGCATATGTTCTTCGAAGGAGAAAAAATCAAAGCAATGCGTGAAATGATTCTTGCCGAAAATTCCGAAGGACGCAGAAAAGCTCTTGAAAAGATTCTTCCTTATCAGCAGGCAGACTTTAAAGGAATATTCAAGGCAATGGCAGGATGTCCGGTCACAGTGCGTCTGCTCGACCCACCATTGCACGAATTCGTTCCTCACGATTTGAAAGGACAGGAAGAAATGGCAGAAGCTATGGGCGTTTCCGTGAAATATATCCAGCAGAGAGTCGAATCACTGTGCGAACATAATCCTATGCTCGGACACCGCGGATGCCGTCTTGGCAACACATATCCTGAAATCACAGCCATGCAGACAAGAGCAATCCTTGGCGCAGCTTTGGAATTGAAGGCAGAAGGTGTTGAAGCAATGCCGGAAATCATGGTTCCTCTGACTGGTATCCTTTACGAATTCAAGGAACAGGAAAAGGTTATCCGTGCAACAGCCGAAGAATTGTTCGCAGAAAAGAACGACAGAATTGATTTCAAAGTAGGAACAATGATTGAGGTTCCGCGAGCAGCCCTCACTGCAGACCGAATCGCATCATCAGCCGAATTTTTCTCATTCGGAACAAACGACCTTACTCAGATGACATTCGGTTATTCTCGCGACGACATCGCATCATTCCTTCCAATATATCTGGAAAAGAAAATCCTTAAGGTTGACCCATTCCAGGTTCTCGACCAGAAAGGCGTAGGCCAGCTTGTCCGTATGGCAACAGAAAAAGGCCGTGCAATCCGTCCGGATCTGAAATGCGGTATTTGCGGCGAACACGGCGGCGAACCTTCTTCTGTCAAGTTCTGTCATAAAGTAGGTCTTAACTACGTCAGCTGCTCTCCATTCAGAGTGCCGATAGCTAGGGTTGCGGCGGCGCAGGCTGCTATTGAGGAAGCATAAGCAATATAGGATAATATTTGATTTAGGCTGTAACGAACTGTTTATCAGGCGTTACAGCCTAAGTTGTTT
>CASFJQ010000028.1 GCA_949295065.1 uncultured Parabacteroides sp. | reverse complement strand
AATAATGTTAATAATATTGCTGCAGCCTATTTAAGTTTCGGTGATTTATATCGTTATATAAACAAATATGATTTGTCTGTCCATTATTTAAATAAAGCCCTGCAAACAACAACGAATTTATATACAAAACGCTCAACTTACCAATGTTTTTATTATTTATATAATCAGCAGGGAGATTATCAAAAGGCTGTAGAATATAATAACTTGTATTGGGAATGTAATGAAATGACTCCATTCAGAAAGTAGAGAAGCGTCAGGCTTTGATAGAGGCGGAGGGAAAATATAATAACGAAAAATTATTGTCGGAGAAACGTCAGCTTGAATTGGAACATTCCAGACATTTGTTTATAGGAATAACATTTATATTGTTGATTATTATTGTCTCTCTGATTATTTATCTTCATAAGAAACGTGTGATAATAGGTTTGTTGAATGAATTGAATACAATCCGTTACAAAATAGCAAAGAATGAAAACTCCATATATGAATACAAGAGGGAGATATCCAAACTTGCATCATTGCAGTCTGAGGTTGACAATTTACATCAGATAAAAAATGATATGGAGCAGGAGATGGATAATCTTGTCAAAAACAATGATTTGCTTAACGAACAGAAGGCTCAGATAATAGTGTCGTTGAAGCAAAAGGATAAGGAAATAGAGCAATATGAAGAGCAGATAAGGCAAAATAATAATACTCCTGATATATTGACACGAATTAATCAGGCGGGAAAGATAGAAGAGGATGATTGGCAAGAGCTGATTTCCTATACAAATGGCTTGCATCTACAATTCGCCAAGCGATTGAAGAAATCCTATCCTCAATTGCTGGAAACCGATATCCGGTTGTGCTGTCTTATAAAATTAGGATATACGAGGAGTGAACAAATAGAGTTGTTGAAAATAACAGAAGACAATCTCGATAAGAAAAAACAACGTATCAGAAATCGTTTGGATAATAACAGAAAGTGGAAAAAAGGAGAATTAGAGGATATAATTAGATTATTTTAACAGTGGGGTGTCAGGTGATAAAACTTATGATTAAGTTTTATTGGCTTGATAAATACTAGGTTAAGTCTTGTTTTGAGTGTCAGGTTAATTAGCGGAATTCCATTGTACTTTTGCAGTACAAATATTTGTTTGATTAATGTTGAACTATTAATGTCAACAATTTTATTGAACAAATGAAACTTATAACTTAAACTTGATTTTAGTATTATGAAACATTTTGTTTTTTGGGTTTTATTATTGGTGACACTTTCTTGTAATAATAAGGATAAAGAAATCCGTATAGATTTGGATAAGGATTTTGATTCTTCTGTTGAAATTGCCTTGTCGGATATAGTAAGTAATTTGGAATATATTCCTTTGGAAACGGATACAAATTGTCTGTTAGAAGAAAATATAGGAATATTGCTTTTCGAGAATGAGATTGTAGCTGTAAACAAGCGTAAGATACTTCTTTTCGATCGTAAAAATGGAAAGTTCAAGCGTGAGATTTTGCATCGTGGCAAAGATCCTGAGGGATATAACTCCTCAATGTTAGGCAAAGGACTTATGGGAAATGAAAAAGAAGAATATGTATTTCTACGCGAATGGAATGGTGATATATCCACATACAGCCTGAAGAGTGGAGAAAGGAAAAGTTTTCCTTATGGCAATTATGGAGCTGTGGCATATGCTGATAATGGAACATTTTTTGCCACTCTGCTTAATATGGATGGTAAAAACAAAGTTAAAATGTGGGTTTACAAGGATTATCAGCTTGTTGATTCTATTCCAAACAAGCAGCTATTTGAGCTGAAAAGTAATGCTATAGCATTTTTCGATAACGAAGATATTTTTTACCGCTATAATGGTGAAACGTATTATAAATATAATATGAATGATACGGTTTTCTGTGTTTCTGTAAAAGGTTTAGCTCCGGCTTATACATTCAGTTCCACCAATAAGTTGCCAAGTATTGAGATGCGTGAACATCCTGAACTCATTGGTGAACAGATGAAGGAATTGTATGTTGTGAGCGGTATAATGGAAAGTAAAGATTATATTATGTATAATATAAGTTATGATGATGAAAAATATAAAATGGTATATGATAAGAAAACCGGAAGAGGAGGTTGTTTGGAAGAAGGTTTTTCAAATGATATAGACAACGGTATTTCTTTGTGGCCAAATCATATAACTGAAAAAGGAGAATTTGTGTTTTTGGTAAATCCTGCTTCTTTGTACGAAGCAGAATTGAAAGCTTTGGGTTTAAAAGAAGATGACAACCCAATGTTAATAGTCGGAAAGTGAAATAACTTAAGTTTAGCAAGATGTTGACTTAAAATAGTTGACATGGCTTCAGGGACGAGTTGACAAGGTTTAATACATATTACTTAGCATTTGATTATCTAAGAACCCTCGTCAACTTGTTCACTTGTCAACTCGTTAACTTAAAGTCAAACTCAGCGAAACTCAAATAAAGCAATTTTGCATTTTTAACACAATGTTTGTAGTATTACTACGATTAATTCATAGATTTGTAACAGTCAATATAAAGAATGCCTTTGTATTTGTCTGTTGTAATTTTAAATCTGATATAATATGAAAAAAGACAAATTGTTGGTTTATATATTTCTCTTGTCACTTCCTTTGGTGATGTCGGGATGTTCCGGAGAGAAGGAAGAAGGACAAACCGAGGAGAAAGGAGTGGAAACCGTGCTTCCGTCGAATGTGGAAGAAGTGGAGGTCGCTACTTTGGAAAAACGGGATTTTGCCCATGAACTTGTGAGCAATGGAAAAGTTTCGTCGGGGAATTATGCCGACTTACGTTTCCGGACAAGCACGGAGCCTGTGGCGAAAGTATATGTTAAGAATGGAGAAAAGGTTCGTAAAGGGCAGAAGATAGCTGAACTGGAGCTTTTCACATTGCAGAACAAGGTGGCGCAGGCAGAAAATACATTGAACCAGTCAGAACTTGAGATGAAGGATGTGCTGATAGGTCAGGGATATTCGCCTGACAGACTGGATGGAGTTCCCGAAGAAATACTTAAACTGGCAAAAGTGAAAAGCGGCTATGAGCAGAATCTTGCTATTTATGAACTTGCCGAATTTGAATTGAAACAGGCGGTGCTGACTGCTCCTTTCGATGGAATTGTGGCAAATCTGTTCGGCAAGCAATATAATCTGCCGGATAATTCGGAACCTTTCTGCCGCATACTTTCCTCAGAATCAATGGAAGTTTCTTTTAAAATACTAGAAAGTGAGTTGCCACTGCTTCACCGGGGCGATCGTGTGGAGATATTGCCTTTTTCGTCTGCCAAGCCATCGTCGGGAAGCATAACGGAAATAAATCCACTTGTGGACGAAAACGGAATGGTGGGAGTGAAGGCTTCGATAGCTTCGGGAAGCGGTCTTTTCGACGGGATGAATGTGCGTGTCAGTGTGAAGCGTACTGTTCCGGACCAGTTTGTTGTGCCTAAGACTGCCGTGGTGCTACGTTCCGGAAAACCGGTGATGTTTACTTATAAAGATGGCAAAGCTCTGTGGAATTATGTCCAGACCGGAATGGAGAATATGACTGAATATACAATCAGCGGAGAAGAACTTGAAGAAGGAATGCAGGTGATAGTTTCCGGGAATATGAACCTTGCGCATGAGACTCCGGTGAGATTGGTTTCTGGAATTGAAAATTGAAAGTTGAAAATTGAAAATTAACAAAGAATTAAACACAGGGAGTTAAGAGACATGGAGTTAGCGTTTGGAGTGGAATCCGCATTTAATGCGGAATGACATCTTCTACTTGACTACTTAACTACTCTACTTCTTGACTTCTTATTGAAAACCTATGGTAAAGTTTCTAATAAATCGTCCTATCGCCGTGCTTATGGCTTTTACGGCATGCTTCATCATCGGGCTGGTGACTTATTTCACTCTGCCTGTATCCTTGCTGCCCGACATAGCCATACCGCAGATAACAATACAGCTCACTTCTGATAATGCTTCGGCAAGGGAATTGGAAAATACAATGGTTGCACCCGTGCGTCGTGCCTTGCTGCAAGTTTCCGGTCTTGAGGAAATGCGCAGCGAGACACGCGACGGTTCGGGTATAATAAAGCTCTCGTTCGAGTTCGGTACAAATACGGACCTTGCTTTTATCGAGGTCAATGAGAAGATTGACGCGGCTATGAACTATCTGCCCAAGGATGCAGTACGTCCGAAGGCAGTGAAGGCAAGCGCCACTGATATTCCTGTTTTCTATCTCAATATGACATTGAAAGATGGAAAACCATATACGCCTGAAGACGAGCATAAGTTCCTTGAGCTTTGCGAGCTTGCGGATAATGTTGTAAGGCGCAGGATTGAGCAGCTTCCTCAGGTGGCAATGGCGGATATGACCGGAATACCTGGCAGGATGATACAGATTGTTCCGGACATGGAGAAACTCTCTTCGCTTGGAATTAGTATCGGTGAGTTGGAAAACACACTTTCGGAAAACAATGTGGAGCCGGGCAATATGCTTGTCCGCGACGGATATTATGAATACAATATCCGCATCTCTGCGCTTCTCCGCTCGGTTGAGGATGTAGGCGACATATATCTGAAAAAAGGAGAAAGATTGTTCCGCCTTCGTGACTTGTGCGAGGTTAATCTGGTATCGCAGCAGGAAATGGGACGCTCCGTAGCCGATGGAAAACGTGCGGTTACTCTTGCCATAATCAAGCAGAACGAGGAGAATATGGATAACCTGAAAGCGGAGTTGAAAAAGACAACGGACTATTTCATGGAATTGTATCCGGACGTTGAGTTCTCTATCAGCCGCAACCAGACTGAGTTGCTGGACTATACTATTTCTAATTTGCAGCAGAATTTCACGTTGGGATTTCTTTTCATATTTATTGTTGCCGTGTTCTTTATCGGTGATGTGCGTTCGCCTATGGTTATAGGTATAACGATGATAACATCGGTTATAATCACGTTCTTCTTCTTTTATATCTGCGGAATATCACTTAATGTGATTTCTCTTTCAGGTCTTATTCTTGCCGTGGGTATGATGATTGACAATGCCATAATTGTCACGGAAAACATATCGCAGTATCGTGAGCGTGGCTATACTTTGCGGCGTTCGGCTGTGTTGGGAACCACGGAGATGATAACGCCAATGCTCAGCTCGTCACTGACAACGGTAGCGGTGTTTGTTCCTCTTATATTTATGAGCGGAATAGCGGGCGCGATATTTATGGACCAAGCGTTTTCGATTACATCTGGTCTTGCAGTGTCGTATTTTACCGGAATAATGCTTCTTCCCGTACTTTATATACTTTTCTACCGCATTGGGTTGAGGAAGAAACGCAGCTGGTTTACGGCTGATTTCAAGAATGTGCTTAAGAACGAATGGCTCGAGTCTTTCTATGACAAAGGTATAGACTGGGTTTTCTCGCATAAGACGCTGAGTGTTGTGGTTTGTCTGTTGACAATTCCTCTATGCGTGTTTATGTTTGCCGTGCTCGACAAGCAGAGAATGCCGGATATAGACCAGAACGAACTTATCGTGCGTGTGGAATGGAATGAGAATATACACGTTGGTGAGAACAATTCGAGGGTTGACAGTCTGCTCCGCCTTATTGATGAAGATGTGATTGAGCATACGGCATATGTCGCAATGCAGGATTATGTGCTGAACACAGATATGGATCTTTCCATGGCAGAAGCCGAGATATATCTGAAAACAGAAAAGCCGGAGGGAATAGAACCTTTGCAGCAGAAGATTGATTCTATTCTGCATAAGAACTATCCTAAGGTGGCAGTGACATTTATGCCTCCGGTAACTATTTTCGAGAAGCTTTTCGAAACCGGTGAGGCTGACCTGGTAGCACGCCTGCAGCAGAAAGATAAGACAAGAAGCCTGAATCCGGAAGAACTCAAAAGACTGGAAAGACGAATTTCCGAAGTAAGCGGAACCAAGCCGGAAAAGACTTCGTTCAGAAGCCAGCTGAATATAATGATTGACCGGGAAAAACTTCTGCTCTATGATGTGGCATATGCAGATGTGGTGAAGGTGATGCGCACCGCATTTAGGGAAAACACCGTATCCACTTTGCGTTCGTATCAGCAGTCTCTGCCTATAACTCTTTCGGGAAATGACAAAAGCATTGAGCGAATATTACGTGAAACATATGTTGAGGCTGGAAATGGTGACGAAGCAGGCGGCAGACGCTATATTCCGCTTGGAAGTCTTGTGAGTGTGGTTCCGGCTGAAGACCTGAAATATATCACCGCCGGACGCAATGGTGAATATATTCCTCTGGACTTCTACGGAGTGGAGAATCCGGAAAGATTGATTGACGACGTGGAAAAGGTTGTCGGCAGTGAGGAAGGCTGGGATGTGGATTTCTCAGGCAGCTTTTTCTCGAACAAGAAAATGCTGGGCGAGCTTACGGTTATCCTTTTCATTTCCGTATTGCTTATGTATTTTATATTGTGCGCTCAGTTTGAGAGTTTCCTACAGCCGCTTATCGTGCTTGCGGAAATACCGATGGACACTGCATTTGCGCTGGTGGTACTTTGGTTGTGCGGCCATTCGCTTAATCTTATGTCGGCGATTGGTATAGTGGTGTCGTGCGGTATCGTGGTCAACGACTCAATCTTGAAGCTTGATTCTATAAATGAATTGCGCAAGGAAGGTTTGCCTCTGATGGATGCCATTCATACGGCAGGACGGAGACGCTTGCGCGCTATTATAATGACGACACTGACAACGGTATTTGCAATGGTTCCGCTGCTGTTCACTTCGGATATGGGTTCGGAACTCCAGCGTCCGCTTTCAATAGCTATGATTGGTTCGATGACTGTGGGCTTGCTGATAAGCTTGTTCTTTATACCGTTGATATATTGGTTTATTTACAGAAAACATTCAAAATGAAGATATGGAGCTGAGAAGGATATATATGGGAATAGCTCTGCTGGCATTTGTAATGCATGGTTGGAAAGCAGAAGCTCAGAATGTGGTGCGCCTCGACCTTAAGCGGACAATAGAGATGGCTAACGACAGCTCTCTGTCGGCATTCAGATATCAGAACATGTTTCTTGCCGATTATTGGGAATTCCGTACTTACAAGGCAAACCGACTGCCGAGTCTTACTCTTAACCTTACTCCGGCAAGGTATTACAGATACATAACCCAGCGTTATGATTCGCAGGCTGATATGGACGTTTACCGTGAGCAGCAGATGTTCAGTGCTTCGGGCGGACTGAGTCTTGCCCAGAATTTCGACCTTTTGGGCGGTACGTTCTATGTGGATACTCAGCTTGACTATATGCGCAACTTCGGGGAGAACAAGTCAACCCAGTTCTCAAGCGTTCCTGTAAGAATCGGTTATACGCAGGAACTTATCGGATTCAACAGTTTCCGTTGGGAAAGGAAAATAGAGCCTTTGAAGTTTGAGAAAGCAAAGAGGGAATTCATATACAATACAGAGGAAGTAGCAAGCGAGGCTGTGAATTATTTCTTTAATCTTGCAATGGCACAGGCTGAATATAAGCTTGCCAAGGATAATGTTGTCAGCAGCGACACTCTGTATGCCATAGGTGAGAAGAGACAGAAGATAGCCGCAATCTCTCAGGCAGACCTTCTTACACTTCGGCTGGATAAGGTGAATGCCCGCAACTCATTCAAGAATGCGGAGATTACATTGAAGAGGGCAATGTCCGCCCTTGCCACTTTCCTTAATATGGACAAGAACACACAGATTGAGATAACTCTGCCATCACGTCCGCGCAATATCGACATACGTGCAGACGAAGCATTGCAGCTTGCCCGCGAGAACAATCCTTCATATATGGAGCAGAAACAGAATGTGCTTGAGGCGGAAAGGGAAGTGGACAGGACAAAGAAGGAGGCGATGTTCAACGCACAGTTCAATGCCAGTGTCGGATTCAACCAGGTTGCAGACAATATCAGTGCGGCATACAGGAATCTGTTGCAGCAGGATTTGGTTTCGGTTAGTCTTTCTATTCCTATTGTTGACTGGGGAGTGAGAAAGGGAAAATACAATATGGCTAAGAACAACCTGAATGTTGCCCGCATTGCCGCACGTCAGGAAGAAGTATCGCTTGAGGAAGATGTTCTGATGACCGTAAACGACTTCAATGTGCAGCAGGAGCTGATTGCAAGTGCCGAAGAAGCGTTGGATATAGCCGAACTTGCATACGACAGGACAAGACAGAGATTTATCATCGGCCAGGCTGATGTGAACAGCCTCACGCTTGCCTTGAACCGACAGCAGGAAGCACAGAAGAATTATATCCAGGCTCTCCAGAATTATTGGCTGAATTATTATAAGATACGCAAGCTGACACTTCACGATTTTGAATACGGAATTTCGCTTGCCGAACATTTTGATTTCAATAACGGAATGTACAGATGAAAAAGGAGCAGGACAATAAACGTGTTTTTTCTTCATTCACACTGATAGTGACATTCGTGTGTCTGTCGCTGGTCGGTCTTGCGCTTGTGCCTATGCTGTCGGTGAAACTTTCGCCGTCGGCTGCTATGCCCGGACTTACCGTGTCCTATAATATGCCCGGCAATTCGGCACGCATAATAGAGGCGGAAGTCACCAGCAGGCTGGAAGCAATATTGTCGAGAGTTGGAGGTATAAAGAATATATATTCCACATCCGACAATGGCAGCGGCGAGATACGGATTGAGCTAGACAAACACGCAGATGTGGATATGACACGTTTTGAGGTTTCTACTCTTGTAAGGCAGATATGGCCTCAGCTTCCGGACGGGGTAAGTTATCCGCTGATATCCGCAAGCCGTTCGGACGAGAAGGCGGCAATGCCATTCATGACATATACTCTGAACGCTCCTTCTTCACCAATTCTCATACAGCAATATGGCGAGGATGTGATAAAGCCTTTGCTGTCACAGATAAAGGGAATATACAAGATAGAACTAAATGGCGCGACACCAATGGAGTGGCGCCTGGAATATGACAATGAGCTGCTGGTGCGGATGGGACTTTCCGTATATGATATAGAGCAGGCATTGAGGGAATATTATGACCGTGAGTTCCTTGGTATCTGCCGTGTTGACGCAGGCGGAGAATGGATTAGGGTGATGCGTGCGTCGAGCGACGACGGTGTATCTTTCAATCCTTCTGATATAAAAATATCTGACAAAAAAGGGAATCTTATATCTCTGGACAAGCTGGTGAAGGTGGTTCATAAGGAAGAAGAGCCTACGGGATATTTCCGTATAAACGGACTTAATTCAATATATCTTTCAATAACAGCCGAAGAAACGGCAAACCAACTTGAGCTTGCCGACAGGATATATGAGGCTATGGAAGTGATTGAAGCTAATCTTCCCGAAGGATATGAGATACATACGGGATATGACGCTACGGAATATATACGGGAGGAACTGGATACCATTTATCTGCGTACCGCAATCACTCTGTTTATACTTCTGCTTTTCGTGGCAGTCATAACATTCAATATGCGTTATCTTTTCCTGATTGTCACAAGTCTTACTGTGAATATAGCTGTTGCCTTTATTTTCTATTATACGGCGGGATTGGAGATTCAGCTTTATTCGCTTGCCGGTATTACAATATCCTTGAATCTTATTATAGACAATATAATAGTGATGACGGACCATATTCTGCATCGTAAGAATCTGAAGGCTTTCCTTTCAATTCTTGCTGCTACGCTGACCACAATCGGAGCTTTGTCCGTGATTTTCTTCCTTGATGAGCGCATAAGACTGAATCTTCAGGATTTTGCTTCTGTTGTGATAATAAATCTTGCCGTTTCCTTGTTTATTGCACTCTTCTTTGTGCCGCCTATGATAGACAAGCTGGGCATGGAGAAAGGCGGAGCAGGTGTGGCAAATGTTCGGATACGCAGATTTATAGTCTTATTCACTCGTCTGTATTCCCGTTTCATCAGTGTTGTTAACCGCCATAAAGCTATTGCTTTTACAGCTCTGGTTCTTGCTTTCGGAATACCGGTGTTCATGCTTCCGGAGAAAATAGAGAAGCCGGAGAAGAAAGGGAAATGGGCAGAAGTGTATAACAAGGTGTTTGACAATCCCACATACCGTGAGAAAGTAAAACCGATTGTTGACAAAGCTCTGGGCGGAACATTGCGCCTTTTTGTTGAGAAAGTGTATGACGGAAGTTATTTCAGCCGTGGAAATGATGAGACTATTTTGTATGTCAATGCCACTCTTCCCAATGGCAGTACGCTTGAACAAATGAACGAACTGATAAAGAAAATGGAAGTTTATCTCAGCGAGTTTTCTGAGATACGCCAGTTCCAGACTTCGATATACAACGCCCGCCGTGCCTCGTTGCAGATATTCTTCAAGAAAGAGGCAGAAAGAAGCGGTTTCCCTTATACGCTGAAGTCAAAGATAATAAGCAAGGCGCTTACTTTGGGCGGCGGCAGCTGGTCGGTTTACGGACTTATGGACCAGGGATTCAGTAATGATGTGAGGGAAAATGCAGGCAACTATAATGTCAAGATGTACGGTTACAACTACGACGAGCTGATGCATTGGGCTGAAGAGATGAAAAAGCAGTTTCTTTCACACCGCCGAATAAAGGAAGTGACAATAAACTCGGAATTCTCATGGTGGAAAGATGATTATACCGAATTCTTCCTTCAGTTCGACAAGCAGCGAATGGCGGAGGAAAATCTCACTCCAAGCCGTCTGTTTGATGCGATATATCCGATATTCATGTCCAACAGGCTTGTGTGCACAGTGGTGTATGACAATAGTCTGGAGTATTTGCGTCTGTCATCTGTTCAAAGCCGCGAATTTGACGTATGGAGTATGTTGAATGTTCCTTTTGAGATAGACGGAAAGATTTACAAGCTTTCGGAACTTACAGAAGTAGGCAAGGGGCAGGCTCCTAAGAAAATCGCCAAGGAGAATCAGCAGTACATCTTGTGCCTGCAATATTCTTATATAGGTTCGTCCAAGCAAGGCGACAGGATTCTGGATAAAGACCTGGAAATTATGGAGGAGAGGTTGCCATTGGGATATACAGCAGAGAAGGATGACGGAATGTTCTGGAGTTGGAATGATGAGGACAGTTCGCAATATGCATTATTGCTCCTTGTAATATCCATAATATTCTTCATTTCGGCTATTCTGTTCAATTCGCTTAGCCAGCCTTTGGCAATTATCTTCGTCATACCGATTTCATATATCGGAGTGTTCCTGACATTCTATCTTTATGGACTGAATTTCGACCAGGGCGGTTTTGCCTCGTTCATATTGCTTTGCGGCATCACGGTAAACGCAAGTATATATATATTGAATGAATATAATTCAATCCGCAGGTTGAATCATAAAATATCTCCGCTGAAGGCATATACCAAGGCATGGAATCATAAAGTAATACCTATATTCCTTACCGTTGTATCCACAATCCTCGGTTTCATCCCGTTTATGATTGGAGAAACAAAGGAAGCTTTCTGGTTTCCACTGGCAGCAGGAACAATCGGAGGACTGGTGATGTCGGTTATAGGGATATTTGTTTATCTTCCGGTGTTTGTCTTGAATAAGAAAACAAATCTTCATAGCCATTGAATGCAAGAAACATATAAAGGTTGTAAGCATGATATGTAACCTTGTACATAATATTAAGCTTTATTTTTATACTCTTTTTCTGTATGTCATGGCTGCCATGAGGCAGAACAATACGGCAAATCCAGATAAAGCGGCATATTGCATCCAAAGGTCGGCAACTGTAGCACCTTTCATATAAACCGAACGCATGATTTCGATGAAATAGCGCGGCGGGATGGCGTAGGTGATGTACTGCGCCCACCGGGGCATGGATGCAATAGGAGTGAACAGACCGCTCATCAACTGGAAGATGACAATGAAGGCAAAAGCCATAAATATACTTTGAAGGATAGTGGATGATTGGTTGGCAATGAACACGCCCAAACCCGAAATGACAAGACTGAACAATATGGTTGCCAGATAGATGTTCAGGATATTTCCTTCAGGTACTAATCCATAGACCAGCCAGCCTATAATCATTCCCACAGTGACAACCAAGATGCCCACTGCCCAATAAGGAATCAGTTTCGACAAGACAAATTCAAGCCTGCCTACTGGAGTGACGTTCATTGCCTCAATGGTTCCGGTTTCCTTTTCACTGACCAAACTGAGAGCTGGAAGAAAACCGCATATGATGATGAGCAGCATCACCATAAGGGCAGGTATCATATAGTGGCGGAAGTTGAGAGTCGGATTATATAAATTCATTATGGCAGATTCACGCGCAAATATGCTGACACCTTGCTCTGCCTGCCAACGCGCGACAGTATTCGCTACAGACATCGTGGCATATTGTGCGCCGATTGTGCCTTTGGTCGCGTTCACGCCGTTTGCTTTCAAGTCCAGTTCAGGCTTCTTGCCGTTAGTCAGGTCTTTTTGGTAATCTTTCGGGATAGTTACAATGGCATCCGCCTTACCCTCTTCTACCTGCCGGAACGCTTCATCGTAGCTTAAATAGCAGCCTATTACGGACAAATATTCCGATGCATCCATGTCTGCCACCATACGCCGCGACAATTCTGTCCGGTCATTATCTACTACGACCACTTCCACGTTCTTCACGTCGAGGGTTGCCACAAGAGGAATAATCAGCATGACAAGGATGGGCATGCCTATTATCAGGCGAGGAATAATAGGGTTGCGTTTCATCAGCAACACTTCTTTTTTTAACAATATCTTCAATGTATTTGTATTCATACAGCCTTCATTTTTTAGCGTTAAATTTCTTGATAGCCAAAGCCAATACAACCAGTGTCATTCCCGACAAGACCAGGACTTCCGTCAGAACGTACCCGATTGGAAGTTGCTGTATCATCAGGACACGCATGGCGGCTATATACCAACGTGCAGGTATGATACAAGATAACCATTGCAAAATTAAAGGCATATTTTCGACAGGAAATATCATGCCGGACAGCATGACTACCGGAATCATAAACATTACGCCCGAAACCAACAGTGCCGACACCTGTGTGGAGGCAATGGTGGAGATGAGCAAACCCAATGCAAGTGCAAGAACTACATACAGGATTGTAACCCATATCACATTGATGACGCTAAAGGAGAAAGGCAGCCCCAGCACTGTATAGCTTAACGCCAGTACCAGTGTCAGGATGATGCACGACAGCAGAAAGTAAGGCACCAATTTGCCAAGAATGATTGTCTGGGGACGTACTGGCGAAACCAACAGCAGGTTCATGGTTCCCGTTTCCTTTTCGCTGACAATCGATACGGAAGTCATCATCGCACAGATAAGGATGAATATCATGCCCATGATGCCCGGAACAAAGTTGTATGCACTTTTCAGTTGTGGGTTGTAGAGTGTGTTGGTCACGACCGGGATGACTGACGCAGAACTGATGACACCTTCCAAGTAAGCTGTGGCTGTCTGTGCCATATTGGTATTTGATGCGTCCACGATAATCTGATGCTTCAGTTTTCCATCTTCCGAGCGAAACACAATGACGGCATCCGCCCGGCCTTTTCGAAGAATACTTTCTACTTCCTGATATGGCACGATTCCTTCAAACGTGAAATAGGAATTGTTGCGGAAGCGTTCTATAATCTGTTTGGTCTCGTCTGTATGCTGGTCCACCACCGCAGCAACTTTTACATTGTTGACCTCGGTGGATATGGCAAATCCGAAGAGCAACAGCAACACGACGGGTATGAGCAGTACCACCGTAATTGTGCGGAAGTCGCGTATGAGGTGCAGCACCTCTTTCTTTATGAGTGATCGGAATATCGACATAACATTCGCTTTTTAGTTTGTTTAATATCCTCTTTTCGCATCTTTTGCCACAATACGAAATACCTCGTCCATGGTTTCGGCATGGTACTGCCGTTTCAATTCTTCAGGACTGTTCAATTCCTTGACACGTCCGTCCACCATGATGGAGATGCGGTTGCAATACTCGGCTTCATCCAGATAGTGCGTGGTTACAAAGACCGTCATACCTTCAGACGAAGCCCGGTAAATCATTTCCCAGAACTTGCGCCGGGTGGAAGGGTCAACTCCTCCGGTCGGTTCGTCCAGAAAGACGACATCCGGCGAGTGCAGGGTGGCGGCGGTAAACGCCAGCTTTTGTTTCCATCCGAGAGGAATTTCCTTTACCAGTATATTCCGCATGTTTTCCATACCCAATGTCTTAAACATGGCATCGGTCTTTTCCCTGATACTCTTTGCCGACATGCCATAGATGGTGGCGAACAGATTCAGGTTCTCCCACACCGTCAGGTTTTCATATAGAGAGAATTTCTGGCTCATATAGCCGATGTGCCGCTTGATTTCCTCCGCCTGGTGGAGAATGTCATATCCGGCTACGGTCCCGCTGCCTGATGTGGGATAACTGAGCCCGCACAACATGCGCATGGCAGTGGTCTTTCCAGCGCCGTTTGCTCCCAAGAATCCGAATATCTCGCCCCGGTGTACTTGCAATGTGATATGGTCAACGGCGGTGAAATTCCCGAATTTCTTGGTGAGGTCTTTTACAGATATTACAATTTCCTTATCCATCGTCCTTAGCCAATTTAATAAACAAATCTTCAATATTCCCTTTTGCCGGCCAAATTCTGGCATCTTCCAGACCTTCCTGTCTAAGCTTGCTGATGGCATCATCCGGATTGAAACTATCATTTGTCACGATATGCAACGTAGCTCCGAAGGTGTAGCAGTCTTTCACGTCCGGCAAAGTACGCAAAGTTTCCAAAAGCGGATACATATCTTTGGATGATGCGTTGTAAAGGTTCTTGTCCAGGCCCTCAACTAACCTGCCTGGTTCATCCACATCAAGAATCCTTCCTTTGTTTATCAGGGCGATGCGTTCACAACGTTCGGCTTCGTCCATATAAGAGGTGGAGACAAGAATCGTGATGCCCTTTTCTCGCAGCGTAGCCAGCATATTCCAAAACTCGCTTCTCGACACGGCGTCCACTCCGGTAGTAGGCTCGTCCAAGAGCAAAACTTTCGGACGGTGTATCAGCGCACATCCCAAGGCAAGTTTCTGTTTCATTCCACCGGACAAGGCTCCAGCCCTGCGGTTAGGGAACTTTTTCAGTTGGTCGAATATTGGGGCTATCAGGTCGAAGTTATCCTTTACGTCCACACCGAACAGCGAGGCGAAGAAGTGCAGGTTCTCATCCACGGTAAGGTCGGGATAAAGGGAGAACTTCTCCGGCATGTAGCCTATTTCAGTGCGTATTTTCCTGTAGTCTTTTACCACATCCAGCCCCACCACGGTAGCCGAGCCCTCATCGGGGCTGAGCAAAGTGGTCAGTATCTGGTACAGCGTAGTCTTGCCAGCACCGTCGGGACCGATAAGACCGAACAGGGAGCCTTCGGAAACGGAAAGGCTTACATGGTCGAGAGCCACAAGCTTTCCGTACTGTTTCGTCAGACCTTGAATGTCAATTGCATTTTTCATAAGCGAACCTCTCCGTACTGCCCGAGTTTCAGGCGACCGTCATTCTTTACCGCGACTTTTACGGCATATACAAGGTTAGCCCTTGTGTCTTGCGTCTGGATGGACTTGGGTGTGAATTCGCTTTCCTGTGCGATCCAGACAATCCTGCCCGGATACTCATATTGCTTGTTCTCGCCGAAATCGGCTATGACGTTCACTTCCTGTCCGATATGGATATCCGCCAGCTGCGAGGCAGTGAAGTAACTGCGGAGATATATGTCGTTAAGGTTAGCCATCTTGAAGAGCGGCCGTCCCGGTGTGGCATATTCACCCTGCTCGGCGTATTTTTGCAGGACTGTCCCGGTTATCGGTGCGGTGATGTGGCTTTTGCGTATTTGTTCCTCAACCTGCTCTTTTTGGTATTGCAGAGCGGAAGCGCTTTCAGTGATGGAGTTGCGGTTCTTGTCCAGCGTAGAAAGCAATCCTTCCAATTGACCGCGCAAGGTTCTCAACTGCGCGTGGGCGTCATCGCTTTGTTTCTGAGTGGCAGCTCCATTGGCAAGCAATCGTTTAATGCGGTCGCATTCATTCTGTTGGTGGGCAATCTGCGACCTTAATGCTGCAGCCTGTGCCGCAATATCCGGCGATGACTTCTCGGTGGAAAGCTGTTGGCTGTGCAGTTGCTTTTGTTGCAGTACAAGCATGGTCGTGTCCACCAGTCCGACCTGCTGTCCGATTTTAAGACTGTCTCCCTCGTCAATGTCAAACGATACAAGTTTTCCGCTGGTTTCAGAAGAAACAGTTATGGTATTCGCCTCGAAGATGCCTGTGGCATCATACTTTTCAGAGTTTTGGCATGAAGCCAAAACCATAATTATTATAAGGAATAATACTGCCTTTTTCATTTGTTCAATGTATATTTTAGTTGATAAATACTTTGCAAAAGTTGGATTTCTTGGTAGGATGCGTTGAGACGCGCCTGTTTCTCGTCTGTCAGCTTGGTGAGCAGATCAGTAGCATCTATGACTCCATTGTCAAGTTGGGATTCTGCCGCTTTCCGTACATTGGTGCGAAGTTCCACTATCCGGTCATTCTTTTTCATGATGGCTTTCAGTTCGTCAATATGGTCAAGCTGCAATCGAGTCTGCATATTCGTGTTGAACAGGAACACGTCACGTTCCACCTCTATGTTGTCCGATGAAAGGCGCAGTTTTCGCCTGTTGTTCTTCTTTGTATAAAACGCTCCTATGTTCCATGACACTTTCACTCCAGCAAGAATGTTGAACGAAAGGTCTCGGTTCATCATGCTCTCGAAATAGTCGAATCCCGGATAACCGTAATAAGCCTGGGCGAACAGTCCGATTTTGGGCATTGTGCTTGCCGTGATGCTTGCGATCCTTGCTTCATTGGTTTGCAATTGTGCTTCGAAATGCTTTAATTCGGGACGGTCGGGCAACAAGTCTTGGGGAATAGATGTGTCCGGTTTCACCAGTTCTTGTCCGACCAAGCTTTTCCCTGTGAATATCTCCAATACTTTCCGATAACTTTTCGCCGAGCTTTCTGCCTGTGTGAGCTGTTGGGCGACGCTGAGATATTGAGCTTCCACCATGTCCACGTCGCTTTGCATGGCAGTACCGTTTTCAAACATACTCTGCAGCTTGTCAAGGTTGCTTTGGAGTAAAGTTTGCATGTTCCTGGTCTGTTCGGTCTGTTCCTCGATGAGCAGAATGCCGAAATACAAATCTTCCACCCTTTCCCTGATGGCATAAAGCTGAACATCCAGAGCAGCCTGTCGTTCCGCATCTTCGGCACGCTCTATTTTCCGTTCGGTTTTCGACGCGCCTCCATCCCAGATGTTTTGGTTGATGTCGGCACCTATTTTATATTGCCATTCGTTTAATCCGTAAATAGACATGCCTGTTTGAGAGATTATCCCTGCCAACGATTCCGGTAATGAGGGAGTTTCATTCTGCACGGTTCCTTGCCCGTACACATTGATTTGCGGCAGCCAACTCTTGTTTATGTCCGACAGGTTCACTTCTTTCGTTTGGTTCAGCAAATCATACTTTCGGATGAGTGGATAATTGTCTTGCGCAAGCTTGACGCACTCTTCCAATGTCACTTGGGCTGATAAATTAACGCCAGTAAACAGTGACAGTGCCAAGATCAGATACTGTTTCAACATAATCAATGGATTTTGAGTTTTCCCAAAATGGTTTCTACATTCTCTTTTTTACGTATAGCCAGGAATTCGTCATAACTCCCATAGTTACATCCTAACACACTATAAGCAATGGGAGCTACTATGAATGGAAATACGTTGAGTGACACGATGTCAATCAGCAACATTCGTGCATCAACCTGACGGCAAAGTCCTTTTGCGGCATATTCGTCTATTTCATTCTGGAGATTGTTCAATAAGTTGTTTGCAATGTTCAATACATTCTGTCTTATTGTTTCAATGCCTTCTGGCTGTTTAATCACGATGTTAATTATGAATTTGAGCAAATCCCGATTGGCTGAAATGAAATCGAAATGCCGTTCTACTCCTTGGCGAATTCTGTCCTCTAATGGCAAATTACTATCGCCTATGGCACTCAATATGATATCACCCAGCATATTGAACTTTTCCGATACTATCCGTTCAAAAAGATTATACTTTGTGCGGAAATAGTAGTGCAGCATAGCATGGGTTACACCAGCTGCTTCTGCAATAGATGCCGTCCTTGCCCCGTCAAAACCTTTCTCAAAAAACTCCTTTTCTGCTGCTTGAAGGATTCTTGATTCTGTGTCTAGTGACTGATTGAATTCTTTATCCATATTATACAACATTTAAGTTTATCCAATTTGACTAACAATTTTGTTAAATCAAATGTATGGACTTTATATAACATATGGAATAGATTAATTGTAAAAAATAATATTCAAGCTTTGTTTTATGGATTTTTAACTAATAAGTATTAAATATATTGTTACTTTATCCTATTCAAACAAAACATTCAGATAATTAAAAAAGAGGCAAAGGAACGTCTACAGGCAATTAGAGAGGACGAATTTATGAGAGGAGAAATGTGAAATAGTTTTTGGCGGGAATCTAGATTTCGGTTCCAGTTTTTTTTCTACTTTTGTGAAATTGATTTAAAACAGAGAAGTTTTTGAATATGGAAAAATTGACATTGATAAAAGTTGGAGGAAAAATAGTTGAAGAGCCGGAAACATTACAGCAGTTGCTTCGTGATTTTTCTTCCATCGAAGGATATAAAGTGCTGGTGCATGGTGGCGGACGCTCTGCTACAAAAGTAGCTGCGCAGTTGGGAATTGAAAGCAAGATGGTGAATGGCAGACGAATCACCGACGCAGATATGCTTAACGTCGTAACAATGGTTTATGGCGGATTGGTCAATAAGAATATTGTTGCCGGTTTGCAGTCTCTAGGCATTAATGCTCTTGGTCTGACCGGTGCTGATATGAACATCATGCGTTCAGACAAACGTCCGGTGAAAGACGTTGACTATGGTTTCGTTGGTGATGTAAAAGAAGTGAATGCTGATTTGCTTTCTTCCCTGATTCGTCAAGGCATTGTTCCGGTACTAGCCCCGCTTACTCACGACAAGCAAGGACATATGCTCAACACAAATGCCGACACTATTGCCGGAGAAGCAGCAAAAGCTCTTGCAAAATATTTCGACGTGACATTGATGTTCTGTTTCGAAAAGAAAGGCGTTTTGCGTGATGAAAACGATGACGACAGCGTTATTCCTGAAATTAACCGTGAAGCTTTCAAGGAATATGTCGAAGCCGGAATTATCCAGGGTGGCATGATTCCTAAACTTGAGAATGCATATCAGGCTATAGATGTGGGAGTAAAGGAAGTCATAATTACTCAGGCTTCTGAAATACATAAAAACAGCGGAACAAAGGTTTATTGATGAAAAAAGAAATAATCAGATTGAAGGATATTGTCCTTCGATTGCCGGAACTGCAGTTTGCCGAGCCGATAGACTGGACAATTTGCGAAGGCGAGCAATGGGCTGTTGTCGGACCGAACGGAGCCGGAAAAACATTGCTTGCAGGAGTTCTTCAGAAAAAATATGCTTTCCGTTCCGGAGAACATATTTTTGTGTCTGGGAAACCCGTCAGTGAAGTAGTGAAGAGTATTGCTTTCAAGGATATTTATTCCTTGGCTGATTGCCGTAACAGTTATTATCAGCAAAGATGGCATTCAACGGAAACAGAAGATATGCCGACGGTGTCGGAAGTTCTGGCTGAATATAAGGATACGGAGAACCTGAATGAATTGCTGTCGCTGTTCGGAATATCTGATTTGTTGCCTAAGAAACTGATATTCCTGTCAAGCGGCGAGCTGAGAAAATTCCTTGTGGTGCGCACTCTTCTTTCCCGTCCCGAAATACTTATCCTGGACAATCCTTTTATAGGCTTGGACGCTCCTTCGAGGGATTTGCTTGTGGAAATGCTGGAGAAAATGACTGAATTGCACGGTACACAAGTAATATTGCTCTTGTCAAATCCAGCCGATTTGCCGGATATGATAACGGATGTTCTACCCGTTCTCAACCGTAAATGTCTGAGTCCGATGAAACGTGAGGAGTTCCTTGAGAATAAAGAGCTTTTGGAAGAACTGTTCCCGGACAGAGTTTCCGGAGCAATTGATTTGCCGGCAGTCATGGAAAAAGAAACTTCAGCATATGACGTTGCTTTCCGAATGGAAAAAGTGTGCATAAAATATGGCGCCCGAACTATTTTGAAAGACTTGGATTGGGAAGTCAAGTGCGGAGAGAAATGGTCGCTTTCCGGTCCTAATGGAGCAGGCAAGTCAACTCTTCTCAGTCTTGTATATGCCGACAATCCTCAGTCGTATGCCAACACATTATATTTGTTCGACAGAAAACGTGGAAGCGGTGAAAGTATTTGGGAGATAAAGAAACGAATAGGATATGTTTCTCCCGAAATGCATCTCTATTATATGGAGAATGTGCCTGCGATTCAGATTGTAGGTTCGGGATATTTTGACTCAGTCGGTCTTTTCCGCAAATGCAATGCGGAGCAGGAGGAAGGCGCATTGCAGTGGATGAAGATTTTTGGCATTGATAGTCTGAAAGACCGTTCGTTTTTGACTCTCTCGTCCGGTGAGCAGCGTTTGGCTCTTCTTGCCAGAGCTTTCGTTAAAGACCCGGACCTTATCATATTGGACGAACCTCTTCACGGTCTGGACATAAGCAACAAGAAGCTGGCAGCATCGGTGATAGAAAGTTTCTGCTCCCGTCCGGGAAAGACATTGATATATGTTACGCATTATCCAAATGAACTTCCCAAATGTGTGGACAGGCATTTCAGGGTGAAGAAGATTTCTTAACTCTGACAGCGTGATTATAATAGAAGTTGTAAGGAGTTATGGCTCTGCTTCGCATAGCCGGGAAATAAAAAGACAATAGATTTTGTTATAAATAGTATTGGCATTTAACTCCTATAACTTCTTTTTAACTCCTGTAACTACATAACTTAAAGTTCTTGCGAACAAGTGAGGCACAAAGAACCCAGAGTTAGTCATTCTATGAAAGATTTGCTCTGTGTTCTTTGTGCCTCTTTGTTGTGATGGAACTTTGGAATAGAATATTTTTATTGAGGTTTCATATTGGAATCTTAAACAGATATAGATGAAAAAATATTTTCATTGGGATGAAAAAAAAGTTTCACAATATATGAAAAAGTTTTTTCATATTATATGGAAAAACTTTTTCAGGCAGTAAAAATATTGTGGAAATGTAAGCTGTTGAAAATATGAATGTTGCCTGTATTGGGCAAATTACAGGACTAATTGCTCATTCATCTTATCCAACCACTGAGGCAAAGTGTATATAAAATCTATTCTGTCTGCAAATCGTCGTGGAGCAAATATGTTGATTTGCAAATCCTCGCATTTCTCAATTATATCATTGTCCAGAGGATAATAACTTGCCAGAACGGCATGCGAAATATCACCCCCGTATGTTTCCCTTACAGCATCAATTTTGTAAATATCGTTTTGTGTTACGTTTCCCGACTTACATTCGATAAAGATAAGCTCTTGATTGCTGTTCAGCAAAACGTCAACCTCATTTTTTATTCCTTTCTCGCCATTTTCCGTAAGCTGGAAAACAACACTCTGCCATGTCTGGGGAGGATTTGGCTGTTTGCTGCTCCAAATACTTGTTTGCTCGGCAACCAAAGTTTCCCACCATCTGCCTTCGAAATAAAGGAAACATCCGTCTTTCCCGTTCAGCTTAAGGAGAGCTTTTCTGCCTCGCATAATTTGCAATCTCCCATTGCTATGTTTGAACGAAAGTTTGTCGGAAAATTCATAACTTGCCGGAAGAAGTTCGATTTTACGGTTGCAATATACGCTGTAATATTTCTGCAGCCTTGAATGTTCCTGTTTGTATTTTTCGATGAACTGCTTTATTTGTTTGGACATAGTTATGTTTTCTTCCAGAAGAGTTTTTGCGTCGTCATAGGCAATTACTTTGTTACCGCTGAGGCGGATTATCTCTTCATTGGAGAGAGAAGAACGAATCAAGGATTTGTTGAAATCTCTCAGATGAATTATTTCTCCCTGCTGGGTGAGATAAAACACGTCGGCATTCATCTCTTCGGCAACTTTATAGGCGGCAAAAGCCATAACTTTTGTGCCTTCTGAAACATTATAGGCAAATTCGCCCTGATTCTTCAGATGTATTTCACGGCAAACAGCCATAACTCCGGCAGCATCATAAGGATCTACAATATGCATAGTCCTGCTTATACTTTTCGGAATCATCGGAAGCATTTGTTCCACGAAATCCTCGGTTTCTTCAGTATATATAATATGTATTACGTCGGGTCCGAATTCCTTTATCCCATGATAAACGGAAGAAATATCTTTGCCTATGAGTGTTATCTGATGTCTCATATAATTTGTTTTTTTACAAAGGAAACAATTTATTCCAAAAAAAGAATCCTCTTATCCCTGATTCTTTCTGCGAACCAAAGGATAAGAGGATTCAAGTTTATCAAGCTCACCTTTTAGGTGTTAAAGGAGTTATGAGTGATAGATTCCAGAAACAAATAGTATCGGCCTTTAACTCCTATAACTCCTTATAACTTCTGTAACTCCATAATTTATACAACCAGACTGAACATATGCTCAGTGTATATTACTTTGCTTTCTGGAAAAGTCTTGCAATCTCGCCAATCCAAAGCACAACAGAAGAAGACGCGATTATTATTGCCCAATCTTTCAAAGGAAGAGGAACAACATTGAACATTTCACCTCCGAATGTAACAATCAATATCTGACCTACGATGATAAGCGCTGCAACAAATAAGAAACTCTTGCTTCCCTTCAGGTCAGCAAAGGCAGAACGTCCTTCCATAAATGCTTTTGCGTTGAACATATTCCAGAATTGCAACATAACAAAGAAGCTGAAGAACCATGAAAGGTCGTGAGGAGTCAGTCCTTCACTTGCATGGAAGTGAAGCAGCAATCCCATCAGAACGACAACGAAAGCTATGCCAACACCAAAGATGCGGTAAGTCATCGGGCGTGAGATAATGAAATCACCGTCCGGTCCGCTCTTTCTTGGTTTGTCCTTCATCACTCTTTCGTTAGGAGGCAATGAAGCCAAAGCACCGGCAGCAAATGTATCCATGATAAGGTTCACCCAAAGCATCTGTGTGATGGTAAGCGGTGATTCAGTTCCGATAAGTGAGCCCAGCAGCACAATCAGACATGCTGCCACGTTGATAGTAAGCTGGAACAAAAGGAACTTCTGAATGTTTCGATACAATGAGCGTCCCCACATAACGGCACGTGTTATACTGCTGAATGAGTTGTCGATGATAGTAATATCGCTTGCCTCTTTAGCCACAGAAGTTCCGTCGCCCATCGAAAGACCAACCTGCGCAGCCTTCAATGCCGGAGCATCATTTGTTCCGTCGCCAGTAACAGCCACAACCGCACCTTTCTGCTGGAGAAGCTGAACAAGGCGCTGCTTGTCTGTCGGACGTGCGCGGCACATAATCTTAAGGTCAAGAACTCTGTCCAAAGCTTCTTCGTCGCTCAATGCTTCGAAAGCCGGGCCTGTTATTATATTGCGGTCTGTATCTTTATCTGTCCATGTTCCAATCTGACGGCCGATTTCCTTTGCCGTTCCCGGAGTATCGCCTGTTACAATCTTTACGTCTATTCCGGCATTGATACAGCTTTGCACTGCGGCAGGAACATCAGCACGAACAGGGTCGGAGATAGCAACGATACCAAGATAAGTAAGATCCACATTGTGCAATTTGCCATCAGCATAAGGCGAATCATTGTCGTTGTCGTCAAGAATCTGGTAAGCAAAGCCAAGTGTACGTTTTGCCTGATTCTGATAATCCAGCAATTGCTTTTCGATGTCAGCCTTGCATTCTTCAACAGACTTGTATCCACCGCCTGTTGCAACACGGTTACTGTTTGCCAGAACAATTTCCGGAGCACCTTTGACATACAGAACCTTCTTGCCCAAAAGCGGAGATTTTACAACTGTAGCCATATATTTACGCTCAGTTGAGAATGTAAGCTGGCTTACAATCGGAGCAGATTCTCTTATTTCAAGATAATTCTCGTTCTGTGAATTAAGCCACAAAAGCAATGCCGCTTCCGTCGGATTTCCCAAAGTCTTCACCTTCGCAGGATCAGTGAAATCAAGATGAGCAGTTGAGTTCACCGAAATACCTTCTTTAATCAGATTGCTCAATTCATCGCCGGCAAGTTTCTGGCCTTCCAGATTATAGAAACGGGTTTCGAAAACCTGCATCTGGTTTTGAGTCAGAGTTCCTGTCTTATCCGTACAGATAACAGTTGTTGCGCCCATAGTTTCGCAGGCATGCATCTTGCGGACAAGGTTGTTTGTCTTGAGCATTCGGTTCATGCTAAGGGCAAGACTCAATGTCACACTCATTGGCAAACCTTCAGGCACCGAAACAACGATAAGAGTCACGGCAACCATGAAATAGTTCAGCAAATGTGAGATATATTCCATAACAGTGTATTCCTGTCCTGAAAGGAAGAGCTTTCCAGCCAAGGCAACGAATGTAACTGTAGCGATTGTATATCCGGCTTTGCTTATAACATTAGCCAAACCTTTTAGCTGAATTTGCAGCGGAGTGTCGATATTGTTGTCGATTTGCGAACCTTCGTAAACCTTTCCGTATCCTGTGGCGTCGCCGACTTTTTCCACCTTCATTATTCCGTGGCCGTCAACAACCGTAGTTCCGCGCATCACCACATTTGAAGGATAAGTAGCTTCACTGTCGAATTCCGCTTCATTTGTTGTTTTGCTGATAATAGGCTCACCGGTAAGAGTAGATTCGTTTATCTGAAGAGAGATAGCTTCCAGCAGAACACCGTCGGCAGGAACTTCCTCGCCGGTTTCCAGAACCACTATATCACCAACTACTACATCTTTTCGTGGCACCTGGCTGATGTTTCCGTCACGGATAACTTTAACCAGAATGTCATCGTTCACTGTGTTCAGAATTTCAAAAGCCTTGTTTGCCTTTACCTCAAAAGCAAAGCCTACGCAGCTTGCCAGAAGTATTGCGAATAGAATTCCCAGCGGTTCAAGGAATGCTGAGAAGCCTTTTGCTTCCGGTCCCCAGCAGTGAACCCCGGCTATAACCATTGACAAAACCCATGCAACCAGAAGAATCTGGATAATCGGGTCTTCGAATTTTTCAAGGAATTGTTTCCAAAGAGATGTTTTCTCAGGAGGAGTCAGTACGTTTTCTCCGTGCAGACGACGGCTTTCTTCTACTTGTTGTTGGGTTAGCCCATGCAACTGTTTTGTTTCCATATTAGTTAATTGCAGTTTGAGTTTGATTCGCAAATTACGGAAAGATATATGAGATAAGCAAATATGTGGGTTTAAAAGTTGACGAGTTGACAAGGAATAAATCTGTAAATCTTGTTTCCTTGTCAACTCGTCAACTTGTCCCCTGATATCTCATTTGCTCAAAATCAGGGTAGACGGCATTTTCTGCAAAGCCTTTTTGGAATCTTCCGAAACAATATTCCATGTTTCATAGCTAATGAGCATGAAATTATATTCACGGAGCAAAGCTTGGGTAAGTTCTTTTTCTTCAGATGTTACACCGTGCTGTTGCAGCTCACAAAAGGCATAAAGTTCTTTTACAATATTCTGGTATTCCGGATTACTGTCTTCAACGCGGTTTACTACAGTTATATTTGTGTTTGTAGTTTTTTGTAATGTATTCGCGTAATTAAGAAGGAACAGGTCCTTTTCAGAGTTGATTATTATAATAGTCTCAGTTGCCTTTACAAACTGGCGGTTTATGAACACACCTACAGCACATTTTGCCTGCTGTATAAATATTTTTGTCTTGTCTTTCAGCAATTCGCCAGGAAGGAACCATGATTCCGGAGCCTTCAGGTGCTTTATGAAACGGTTGTAGATAGAATTCTTCAGCCTGTTGGCATCCATATCTGTAGGAACATCACTCATTGAAATGCCCGCGCCGACAAGAAGGAAGTCGAAACCCTCTTTGTTCACTATGTCACAAATATCCTGTCCGGCATTTGTCGAAATTTCATATCTTGTTTCGATAGGAATATTCAGCTTCTGCGCTCCATAGAGAATTGGACCGAAGCTTACTTCTTCGAAATTCTCAGTATGAAGAGGATTTACGTCTGGGCCAACTGTCAGGTGAAGTGCGGTGATTTCAAGTTTGCTTTTCTTCTGTGAGAACATCTGGTGCGCAACATCCAACATGACCTGTCCGTTGCTTGCGCGGCCGAATGATATCATAACTTTGAAAACCCCGCTTAATGTTTGAGCAATGATAGGTTCCTTCTTTTTCTTTTCGGATGAGAAGAAGAAGTCTATTATTGATATAAGTGGTGTTGTCATGAAAGTTGTGACAAGAGTCATTAGCACCAACATTACGAAAACCGGAGGAGTAAGGATTTTCATCTCATATCCTATTGTCAGGACAACAAGTTCCATAAGTCCGCGAGTATTCATCAATGCTCCAATATATAAGCTATCTTTCCATGATTCTCCAACAAAACGTGCTGAAATCATTGCTCCGCCGAATTTGCCAGCAATAGCAACCAGAGTTATAATGACGCACATAGTCCATAACTCAGGAGTGTTAAGCAGACCTATTTCGGTGCGAAGACCTGTCGAAACGAAGAAGAGTGGCAAGAACAGCGACAGAGAAACATCTTCGACTTTTTCAGTCATGATTTTGCGGAACTTGATGTTGCTTGGCATAACAACTCCCGCTATGAAAGCACCGAACAAAGCGTGTAATCCAAGTATTTCGGTAAGATAGGACGATGTAATCAGGATGAGAAACATAAAACCTACCAGACCTTTGTTGATAACTTCCTTGTTGTGATAAATATTACCAATCATCCTCAGGAATGGACGAACTGCGAAAAACATGAAAGTTATATAAAGAATAGAAAAGAAAATATTGTAGATTGCGCTCAACATGGAGCCTGCTTGTGCGATAGCTATAACTACTGCAAGCAGACACCAGGCAGTTATGTCGCCATTGGCAGCACTGGCAAGCGATATTGTTCCCAGATGAGATTTAGTGAGCCCTTTTTCCTGGATTATTCTGGCTAATACGGGAAAGGCTGTTATGCTCATTGAGATACTTATGAACAAAGCAAATGAAAGGAAAGGAGTTGTTTTGTCTGCATATGTATCATATGTGAAATAAGCAGTCAGCATTCCACAGAAAAATGGAACTACAGTGCTGGTATGGCTTATAAGAATGGTTTCTTTCAATTTTTTCTTCACTTCAGCCAAATCCAGTTCCATACCGATGGAAAACATAAACAATATTAATCCGAACTGGCTTAATATTGATATGTTCGCAAGCGATTCCGAAGGAAAGATGAACGACGCAGCTTCAGGAAACAAATTACCCAATACTGAAGGTCCAAGAACTATACCTGCAACAATCTCTCCAATTACGGTCGGTTGTCCAATTTTTATGAATATCCACCCGAAAAGACGGCAAAAGAGGAGAATTGTTATTATCTGGAGAAGAAGAATTCCTATGCTGGACCTTACATGATTGAACACAAGTGAACTGAAAATCTCAAAACCTTCGCTTAGATTAGCAGGCGCATTTTGTGATGTCGTTATAAGGTTCGATATTTCATGGCTCTCACCTTTTTTGACGATGAAATACATCAATGCTCCGAAGATGAGAATCATAGATAGATAAAAAATTATATTTTTAGTTCCTTTACTCATTTGTTGAATTTGTGTTTCAAGGTATTTTTTGCAAATATAGCAAAAGGCGAGCGCAGAGCAAAATAAAAGACTTGTTTTTGATTTTGCTCTGCCGAGCCGCAATCTATATTATCAAAATATAGCGAAACTCAAGCGCAGGGCAAAACTCATATATTACCTCTGTGATTCAGCCTCTGTGTTTGATTCTGTTTTGCAACACTCACCGTATCCGGCATATTCAACCACATTCCCTTCAGGGCTTATTTGAATTATATTAATTGAGTCTCTCAAAAGCAAAACCGTAAAAGTTTTTTGTTAAATAATTTAATAGTCCGTTTCTTATATGTATTTTTGCAGAACATGGAAAACAAATAATCAGTGGATTACAACATATTTATATATAATGAAGGCAAAAATTGAAAAGAAAAAACTGACTCGTGTGCTTACTCTATGTGGACTGGCAACAGCAACTGCTGCTATGTTCTGGAGCTGTACGGGAGCTGGAGCGTCGACTGAATCTTTCGAACGTTCTGATTACTACACTCGTGGTATTGGTCATTATCCAGGAAATCCTTCTGAGGATTTTTCTCCTGAGCTGAAACCGGATGATACATATCGTAATATAGCATTGCTTCGTGCGGCGTATCAGTCATCAAGCCATGACTATAATCTTGTGGCACAGCTTGTGACCGATGGTGTTATCACAGACAAGCAACCACAGTATTTGGATTTGATTACTCCTGATGGCGAAAAGCCACGCCGTGAGCGTGAATGGATGATTGACCAAGGTCCTTATTCACGTAATATCACTGTTGGCGAGGATACTTATTTCCAGTTCTCTCTGAATAATTACAGCAAGAAGGCTGACCAGGTTTATATGCGTGGTTCGGTTGCTTATGATGCAGCTAAGGCAAATAAAGGTTATGAAATCATTTGCCAGGGTTCGAACGACGGTAAGACTTGGGAAGAACTGGGCAAATCAAGCGGAAGCGGTCTGCCGGGAAAGGCTTCTTCATATAAAATGCATTCTGACCCTAACAAGCAGAGCGAAAAAGGTGATCTTCCTGTAAGAATTATCGATCAGACTATCAGTCTTGATAAAACAGGTGATTACTCTTATTATCGTGTTTGCTTCAAAATGGCAGGTGCTGCATACTGGACTCTTATGGATATGAATTTCCTTTATCAGAAAGATATTGTGGAAATGAAACCTTCGCAGTTCTATAGCAGCGCTTGGATGAGTGAAACTGACAAGCAGGAATGGATATATGTTGACTTGGGCAGTGTTTCTTCATTTGACAAAGTGGTTTTGCACTGGGTAAACAAGGCTTCAAAAGGTAAAATCCAGACTTCAAACGATGCTAAGCAGTGGAATGATGTGGCAGAGTTGCCTGGCGGTGAATCTTTGACTGACGAAATAGCTGTTAAGGGTAATGCTCGCTATGTGAGAGTGTTGATGGAACAGCCTGCCGGCGAAGGCCATTATGTTCTGAGTGAAATGGAAGTGATGGGTAAGGGCGGTTTGAAGGCTCAGCCTGTTGCTCAGCCTGCTGCGGCAAACGGTGAGATTGTTCTTTCAGGCGGCAACTGGAAATTGCAGCGTGCATCTGAAGTGACTGCTAAAGGTGAGGAAATCTCTACAGCTAATTTCGATCCTCAGAATTGGATTGTGGCAACTGTTCCGGGAACTGTGTTGAGCAGTTATGTAAATGTAGGTGCCGTGCCTAATCCGAATTATGCGGATAATCAGCTTTGTATTTCTGAATCATTCTTCTATTCTAATTTCTGGTATCGTGATGAATTTGAAGTTCCTGCGGATTTCAAGAAAGAACGTGTGTTCCTGAACTTCGACGGTATCAACTGGAAGGCTAATGTTTATCTTAACGGAAAACAGGTTGGCAGAATCGAAGGCGCATTCATGCGTGGCAAGTTTGATGTAACTGACGCTATTGTTGCCGGCAAGAATGTTGTGGCCGTTGAGATTATAAAGAATAACCATATCGGCGCAATCAAGGAAAAGAACAAACAAAGTACGGACTTCAACGGTGGTATCCTTGGTGCGGATAATCCTACG
>CASFJQ010000027.1 GCA_949295065.1 uncultured Parabacteroides sp. | reverse complement strand
ATTGGATCAGGCTGTCAAACGCTATAACACGACGTTGGCAGAAGGCGAAGTAAAGAATGCGATGATTCAACCGACAACCTTTACGATCATGGGTGTCAGTAGCTCGAAGGCTTACGGGGCGATTGCTCTTTTCCTTTTGCTTTTTCTGCTGGTTCCGGCTTTGAATATATCCGGACTGAACGCTTCGCATATTCAGGACCGGATGGAAGAGATAGGTATTCGTAAAGCTTTTGGAGCACCTCGAAGTACGTTGTTCATACAGATATTTATAGAAAACCTGTTACTGATGTTCCCAGGTAGCGTGGTAGGTTTACTTTTCTCTTACGGGTTAGTCGCTTTGTATAAGCATATCCTGTTGGTAAGCAATTATCAAATGATGATTACAGGTTTGGGAGAGACCATTACATTATCAGTCGGGATGTTGATGAACTGGCAAGTTTTCCTGTCCGCTATCGTGGTTTGCCTATTGCTGAATCTACTCTCTTCATTAGTTCCGGTGTGGAATGCCATTCGCTCGGATATTGTCAATGCCTTGAATATGTAGAACCTGTAAAACATTGATTGTATGATTGTACATTTGTTGAAAATAATCCGTGCACAATTCCGCAGTAATTTGTGGATATTGGCTGAGTTGATGGTGGTGTTTGTCGCTTTATGGATTATGACTGACTATTTCATTACCCAATATGTGTTGTTTCATCGCCCTGTAGGGTTTGAAACAGATCGTGTATATCAAGTGACTGTATCCAAACGGTCCGCTGATGCTCCTCAGTTTATCGTTTATCCGGAAGATAGTGAAGAGCCGAAGCAAAACTTTGATCGTATTGTAGAACGAATCCGGCAGCATCCGGATGTGGAAGCTGTAGCTTTATCGATGTTCTCATTACCTTATACACGTTCCAATAGTACGTATGACCTTCGGAAAGACAGTGTGAAGTTATGGAATATCCGGCGGTATAATATCAGTCCGGATTATTTCCGTGTATTCCATATTCTTCCGGTAACAGGTGGCTCTCCGGATGAACTGGCGCAACGGCTTAATCAATCGGGATTGGTTATCTCGGCAAACTTGGCTGAAACCTTTTTCGGTCGGACGAATGTTGTGGGTGAAGAGTTAATACAAGGAGTAGATACACTTAAAATTGTAGCTGTCACGGAATCTGTCCGCAATGATGAATACAATGAAAGGTTACCTTATGCCTGGTTCAGCCTAATAGAATCGCCTCGTGATGGCATTGTTCCGGAAAGTACATGCGTTCAAATGCAAATCACTTTCCGTATCCGCCCGAATGTCGAGACGGCAGGTTTTGAGGAACGCTTTATGAAAGAGATGCGTCATCAGTTACAGGTGGGGAATTTCTGGGTTTCCAGCATTCAGAGTTATAATGATATACGTGAGAAATACCTTGAAAAAACTTCCAACTCCAGCGGACAGCAGGTAATTTCGTCTGTTATGATATTCCTATTGGTTAATGTGTTCCTTGCCGTAATCGGTTCGTTCTGGTTTCGTGTTAGCAGGCGTAAGGAAGAATTGGGATTGCGCATGGCGATGGGTTCGTCCAGAGGAGGACTAATGCTCTTCACTATGGTTGAGAGTTTGCTTCTCTTGTTGATAGCATCTTTACCGGCATTGTTTATATGCGGAAATTTGGTTTATGCGGATATCGTTTCTGCATCTTCGGCAGAGTCGCCGTTGCTGCGTTTCGTTGAAGTTTCGGTTATTACTTGGCTGGTTCTGGCTGTGATAATAATCCTTGGCGTTTGGTATCCGGCATACAGGGCATCAAAGGTAGCTCCTTCGGATGCGTTGAGGGCGGAATAATTGATATTCAAAAAAAGGTAACGAGGTTTCCGGAAAAACATCGTTACCTTTTTTTTGAAACATCGTTATCTTTTTTACGGTAATATACAGTGTTTTTTTTGTACTTCGTCAATTTAGGTGCATCAATCAAGGCTGAAAGCCTTTTGCTATAGGAGGATGTTGCAAAATACTTCCGAATCCAACTGAATTTTCTTTCGGAACAAATTGTATTTTCTTCCGAAAGTAATTTGATTTTCTTCCGAATCAAATTTTAGATGGATTCGGATGCAATTATTATCTTTACTAAAACAATGTCCGAAATCGGAAAAAAGTGTCCGATATTGAACACCTTGCTTTTTGCTTGCCTCAGTAAATCATGTAGTTATGATTGTGGCACATTGTTTGCTGTTATCCGTGTAAAAATTAAAGACGGATATGAAACGGTTTATAATGTTATGTATGATTTATATGTCGGCAGCAGTTGCAGTTGTCGCTGCCGAACCGGAAAACTATGTTGTGAAGCTGACGCTTGAGGATGCGATACGCCAGGCAAGAACACAGTCGGTTGATGCGGCAGTTGCGATAAATAAGATGAAAACTTCGTATTGGGAGTTTCGAACTTATAAGGCTGAGCAGCTTCCGGAAATAATATTCAAAGGAACATTGCCTTCCTACAGTAAGCAATATTCCAAATATCAGCAGTCAGACGGTTCTTACACTTATGTGCAGAACAATGTGTTGGGATTGAACGGAGAGTTATCAATTGAGCAGAATATCGCGCTGACAGGAGGTAAGATTTCCTTGAATACGTCTCTAGATTTCACCCGCCAATTGGGAACAGGTGCATATAATGAGTTTATGAGTGTTCCGGTGGGACTGACACTTAATCAGCCGATATTCGGTGTGAACAACCAGAAATGGCAACGCCGTATTGAACCGGTGCGTTATGAAGAAGCAAAGGCAGAATATCTGGAAAGTATGGAAGAGGTCACGATAACTACAATAACGCATTATTTTAACCTTCTTCTTGCCAAAGATAATTTGGATATTTGCCTTCAGAATCTGGAGAATGCGGAGAAGCTATATGAAATCGCCATCGCAAAGCGTAAAATTGGACATATTTCGGAAGTTGAGCTTATGCAGCTCAAACAGTCAGCTTTGCAGGCAAAGGGAAAGGTTACGGAGGCTCGCTCTAATTTCAACTCCATGATGTTTCAGTTGCGCTCGTTTCTTGCTATTGGCGAGGATGTTGCGATTGAACCTGTAGTGCCGGAAGTTGTTCCGGGAATAAGGATGGAATATAACAGTGTACTGGAAAAGGCGAGAGACAACAACTCGTTTTCGAAAAATATAATGCGCCGCCAGCTTGAAGCCGATTATGCCGTGGCAACAGCAAAAGGTGAGCGAAGGAGCATAAATTTGTTCGCATCTGTTGGATATACGGGAAAAGACCGTATGTTTGCAGGTGCGTACAATCCTCTAAAGAATAACCAGATTGTTGAGGTGGGAGTTTCCATACCTATTCTTGATTGGGGAAAACGAAAGGGGAAAGTGCGTGTTGCTGAATCGAACCGTGAAACTGAGCTTTCGAAAATCCGTCAGGAGGAAATGACATTCAACCAGAATATTTTCCTTTTGGTTGAGAATTTCAACAATCAGGCGGCACAGCTGGAGATTGCTTCGGAGGTTGATTCTCTAGCTGAGAAAAGATATTTGACTTCGATAGAAACTTTCATGGTCGGCAAGATTGATATTCTTGAGTTGAATGATGCTAGGGATTCGAAAGACAATGCCAAGCAGAAGCATATCGAAGAATTGTATTACTATTGGAGATATTTTTACAACATAAGAAGCCTGACGCTATATGACTTTGTCAATGGTGTAGGAATAGAGATGGAGGAGGAACTCTTTTAAGAGGACGAGGGGACAAGGCTTCAGGAATGAGGGCATGGTTAACTTTGTTCCGTTGGATTTGAGGACTATAGTAGTTAAGGAGTCAAGTAGTTAAGGAGTCAAGAAGATTATATACTAATATCCTTGTCAACTTGTCAACTTGTTAACTTGTCAACTCGTCAACTCGTCCTCTTCTCCCCTCATCAACTCAAAAACTTATAAACTAAAAAACTCAAAAACTCAAATGATACTAATTATAGACGATGATGCCGTTGTACGTTCTTCTTTGACCTTCCTTTTGAAGCGAGCCGGACACACTCCTGTGGCTGTGGGCAGTCCAAAGGAAGCAATATCTGCTGTTCGTGAGAAGGACTTCCGTCTGGTGCTGATGGATATGAACTATTCGCTGACTACAACTGGCGAGGAAGGTTTACATTTGCTCCGTCAGGTAAAGGCGCTGTGTCCGGAATTGCCTGTGATATTGATGACGGCTTGGGGTTCGATTTCTCTTGCTGTTCAGGGAATGCAGGCTGGAGCTTTTGATTTTGTCACTAAACCTTGGAATAATCTGATGCTGCTTAAGTCTGTGAATAATGCGCTTGAGCTGACATCGCCCGAAACCAAGGAGAAGGAAGATGATACGCCTGCTTGTTTCGACAAGATAATAGGAAAGAGCTGGGCTATCAAGACTGTGCTTGATACAGTAGCGCGCATTGCTCCTACAACTGCTTCTGTTTTGATTACAGGAGAGAGCGGTACGGGAAAGGAATTGATAGCCGAAGCAATACACAGCAACAGTAAACGTGGCGACAAACCTTTTGTTAAGGTTAATCTTGGAGGAATTTCGCAGAGCTTATTCGAAAGTGAGATGTTCGGACATAAGAAAGGAGCTTTTACCGATGCTTATATTGACCGAGTAGGACGTTTTGAACTTGCCGATAAAGGAACAATTTTCCTGGATGAGATTGGCGAACTGGATTTGTCGTGTCAGGTAAAATTACTTCGAGTGCTGCAGGAGCAAACTTTTGAGGTGCTTGGCGACAGTCGTCAGCGAAAGGTTGATGTCCGAGTGGTAAGTGCTACGAACAAAGACCTGCAGGATATGGTGAGAGAACATTCATTCCGTGAAGATTTGTTTTATAGGATAAATCTGATTACGGTTCATCTTCCGGCATTGCGTGAACGACGTGAGGACATACCGTTGCTGGTGCGTCATTTTGCGACTAAGATGGCAGAAAGCAATGGACAGCCGGTTGCGGAATTTTCTCCGGAGGCATTGTCTTATTTGCAGAAGTTGCCGTTCCCCGGTAATATCAGAGAATTGAAGAACATGGTGGAACGTACTCTTCTTGTATCGGGACGTCAAAGGATAGAAGCATCGGATTTGGAGCGTTTCGGAAATGTTCAGTCTGCCGATGTTTTCTCCGGAACACCTTTTGAAGGTCTGACATTGGAGCAGCTGGAAAAGAAAAGGATTCTTCAGGCATTGGACAAATATGGCAACAATCTTTCGAAGGCTGCCGAGACGTTGGGCATAAGCCGTTCAGCTTTGTACCGCCGTCTTGAAAAATATGGAATAAAGATATGCGACTGAAATATATATTCCTGATATTTGTGTTTCTTCTGGCTGTCCTTGTTGCTCTTATCATCTGTTTGTGGAAATATGAGGATGCCGGATGGATATTCTTTGTCCTGGAAGGATGGACATTATTGCTTTTCGGATATTTGTATTATTTCTATCAGAGGGTGATAAAACCACTTTACACCTTGGGAAATGGTATGGATTTGCTGAATGAGCAGGACTTCAGTTCGCGTCTTGGATATGTAGGGCAGAAGGATACGGACCGCATAGTCAGTGTGTTCAACCGCATGATGGACCAGCTTAAGAATGAAAGATTACGTTTGCTTGAGCAGAATCATTTTCTGGATTTGCTGATTAATGCTTCGCCGATGGGTGTTGTCATTCTGGATTTGGAAGGTAAGATACATTCGCTGAATCAGGCTGCGCTGCGTTTGCTAGATATTAATGAAAATGAATTGAAAGGACAGAATTTTCAGGGTGCGGACAATATGCTGATATCGGAAATGAGGAAGATTCCTTTGGACAGCACTTCAACGGTGAGATTGGGTGATGCCAACATCTACCGTTGTTCGCATTATTCTTTTCTTGACAGAGGTTTCAAACGCGAATTCTATCTTATCGAGGAAATGACACGCGAGGTATTTATGGTTGAACGTAAAGCTTATGAGAAAGTTATCCGTATGATTTCCCATGAAGTGAACAATACAACCGGAGGAATAATATCAACGTTGGATACTCTGGAGTCAACATTTTCAGGAATGGAAGATATGAACGATGTTTGCGAAGTTCTTCAAGTTTCTATTGAACGCTGCTTGAGAATGAGCAAGTTTATTACTAATTTTGCTGATGTGGTTCGAATACCCGAACCACAGTTGAAGCCGGAATCTTTGAATAGTGTAATCCTTTCCAACCGTCCTTTTATGGAGAATATATGTTCGGGAAGGAATATCTGTATTAATATATATACTGATGAAACTATGCTGGATGTGATGCTCGACAGAGTGTTGTTTGAGCAAGTGCTTATAAATATCGTTAAGAATTCGGCTGAGTCAATCGGTGAAAATGGAAATATTACATTGCGTACATCTTCCAAACCTTTGTCTCTTGAAATAACAGACGACGGTAAAGGTATAGATAAGGAAACTGCAACAAAACTTTTCACTCCGTTCTTTTCAACCAAGCCTAATGGGCAGGGCATAGGATTGATATTTATACGTGAGGTTTTGCAGGCGCATGGATGTTCATTCTCACTTAGAACTTATGCGGATGGTATGACCAGGTTCAGGATCATGTTTTGAGAAGCAGAGTTTTCTCCTCGTTAACTTGTCAACTTGTTCCTTCGTCAACTGATAAACTTAAAAACTAACAAACTTAAAACTTAAATCTATGTTTATAGTCCACGACACAAACAGACAACGCTTTGTAGCCGAAGTGGATGGTTGCAAAGCATATGTTGACTACACTTTGCATGACGGAGGTTTGGATATCCGCCATACTGTAGTTCCTCAGGAAATAGGTGGTAGAGGAGTTGCCGCTGCCTTGGTGAAAACTGCATATGATTATGCTGTTGCCCAAAATCTTAAAGTAATAGCCACATGTTCATATGCCGTTGTTTGGTTGAAACGGCATCCTGAATATAATGGCTCTCCAAGTGCTGATTATTGTGGAGAAGGAACTTGTGCATTGTAATTGGCATCACCAATAAAGCAAGATTCCTGCAACTCCGGCAAGAAGAATCATCAGAATAGGATGAACTTTGAATTTCCATGTCAGAATAAAGGCGGCTAAGAATATAAGGCCGCTTTTATAGTCTATAAAGTTCTCGTGATTCATAAGTAACAAGGCTGCGGCAGCAATCAATCCGACAGTCACCGGACGAAGACCTGTAAATGCTGCTTCCACATATTTGTTGTTTTTGAACTTTGCAAAAGCATACGAAATGCCAAGTACAAGAAGAAAAGACGGCAGACAGACCGCAAATGTTGTAAGGCAAGAACCTAGTATGCTGACTGCAGGAGAATATCCTGCATTATGTATGGCTGTATAGCCTATATATGTAGCGCTGTTTATCCCAATTGGTCCCGGTGTCATTTGTGAGATTGCAACAATGTCGGTGAATTCCTGTAAAGATATCCATCCATAACGGTCCACAACATCTGCTTGAATCAAAGAAAGCATTGCGTATCCGCCGCCGAATCCCAGGATACCAATTTTGAGGTAGACGTATAATAGTTGGAGCCAAATCATGGTTGTGAGTTTTTTAGTTTTTGAGTTTTTAAGTTTATTAGTTGACGAGTTGACAAGGATGATTTTATTTTCAACTTCTCATTTTCCAATTAATAATTCCTCCTGCAATTGCAGCAATAATTATCCATGCCGGTGATATTCCTCCGAGCCAAATTAGTAATGCTGCGCCGATAGGAATTATCAACTGTTTATATGAAAGCTTTATTGAACGAGCTGTGGTGATACAAGGAACAACTATCAATGCTACAACTGCGGGACGCAGACCTTTGAAAGCTTTTTCTACCCATTCGTTATCTTTTACCTGTGTAAAAAACATTGCAATTGCCAGAATGATTAGAAATGATGGAAGAATTGTTCCTAATGCACAGCAAATAGCTCCTTTTGTTTTTTTTAGTCTGTATCCGACAAATATGGAAATATTGACTGCAAAGATACCAGGCAGGGATTGTGTGACTGCAAATACATCTATGAAATCTTGCTTTGTCATCCAGCCTCTGTCCACTACTTCACGCTGTATTAACGGAAGCATGGCATATCCACCACCGATGGTAAACATACCAATACGCATAAAGGTGATAAATAGGGTCCAGTACATTTGAGTTTTTGAGTTTATTAGTTTATAAGTTTTTGAGTTGATGAGGGGACAAGAGGACGAGTTGACAAGTTAACAAGGCAACAGGAAATAAGATATTCCTTCTTGACTTCTTAACTCCTTAACTTCTTGACTCCTCAACTACTGTATCTATTTCCCTCTTCCCAAAATCCTATTATAGATTTCATCATCATTGATAATTTTCAATGCTTCATTATAACTGTCGCTTGCATTGTTGATTATCTGGAAATATTCAGTCATATCATATAAATCGCGTGCAATAAGAGCTTTTATCTGTAATTTGATAAGAGCGAGAGATTTGTTGTATTCTTCTTCCTTGAATTCTATTTTTTCTTTTTCAGCCATAGATTTCATATCCTGAAGAATTTCTTCTCCAACTTCAAACTCTTCATTATACTTTGAGAATTTCTTATATTCTTTTTTGAGCTTGTCGCGATATTTGTCTTCATAGTTCATTGCAGCACGGTTTATGACACCGCTTGCTACAACTTTGCGATGATACATTGTATATTTCGTAGTATCTACCGGAATAAAAACATCAGGCATAATACCTCCGCCGCCATAAACAATACGATTAGTCTCCAATGTGTTGAACTTCATAGAATCCGGGAAATGGATGCTGTCGGCACTCAGAAGTTCACCTTTGTTATAACGGTTAATCAAATCACGGTCGTATTCATCCTGTTTACCGCTTTCGTAATGTTTCTGGATACATCTGCCTGTCGGTGTGTAATATCTGGCAACAGTAAGTCTTATCATCGAGCCGTCTGGCAGAGGAATAGGCTTTTGAACCAAACCTTTTCCGAAAGTTCTTCTTCCGACAATAACACCTCTATCCCAGTCTTGTATTGCTCCTGCAAGAATTTCGCTGGCACTAGCTGAAGACTCGTCAACAAGAATGATTAATTTGCCGTCTTCCAATTCGCCACGATATGTAGCTTTGGCTTCTTCTCTTTTTTGTCTTAGTCCTTCAGTATAAACAATCAATTTCTTTTTACTTAGGAACTGGTCTGCAAGTTCGATGGCAATATTAAGATAACCGCCGCCATTTCCCTGTAAGTCCAGGATAAGGTTTTTCATACCTTTTTTCTTTAGTTTTATCATTGCTTCTTCAATTTCACTTGAAGAAGATGCAGCGAATCTGTTCAGTTTGATGTATCCTGTTGATTTATCTGCCATATATGCGGCATCAAGACTGTGAACAGGAATTTTGCCTCTGGTGATTTTGAATGATATTAATTCATTCTGGTTTCTACGTTTTACTTTTACATTTACTTCAGAACTTCTTGGACCACGGAGACGCTTCATAATCTCGCTGGTTTTCATCTTGACTCCGGCTATTACAGTGTCGTTAACTTCAACAATTCTGTCTCCGGCCATAATCCCGACTTTTTCCGACGGACCGCCAGGAATTACCTGAATTACATAGACCGTATCAGTAAGCATATTGAACTGAATACCTATACCGTCAAAATTACCAACCAAAGGAGTTGTCATTTCTTTAGTTTCTTCAGGATCTGTATATGTAGAGTGAGGATCTAATTTATCCAACATACCTACAATGGCATCTTCAACAAGTTTGCTTTCGTCGGTTTTATCAACATAAAGATTCTCGATAGCATATAATGCTAGTTGGAGTTTCTTGGCATTCATCTGTGTGGAATTTTGAGCTGACACAGAGAAGATTGAATTTATAATTAACAAAGTAAGCAGTAGATGTTTCATTTTGAGTTTTTAAGTTTTTGAGTTTTTAAGTTAGTTGACGAGTTGACAAGGTTTTCTTCTATCCTTTTTTAGGGAATGGAAGGAAATTAGATACATCTTTCCCGAAATGCAGCAATTCTCTGACTACACTAGAACTGATATGAGCATATTCAGGTTTTGACAACAAAAATATTGTTTCAATTCCTGATATTGATCGGTTTACGTCAGCAATATTTTTCTCATATTCAAAGTCAATAATAGAGCGTATACCTCTTAAAATGTATGACGCATTACATTCCTTTGCAAAATCTGTTGTAAGATTATTGTAAGCAACTACTTCCACTCTTGAATCACCTTCGTATAAAGATTTTATTGTGTTAATTCTTTCTTCAAGAGAAAAACAACATTTTTTGTTTTCATTAATACCTATAGCTATTATAACTTTATCACCTATTGATAAAGCTCTTTCAACCAGTGATTGGTGACCAACTGTAAATGGGTCGAAGGAGCCGGGAAATAGTATGGTGGACATGTTTTGAGTTTTTAAGTTTTTGAGTTTTTAAGTTTATTAGTTGACAAGTTTACGAGTTGACAAGGATATTAGTATATAAACTCCTTGACTACTTAACTCCTTGACTACTTAACTCCTTATTCCCGGAATTCTTGTCTGAGATAATATCTTCTTCGATAACAAGATTGTCTATAATGAAATTCTGTCTTTCCATAGTGTTTTTGCCCATATAGAATTCCAGCATTTCTTTTACAGCATCTTCCTTTTTCATTGTTACCTGATCCAGGCGTATATCTTTTCCGATAAAATGGCGGAATTCGTCGGGCGAGATTTCTCCAAGACCTTTGAATCGTGTGATTTCCGGATTCTTTCCTAAAGAATTAATCGCAGCTATACGTTCTTCTTCACTATAACAATAAATAGTTTTCTGTTTGTTTCTCACTCTGAAAAGAGGCGTTTGCAGAATATAAACATGATTACCTTTTATCAGGTCCGGGAAGAACTGAAGGAAAAATGTTATAAGCAGCAAACGTATATGCATACCGTCAACATCGGCATCAGTTGCAATAATAACCTTATTGTATCTTAGTCCGTCAAGTCCGTCTTCTATGTTCAGAGCTGCCTGAAGAAGATTGAACTCTTCGTTTTCATATACGATTTTCTTTGTAAGTCCGTAACTGTTCAAAGGTTTACCTCGCAAGCTGAAAACAGCCTGGAAGTTTGGGTCGCGGCTTTTAGTGATAGAACCGCTTGCAGAATCTCCCTCGGTTATGAAAATACAACTGTCTTCTCTTTGGTCTCCGCGCGCATCATTCAGGTGAATACGGCAATCTCTTAATTTCTTATTATGCAGATTTGCCTTTTTGGCTCTTTCTCGCGCAAGTTTTGTTACTCCGGCAATAGCTTTCCTCTCTTTCTCTGATTCAAGTATTTTACGGAGCATAGCGTCCGATATATCCAGATTCTTATGAAGAAAGTTATCGAGTTCTTTTTTGATGAAATCGTTTATGAACTTAGAAACAGTAGGACCTTCCGGACCCATATCTTTTGAGCCAAGCTTTGTTTTTGTCTGGCTTTCAAACACAGGTTCTTCAACCTTTATGCTGATTGCAGCAACTATGCCGGCACGTATATCAGAATAGTCGAAGTTTTTATTGTAATATTCTTTTATAACTCGCCCGATAGCTTCCTTGAAAGCAGAAAGGTGAGTACCTCCTTGAGTCGTATATTGTCCGTTAACAAAAGAATAATATTCCTCGCCATACTGATTACTATGAGTTATTACCACTTCAATGTCTTCTCCTTTAAGATGAATAGGAGTATAAAGTGGGTCAGTTGTCATATATTCACTCAGCAAGTCAACCAGTCCATGTCGGGAGAAGAATTTTCTACCATTATATATGATAGTAAGCCCTGAGTTAAGGAATACATAATTCTTCAATAGATTTTCTATATATGATTCCTTATAATGATAGTCTTTGAAAATATCTTTGTCCGGAATGAAGAATACCGATGTTCCGTTAGGTTCATCAGTTGGAGTTATTTCAGATTCCTCAGTTATTATAGCCTTACTGTATTCAACCCTTTTGCATTCACCATCTCTATAGCTTGAAATCAGGAAATAACTGCTTAAAGCATTGACAGCCTTAATGCCCACACCATTAAGACCTACTGATTTCTTGAAAGCTTTACTGTCGTATTTTGCACCTGTATTCATTTTGCTTGATACATCGACTACTTTACCAAGAGGAACACCTCGTCCGTAATCTCTGACAGCAACAGTGCCTTCTTCGACTGTAACCTCAATAGTTTTACCGAAGCCCATCATGTATTCGTCGATAGAGTTATCCAGTACTTCTTTTAACAGTACATAGATTCCATCGTCGGCATAACTTCCGTCACCAAGCTTGCCGATATACATACCCGGTCTGCGACGGATATGCTCCATCCAATCCAGGGTTTTTATGTCTTCGTCATTATAATTTGTGGGCATATGTTTTAAGTTTTTGAGTTTATTAGTTTTTAAGTTTGTTAGTTAACAAGGCTACAGAAACAAGAAATCGTTGAGAGCAATTAATAACTGCCTGCCTAAAACACCTTGCCTTCTTATAGCTCCTTCACAAACGCCCTACGTGTCTTATGATGTTCGCGTTTGAAATAATCCCATTGAGCTTGAACTGCTGCATTAGATTCCAGCTCCGGATTACTTTCAGCATATTCTACACCTAATTTATTGTAAATAGGAATAAGGTCATTGAATAGAAGAGCATTTACTCCTTTGCTTTGATACTCAGGTAAAACTCCCATTAGATATAAATCCACTACTTTCGGCTTTGTTTTAAGAGCCTTCAATAAATGAATCCATCCGAATGGGAACAACTTACCTTTAGCTTTTTGCATAGCTCTTGATAAATTTGGAAGAGATATTCCAAAACCAACAACTTCGTCGTCTGCTTCACGTACAATCAATGTTACCAAGTCATAGCGAAGCATTGGAATATACATTTTTATATAATAGTCAATCTGCTTTTGTGTAAGTTTTGAGAAACCATACAGAGGAGCATATGAAGCATTCAAAGTTTGGAAAACCTTTTGTGCATATGGCATGATAGCTTTTTCATTTGTAAATTTCATGATTTTCAAACCATATTTCTTCTTTACGATTTCCCCGATACGCTGATGCTTTTCTGGAATACCTTCTTTAGGAACAAAAATCTTGAATTCATGCCAATCCTGGTCTTTTGTATATCCCATTCTCTCCATTTGTTTTGGATAGTAAGGATAATTATATATGGTAGCCATAGTTCCCAACTGGTCAAAACCTTCAATAAGCATACCTTCGTGATCCATATCTGTAAATCCTAACGGACCGTGAATTTGTGTCATGCCTTTTGAACGTCCCCAGTCTTCAACAGCTTTGAAGAGAGCGTCAACAACTTCATTGTCATCAATGAAATCGACGGATCCGAAACGAACTCTTTTCTGATTCCATGTTTCATTGCTGCCATGATTAATTATACCGGCAATTCTTCCTACAATTTTACCATTCTTGTATGCTAAGAAAAATTTTGCGTCACACACTTCAAATGCCGGATTCTTAGCTCTGTCAAGAGTAAGCATTTCTTCTTCAATTAATCCGGGAATATGGTATTTATTTCCTTTGTAAAGTTCAATGTTGAACTTCACGAATTGCTTAATCTCCTTTTTACTTGTTATTTCTTTTATCTCTACGCTCATGGATTATCAAGTTTGAATGGCAAATTTATGAAAATTATTTTAATATGAGGATAATAGAAAATAAACACTCCTTTATTTTATTGTATTACGCCTTTATTTTATACTTTTGTTTCTGTAAAATCAAGTTTTAGTGTGGATTCTGTTCAAAAGGAATTAATAGTTCCCGAAAAGCAGATTGGCTCATTTAAAAGTAATTTATAAATAATGAAATATCGTTTATTTTTCTGTGCCGTATTGTGTGGATTTTTGATATTCCTTTCAGCTTGTCAGGAAATACCAATTGTGAAAGCGGAACTGTTGAAAGAAATGCAGGCAACTACTGGTGAAGGCGCAATATGGCATCCGGATAGAAAAACATTGTTTTGGGTTGATATTGAGGGAAAGACACTTTATGAATATTCTCCTGAAAGGAATAATAATAGGGAATGGTTGTTTGATAGTATGATTTCTACTGTTGTTCCGGAGTCAGATTCGACAGTTGTGGTTGCTTTACAGAATAAGATTGTCCGTTTCAATTTAAATACAGAAGAACAGACGCTTGTCGCTAGAATCCCGACAAATGGAGGCAAACTACGCTGCAATGATGGGAAATGTGGTCCTTCTGGCCGGTTATGGGTTGGAACTATGGTTCTTGACGGCAAACCGGGCGACGCTTCTTTATATTGTGTAAGTTCAGAAGGAGAAACTGTTGAAATGCTCAATAATAAAACAATTTCTAACGGCTTGGCTTGGTCTCCTCAGAAAAGGTTCATGTATTATATTGATACTCCTACAAATAAAGTTGACAGATATCGTTATGATATGTCTGACGTAGAGATTCTTCATGATGGAGTAGCTTTCCATATACCGAAAGAATATGGTTCTCCGGATGGAATGACCGTAGATTCGGAAGGAAATCTGTGGATAGCACATTGGGGCGGTTCTGGTGTATATTGTTATAATCCTTATACCGGAGAGTTATTGATGAAAGTTGAGGTTCCTGCTTTGAATGTTACTTCTTGTGCGTTTGGCGGACCGGATTTGGATATGCTTTATATAACTACTGCTCGCTCCGGCCTGACAGAAAAACAGTTGGAAGAATATCCGTTGAGTGGAAGTCTTTTTGTTTGTAAGCCTGGAGCTAAGGGAATGGAAGCTTTTAGATTCAAATAATAGTCAGCGGCGTATGAAAAATGTATATTTGTTTTGTATTAATTGTATCCGCTATTAATAAATTTCTAGTACAATGACGAAGAAAAACAAAGGGAAAAAAGATAAAAAGGAGAAGAAAGAGAAGAAAAACTCTTCAAAAAGAATGAAGAAAGACGTGATGATAAATCGCATTGTGTCTTTATTCCAGTCTTCTCCTAAAGAACCATTCAATTATAAACAGGTAAGTAAACTTATCGGTGTGGAGAATCATGTTCAGAAACTCCAGGTTGCTGATTTGCTTTATGATTTGTCTGATTCTGGTTTTATTGTTGAAATAGACCGTGGCAGATACCGCATGAATTCACTTGGAAATGTGGCTGAAGGTACTTTCGTTAGACGTAGTAACGGAAAAAATTCATTTATTCCGGATAACGGAGAAGCTCCTGTATTTGTAGCAGAACGAAATTCCGGTCATGCAATGGACGGAGATAGAGTGAAAGTCCAGATTTTTGCCAAGAGGAAAGGAGCTGAACCGGAAGGAGAAGTAATTGAAGTGCTGGAAAGTAAAGAACGCGTGTTTGTAGGAAAACTGCAAGTAGCTAAAGGTTTCGCCTTTCTCATTACTGAAAACAAAACTTTGGCAAATGATATTTTTATCCCGAAAGACAAACTTAATGGCGGAAAAAACGGAGACAAAGCTATTGTCCGTATAATGGAATGGCCCGAAGGGGCAAAGAATCCTTTAGGTGAGGTTGTTGATGTTCTGGGAAAAGCCGGTCAGAATAATGCGGAGATGCACGCAATATTGGCAGAATTCGGTTTGCCTTATAAGTATCCGGAAAATGTTGAGAAAGCTGCCGACAAAATTTCTGATGTAATTACTGAGGAAGAAATCGCAAAACGCGAAGATTTCCGTAAAGTTCTTACTTTTACAATTGACCCGAAAGATGCAAAGGACTTTGACGATGCCTTGTCTTTCCGTATTCTTGATAACGGAAATATTGAAGTTGGTGTTCATATTGCCGATGTAACTCATTATGTTCATTCTGAAAGTGTAATAGACAGGGAAGCTTTCAGCCGTGCAACTTCTGTGTATCTTGTGGACAGAACTATTCCTATGTTGCCTGAAAGACTTTGCAATCAGATTTGCTCACTTCGCCCGGACGAGGAGAAACTTTGCTTTTCAGTGATATTTGAAATGAACGGAAAAGCTGAGGTTCTGAAATCACGTATATGCAGAACCGTGATTAAGAGCGACCGCCGTTTTACGTATGAAGAAGCCCAGCAGGTAATTGAAACTGGCGAAGGCGACTGCAAGGAAGCTATACTGTGTCTTGATAAACTGGCAAAACAACTCCGCGAAAAACGATTTGCTAACGGTGCAATCAACTTTGACCGTTATGAAGTCAAATTTGAAATCGATGAAAAGGGCAAGCCGACTAGTGTATATTTCAAGGTCTCAAAAGATGCGAACAAGCTGATTGAAGAATTCATGCTTCTTGCAAACCGAACTGTTGCCGAGTTTGTTGGCCGTCCTCCGAAAGGAAAGACAAAGAAAACATTTGTTTATCGAATACATGAATTGCCAGACCCGGAAAAGATGCAGAATTTTGCATCGTTTATCCGTCGTTTTGGATATAATCTTAAAACTGAGGGAACAAAGAGTGACGTTTCAAAAGGTATAAATAATCTTTTGGATAATGTTCAGGGAAAGCCGGAAGAGAATCTTATCGAAACTGTTGCTATCCGGGCAATGCAGAAGGCCCGTTATTCCACAGATAACATTGGTCACTATGGTTTGGCTTTCGATTATTATGCTCATTTCACGTCTCCAATCCGCCGTTATCCTGATATGATGGTTCACCGTTTGTTGGAGAAATATCTGGCTGGTGGACGAAGTGTGGTGAAGAAAAAATACGAAGACATGTGTGACCATTGTTCGTCAATGGAACAGGTTGCAGCAAACGCCGAACGTGCTTCAATAAAATATAAACAGGTTGAGTTTATGAGTGATAAGCTCGGTCGTGTTTACGACGGTGTGATTTCTGGAGTTACAGAGTGGGGCTTGTATGTCGAACTTAATGAAAACAAATGTGAAGGTCTTATCCCAATGCGAGATTTGGATGATGACTTCTATGAGTTTGATGAAAAGAACTATTGTCTGATAGGAAGACGTAAAAAACGTCAGTATCGTTTGGGTGACCCAATAACAATCAAGGTTGCTCAAGCAAATCTTGAGAGAAAACAGCTGGATTTCCAACTTGTTGAATAAATATTTATAAACTCAAATTATATGAAACAATTCTTTAAGACTATGTTGGCTTCCACAGTCGGAGTCTTCATTGCTATGGGAATCATTATTTTCATAATGATTTCTGTATTTGCTGGTATGTTGGTATCAAGTTCGAGCAGCACTGCTTATACTCCTAAACCTAATACGGTTCTTAAACTGGATTTGCGTGGAGTTCTTGCCGAACAGGTTCAGGAAAATCCTTTCTCATCAATTTTGGGAGAAGATGTAGAAAAACTTTCGGTTGCAGATATTGTTAAAGCAATCCGAAAAGCAAAAGATTGTCCTGAGATTGTTGGTATTTATATGAATGCAAGTTCGTTGTCTGGTGGTTTTGCTTCAATGGAAACAATAAGACGTGAGCTTGAAAGCTTCAAGGAAAGTGATAAGTTTATTGTTGCATATTCAGATGCCTATACTCAAGGAACATATTATTTGTCAAGTGTGGCAGATTCAATTTTCCTTAATCCTCAAGGTTCTGTAGCGTTGACAGGTTTGTCTTCTCAAGGAGTATTCTTTACTGGTTTGGCCGAAAAACTTGGGGTTAAATATGAAATTTTCAAGGTCGGAACATTCAAGAGTGCTGTTGAACCATATATGTTGAAAGAATTCAGTGATGCAAACCGCGAACAGCTGACATCTTTCCTTAATGATATATGGTATCATATACTTGAAAATATTTCTAAATCACGTTCTGTTGATATTGAAACTTTGAACAAATATCTGAATGAAGGTTTGGCGTTTGGTGAAGCTGAGAATGCCTTGCAATATAAGCTTGCAGATGCTTTGTCATATCGTTATGATGCAGAAAATTCCGTAAAGCGTTTGGCAGGCCAGGATGTTGACGGAAAACTTAAATCGGCTTCCGTTAAAAATATGCTGAACATTGTTGAAATGCCGGAAACAAACGAGGATAAGGTCGCAATTCTTTATGCTGAGGGTTCAATTATGCCTGAATCAGCACAAAGCACTATGAGTGGTGAATCTCTTATCTCAGAAAAGATGGTTGATGAGATATACAAGCTCAAGAATGATGAAAGTGTGAAAGCTGTGGTTTTCCGTGTAAATTCACCTGGCGGAAGCGCATATATTTCAGAACAGATATGGAAAGCTGTTGTAGATTTGAAGGCTGAAAAGCCTATTGTGGTTTCAATGGGTGATTATGCAGCTTCAGGTGGTTATTACATTTCTTGTGCAGCTAATAAAATAGTTGCAGAACCGACAACTCTTACTGGTTCAATTGGCGTGTTCGGAACTTTCCCAGTTTTGGCAGGAACTATGGATAAAATAGGAGTTACTACAGATGTAGTAAAGACTAACAATTTTGCCGATATGGGAAATATTCTTCGTCCTATGCGTGATGATGAGCGTGTCCTTATACAGCGCAGTATTGAGCGTACTTATGATTTGTTCCTTACTCGTTGTGCCGACGGAAGAGGAAAATCAAAAGAAGCTATTGATGAGATTGGTCAAGGTCGTGTATGGACTGGAGCTCAGGCTTTGGAAAGAGGTCTTGTAGACAGACTTGGTGGCGTTGATGTTGCAATTGAAGAGGCTGCTGCTCTGGCAGGAATAACAAAATATAATATTTTTACGGCTAATAAACCTAAAGACTTGATTACAGAACTTATGGAAAGTATGAAAAGCGATGCGGAAATGTCGTTTAGCAGATATTTTATGTCTTCAGAAGAATTAAATATCATGAACGCTATTCGTGAAGCTAAAGCTGTAAAAGGCATCCAGGCAAGAATGCCTTTCACATATCAAGGTTTGTAACTATTTTGACTTACGCGCTATGTTACTCCGCAATCTGCTTAAAGATTGCGGAGTAATTTTTAAGTATGAAGCTATATATTTTAGAGGAACATGTTGGAAAAGTTCCGGCCGTTCATTTAGCAGAGTTAAATATCGCTCTTTCGCACGAAAATCTCCTCCTGTCAGAATTTCCTGGTCAATGTATAAAAATTGACGTTCAAACAATTTCCTTCCAATGTTTGCATTCTCTATAGACTGATAAAAATAATCTTCTAAATCGTTTTTGCTTATCTTGTATAAAGTGCTGTTGCTAAGAGCTTCGACATATATAAGGGAATTTTCGTTCGCAACATATCCCCAAGTTGACATAACGGCTTCGCCTTCGATAGCAAACCAAAGAGTTGTATCTACTCCGTCCTGATAATAATAGCCTCTCCAGCAACCTTCTGCAATTAGAAAAAAATCAGTGTTCTTTTCCCCCGGTCTTACCAAAATTTCTCCTTTCTGAAAATGAACTTTCTCCATTCTCCGGACTAATTCAATCCCGTTTTTTAAAGGCACATTATAATAGTTGCAGAATTTTGTCAGAATTTTGTCAGTCATAATTTCAGAAGTTTGGTATTTGAATTCCAGATGCAAATTTAGCCTAAAAAATCCTCTTAACCTTTCGTTATTCCATTTTGAAATTACTATTGGAGGTAACAAAAATATTATCCGGATGAAAAAAATCTGGGGTCGGTCCCAATGTTGCGTAGGTTCGGTCCTATTACGGTGTAGGGCAATATATATTTTGACGTGGGTTCGGACCTGTTCGGAAATTATATTGGGAAATGTTTGCTTGTCTATTTATAGTATTTTAAAATGTGTATTTTTTTATCAATTCCGAATTTTTCTGAATGTATAACAATATAATGTTGGTTACGATAGTGATTTATAAATAAAGAGTTGTATCTTTGTTGCGATTCAAGTAAATTGAAATTTAAAATATTCATTAGTGGTTTTTACTCATAAAAGTTTGTTAACCTTTAAAAGAAAAGGTCCCTCTGTGATAGAGCGACCTTTTTGTTTTTTATGGTAGATAGAAATAATTGCCAGATCCGGTGTTATGCCACATCCAGAAAGGTCCATCGTTAGTCCATATCAATTGTCCCATTTGCTGTATGTAGATGAAGAACAAAGCGGTACAAATTAACCAGATAATTAATAGTACCCATTTTGCTCCTGTTGGCATAGGTTTCCATTTAAACAGATATACACCTATAATATAAATAAGCGATATCACCGGAATTCCAATCATCAGCATTGTGCCGATAGAGTATAACACTGCAGCTCCGGTTGTAATATCTCCATTAAGTAAATCTATACCGAAAGGCGATATGTGGTAGAGAAAACTTGTGCCTCCGATAAGAAGAGAGAAGAACACAATGAATAGAACTAACAGAATTATACACAGAACTGGTAACAGTATGATTCCGGCAGCAACGGCAAATATCTTTAGTACAACTCCGATTACCTGAACAAAAATATCTGCTATTTTCTGTAGCCCGCTTCTGTTTTCTCCGGATTTTGCATAATTGTTTATGTGGTCACTGACTTTCTCGAATCCGTCAGTTACTGTTTTTCCTATATTTTCAATGGTGATTTTCTCACCACGCATCTGTAATCTTTCTGTAGCAGTATGTGCTATAGGCATAATAATCCAAAGAACCAGATATATAGGAATTATATAACCAAAGAAAATCATTGCAAAGAATATAATTCTCAGCGCCGTCGGATCCCAACCGAAATATGCTGCAATACCACCGCAAACACCTCCAATTATTTTATTGTCAGGATCGCGCATAAGTCTTTTCTTGTAGTTTGAGCTTTCATGATGAACCTGATTGTGATTTTCAGTGTTGTTGCACTCTTCTTCTTCAAAAATTTCTTCCGGTTTTCCCATACGTTTGATAACGTCTTCAACCTGTTCAATAGTTATGACTTCATATCCCAAACGTATTCTTTCATTGAACAGTTCCGCGAATCTCATTTCGAAATCGTTCATTATTTCCTCTGAACCTTCTTCTTTTTGGAAATGTATTCTCAGGTTCGACAAGTATTTGTCTAACAGCTGATACGCATCTTCGTCTATGTGGAAAACACTGCCGCCTAAGTTGGCTGTAACTGTTTTTTTCATTGTATGATAGTTTTTAGTTGTTTTTAATATGGTTTATGGTATCGTTGATTTCCTGCCAGGCAGATTCAAGTTCACCTAAAAATACTTCTCCATCGGATGTCAGTTCATAATACTTCCTTGGAGGACCTTGAGTTGATTCTATCCATTGATAGCTTAACAGACCGCCGTTTTTCAAACGGGTCAGGAGTGGATATAACGTCCCTTCAACTACAATAAGTTGAGCTTCCTGCAGTTTCTGAATTATATCTGAAGTGTAGGCCGGCTCTTTTCGCAGCAGAAGGAGAATGCAATATTCCAATGTCCCTTTTCGCATTTGTGATTTAACATTTTCCGCATTCATACCTACTTGTGTTTTTATTTTGTACAAATATATGTAATACTTATGTACTATGTTATACATACTACTTTAAATTATCTTTATTTAACATATTTGCTGTCCTAACAGGACATAAATTGCACAAAAACGACGATTTTGTGTAAAAATAACCGTGCCAGTCGGTTTTGTTTGTTTTAAAATTGTACTTTTGTAGAAAATTAAAAATTTTAATTATTATGGTTTATCACCACTTTGCCGAGATGGTTCATCGTCAGGCAGAAAAATATGGAAATCGTGCAGCCTTGAAATATAGGGATGAGGTTTCCGGGAATTGGATGAAAATATCATGGAATGATTTTTCAGAAAAAGTTAGATTAACTGCTGAGGCTTTAGCCGAATTTGGAGTTGAGGTACAGGAGAATATTGGTGTATATTCTCAAAATATGCCACAGTGTTTGTACACTTATTTTGGAATTTACGGAAACCGAGCGGTTGATGTTCCTATGTATGCGACAAGTTCTCCATCGCAAATAGCTTTTATTGTTGAAGATGCGCAGATACACACATTGTTTGTTGGAGAACAGCTTCAGTATAATAATGCTTTTATAGTGCAGAGGCAGTTGCCGAACATATTAAAACGATTGGTTATTTTTGACTCTTCTGTTAAAATCAACCCTGAGGATAAGACTTCTGTATATTTTGACGACTTCATTCGTTTGGGTGATAATGCTCATGCCGAAAGCACTGTGAAAATACGTACGAACCAGGCTTTGCCGACAGATACTGCAACAATAATATATACATCCGGTACAACAGGACAGCCAAAAGGTGTTATTCTTACTCATGCCAATTATCTTGAAGCTATGCGCACGCATGAAATAAGAATTCCACAAATAACTGATAAGGATACATCTATGTGCTTTTTGCCTCTTACTCATATTTTTGAGAGAGGTTGGACTTGTGTTTGCCTTACCAGAGGTGCGTTGGTTGCAATAAACCATGACCCTAAAATGATTCAGAAAACATTGCCGGAAGTAAGCCCGACTGCAATGAGCAATGTGCCTCGTTTTTGGGAAAAAGTATATATAGGAGTACAGGAGAAGATAGAAAAATCATCTCCTTTTATGCAAAAAGTCTTTAGAAATGCCATTGCCGTCGGCCGCGAATATAATTTGGATTATAAAAGGAAAGGATTGAAGGCTCCGGCAGCTTTGAGTGCAAAATTCCATTTTTATGATAAAACAGTTTTTACTTTGTTGAAAAAGGTGCTAGGCATCCAGCGTGGCAGATTTTTCCCTGTTGCCGGTGCTCCTCTTTCAGAGCATGTGGCAGAGTTTCTGCTTTCAGTAAATATACCTATTAAATACGGTTATGGACTGAGTGAAACCACAGCTACTGTTTGTTTCTGGCCAGAAGATAATTTTGAAGTTGCTTCAATCGGAAAGATTATGCCGGATTTGGAAGTGAAAATCGATCCTGACAATAATGAGATTCTGGTTAAAGGAAAAACCGTAATGGCAGGATATTATAAACGTCCGGAAGAGAATAAAAAGAGCTTTACTGAAGATGGATTTTTCCGTACTGGTGATGCTGGCCGCCTTGAAAACGGTAATTTGTATTTTACTGAAAGAATAAAAGATTTATATAAGACTTCTAACGGAAAATATATTGCTCCTCAGGCTATAGAGTTGAGTATTTCCAGCGACGTTTATATCGAGCAGGTTGCAGTTATTGGTGATGAACGCAAATTCGTAAGTGCTTTGATTGTTCCTAATATTGGTTTGCTTAAAGAATATGCAGACGAACAAAACATATCGTACGAAAGCGATGAAGAATTGCTTTCAAACATCTTGATATATAAGAAGATTGAATCACGAATTGAGGAAAGGCAGAAGCACTTGGCAGGATTTGAGAAAATAAAACGTTTTACACTGCTTTCCAAACCATTCTCAATGGAAGGCGGAGAGTTGACTGATACTCTCAAAATCCGTAGGCGTGTTGTTTTGCAGAAATATGCTAAGGAGATTGAAGCCATGTATGCTGACTGACGATTAATATACATATAGAATTTGAAAAGGCACAGAGTGAAGAATAGTCTCTGTGCCTTTTTGGTTTTCCTGTTAGTATAATCTCATTTTATATCCTTGTTTCTATGTTTTGTCGATAAAATAGCGTTGTTGGGCGAGTTTGTTTGTAGCCGGCAGCCATCAATGATAATTTTGCTTTCGTAAAGAAAGATGGTAATAAGGAAATGAAACAAATAGGGTTCGTTTTGTTGGTAGTATGGTTAAGTTTATTCAACTCGAAGCAGGTGAAGGCTCAGGAGCAACCGGAAGTTTGGACTTTGCGTTCTTGTTTGGATTATGCATTGCAGAATAATATCCAAATAAAGAAAAGTAAAGTGGCGCATGAATCTGGTTTGGAGGATACTGAGCAGGCGAGAGCACAATTGTTCCCGAGTCTTTCCGCTTCAGTTACGCAAGGATATGTGAATTATCCTTCGTCAGAAGCTCAATCCAACAATAGTTATAGTGGAAATTATTCTGTAAGTGCAAATTGGACGTTGTTTGATGCAGGTAAGCGTTATCAGGCATTGAAGCAGCAACGAATCCAGAATGAAGTAGATGAATTATCTATCGAACAGAGTGAAAATGACATACAGATTGCAATTGTCCAGACATATTTGCAAGTTATGTATGCGATGGAATCTGTAAGGATAAACGAAAATACTGTTGAGGTTTCGAAAGCACAACGTGATCGGGCCATTGAGATGTTGAAAGTTGGGTCTATTTCGGCAGTTGACTTGGCACAGTTGGAAAGTCAGTATAGCACTGACAAATATCAGCTGGTGGTTGCTCAAACTAATTTGGACAATTATCGCCTGCAGTTGAAGCAGCTGCTCGAGCTTGATATCACAGATGAGATGAAATTCTCCATGCCGGAGATTAGTGATGATGAGGTTACGGTTCCTTTGCCTGAGAAGACTGTGATATATTCTACTTCTTTGGCTGTTATGCCGGAGGTTAAAAGTGGTGAGTTAGCTGTCGAAATTGCTGAACTTGAGAAAAAGAAGGCTAAAGCCGGATTTTTCCCTACGATATCATTGAATGCCGGAATAGGAACAGGGCATCTTTCTGGTACTGACTATACATATGGAAGTCAGATCTGGAATAAATTCAATGAAAGTATCGGTTTGACATTGAGTATCCCAATTTTCTCCAACAGAGAACATAAAACTGCTTATAACAAAGCAAAACTTGCTGTTACGACAAGCACACTTGATTTGTTGGACACACAGAAGGAACTGTTGAGAACAGTTGAGTCTATTTATCTTGACGCTACATCATCTCAAAACCAGTTTCTTTCTGCCAAAGAAAAACTTTCATATTTGCAGCAAAGTTATGCTTTGATTGAGCAACAGTTTTATTTGGGTTTGAAAAATACCTTGGAGTTGTTGACAGAGAAGAATAATCTTCTTAATGCACAGCAAGAAGTATTGCAAACGAAATACATGGCTATTATGAGTATGGAGCTTCTGAATATCTATCAGAAGAAGCCTGTAAAGGTCTCCATATAACCACTAATGATATTCACTCCACTCTCTTTTGAATGACTCCGCAACCTTCGGGTTGCGGAGTTTTATTAAAAGAACAGATAAAAATAATAACTATAAATATTTATGAATAAGAAGAAAGCTCTTGTTGGTGCCGCCATTGTTATTGTTGTGGCTGGTGCTTATTTCTTGTTCGGTGGTAAAAAAACAAGAAATACTGTGAGTCTGGAAACTGCAAAAGTTACCAGAGCTTCAATTTCAAATGTAGTTACGGCAACCGGAACGGTCGAACCTGTTACGGAGGTTGAAGTAGGTACACAGGTATCAGGTATTATAGATAAACTATATGCCGATTATAATGACGTAGTTAAAGCCGGTCAGCTGATTGCCGAAATGGATAAGGTAAACCTTCAGGCTGAGTTGAATTCTGCCAGCGCACAGTTGGCAAGCAGCAAGACTGAATATGAATATCAACAGAAAAATTATGCCAGAAGTAAGGTGTTGTATGAAAAGAAGCTGATAAGTGATTACGATTATGAAACTGCAACATATAATTACGAAAAGGCAAAAGCGGCTTATGACCAAAGCCAGGCTGCGATGGTGAAAGTTCGTCGTAACTTGGAGTATGCTACTATAACAAGTCCGATTGATGGCGTTATTATTAATAAAGTAGTTGAAGAGGGACAAACTGTAGCTGCAGGCTTCGAAACACCTACTTTGTTTACTATTGCTGCCGACCTTACAAAAATGCAGGTTATTGCAGATGTTGATGAGGCTGATATAGGAGGAGTGAAAGAAGGTCAGAGGGTTACATTTACAGTTGATGCATATCCTGAAGATGTATTTGAAGGAACGGTTACACAGGTGCGTCTTGGAGAAAGCTCCGACAGCTCAACTTCGGCTTCATCTTCAAGCTCTTCATCTACGGTTGTAACTTATGAGGTGGTTATTTCTGCTGAAAATCCTGATTTGAAATTGAAACCTCGTTTGACTGCAAATGTTACAATATATACTATGGAACGTCAGAATGTTTTGACTGTTCCGAACAAGTCTTTACGTTTTGTGCCGGATATGCAACAGTTACAGGAAATCGGTTTGGTTGCCGATAATTCTAAGTTGTCTGATTCTGCCGGTAAACGAATGGTTTGGATAAAACAGAATAACGTGTTGAAACCTCAGATTGTTGAAGTTGGAACTAGCGACAGTAATGTGTCAGAAATAAAACAAGGACTATCAGAAGGTGATGAGGTGGCTGTCGAAATTTCTTCAGTTGCGATGTCAATGCCTCAGGAAGGCCAGTCTGAAAGAAGTCCGTTTATGCCTGGCCCTCCGGGTGGAAACAAAAAAGAAAAATAAATTGAGGATTTATGAAAGAGATAATAAAACTTGACAATATTCGTAGAGACTTTATTGTTGGAGACGAGGTTGTCCATGCTTTGCGTGGTGTCTCTTTTACTATATTTGAAGGTGAGTTCGTAACTATCATGGGAACCTCAGGTTCCGGTAAAAGTACTCTGCTGAATACTCTTGGTTGTCTGGATACACCAACTAGCGGTGAATATTATCTCGATGGTGTGTCAGTCCGGACAATGGGGAAAGGGGCAAGAGCAACATTGAGGAACAGGAAGATTGGCTTTGTTTTTCAGAATTATAATCTTTTGCCAAAAACAACTGCAATCGAGAATGTTGAGCTTCCGTTGATGTATAATCCGTCTTTCAGTGCAGTTAAGCGCAGGGAGAAAGCAATAGAGGCTTTGATTGCTGTCGGTCTTGGCGACCGTCTTAATCATAAGAGCAATCAGATGTCCGGCGGACAGATGCAGCGTGTGGCGATTGCGAGAGCTTTGGTTAATGACCCTGCTGTTATTCTTGCCGACGAAGCTACCGGAAACCTTGATACAAGAACAAGTTTTGAAATTCTTGTATTGTTCCAGAAACTTCACGCTGAAGGAAGGACGATAATATTTGTAACTCACAATCCTGAGATTTCACAATATAGCAGCCGTAATATTATGCTGCGCGACGGACATATAACTTCTGATGTTAAGAATGATAATATATTGAGTGCGGCTGACGCTTTGGCTGCTTTGCCTAAATGCGACGATTAAATAAGAAAAAAGAAATGAATACGGTAAATCTGTTGAAAATAGCTGTACGGGCTTTGGCTAATAATAAGCTAAGAGGCTTTCTCACCATGCTTGGTATAATCATTGGTGTAGCTTCTGTCATAACTATGCTTGCTATCGGGCAGGGTTCGAAGAAGAGTATTCAGGCTGAAATAAGTGAGATGGGTTCTAACATGATTATGATTCATCCTGGAGGCGATATGGTTGGCGGTGTTCGTCAGGATGCTTCAAGTATGGAAACCTTGAAACTGAAAGATTATGAAGATATAATAAATGAAACTCGTTATGTTGCTGCTGTTTCTGCTTCGGTAAATAGTAGCGGTCAGGCTATTTATGGTTCAAACAATGCTCCGACAACTGTATATGGTATTTCTCCGGATTATATGGAAATCAGAAGGTATAAGGTTGAAGAAGGAGATATGTTTACGGAAAAAGATGTAACTACGGCAGCTAAGGTTTGCGTTATAGGAAAAACTATTGTTGACAATCTTTTCACAAATGGTGAAAATCCTATAGGAAAGATTATCCGTTTCCAGAAAATACCTTTCCGTGTAATCGGAGTTCTGGAAAGTAAAGGTTATAATACAATGGGTATGGACCAGGATGATTTGATACTTGCTCCTTATACTACTGTGCAGAAACGTCTTTTGGCAATTACACATTTGCAGGAAGTAATATGTTCTGCATTGCAGGAACAATATACCGAACAAGCCATGGATGAAATCTCGGAAATACTACGCCGCAATCACAAGCTTAAACCGGAAGATGATGATGATTTTACAATTCGTAGTCAGCAGGAGCTTAGCAATATGTTGACAAATACGACTGATATGTTGACTGTTTTGCTTGCGGCTGTGGCGGGTATTTCTCTTCTGGTTGGTGGTATTGGTATTATGAATATCATGTATGTTTCCGTAACAGAGCGAACTCGCGAGATTGGTTTGAGAATGAGTATCGGAGCAAAAGGTATAGATATTCTTGCCCAATTCCTTATTGAGTCAATTCTGATAAGTGTTACCGGAGGTTTGATTGGCGTGCTTTTTGGAGTCGGTTCTGCATTATTGGTAAATCAAGTGGCGCATTTCCCGATTTATATCCAGCCGTGGAGTGTTGTCCTTTCATTTGCTGTATGTACTGTTACCGGTGTATTCTTTGGATGGTATCCGGCAAAGAAAGCTGCAGATTTGGATCCTATTGAAGCAATACGTTATGAATAATCTTATTAAATTGCACAGCATAAAATAAATATTTTTATGGTAGCGGAACAGAACACATATACAGGCTCAAGTAAAAGTATGAAGCGGATAGGCAGTATCATACATATTGTGGCATGGGGAATATTGTTTGGCATTCCTTTTTTCTTCACCGGAAGGGAAAACGAATCTGTCACGATAGAAAGTTATACTCGTTTTGTACTGGTTCCTTTATCATTCATGTTTGTTTTTTATGTGAATTACTTTATACTTGTCCAGCGTTATTTGTTTTCAAAGCAGACTTTAAGATTTTTACTCGCAAATGTAATTCTGATTGCTTTTACGATGATTCTGGTTCATTTTGTTTTGCAGTTTATACCTGATTATATGCATGAGTATAGGCCGCATAAAGAACCTCCAATGAGAAATGTCGTAGGTTTTTTCTTTGGAAACGCAATGCTTTATGTTTTGGTGTCTGCTCTAAGTGTGGCGATACGAATGACAGACCGATGGTACAAAACGGAAGCTGTAAGGAAAGAATTGGAAAGAAGCCGTTCCGAAGCGGAACTTCAAAACTTGAAAAGTCAGCTCAATCCTCATTTCTTGTTCAATACATTGAATAATATATACAGCTTGATTGTTTTTAGTCCTGAACGGGCGCAAGATGCAGTACATGATTTGAGCCGGTTGCTGCGTTATGTTTTGTATGAAAGTTCGCATTCCAAAGTTCCTCTGGAAAAAGAGCTTGATTTCATAAGCAACTATGTGGAGCTGATGCGAATCCGGCTTCCTGAGAATGTGAAACTTTCAACCGAGATAAAACGTGAATCTATAACAGGGGTTTTTATTGCTCCGCTATTGTTCATTTCTCTTATTGAAAATGCATTCAAGCACGGAGTGAGTAACAATAAACCGTCATTTATCAATATATTTATAAATGTTGATGACGGGAAACTCATTTGCCGGATAGAAAACAGCTCTTTCCCGAAGGAAAGCAAAGATAAAAGTGGCTCCGGAATAGGACTTTTTAACCTGAGGAAAAGATTGTCACTCCTTTATCCCGGGAATTATTCTTTTACGTCTGAACAGAGAGGAGAGAATTATTTTAGTGAGTTAATCTTGTCTATTTAAAAAAGTTGATGATTTGATAATGTTATTTATGTCAACTCAAAAACTCAAAAACTCAAAAACTTAAAAACTCAATATGATTTTAACTTGTGCAATTATTGATGATGAGCCTTTGGCTGTTAGCCTTCTTGAATGCTATGTGAAAAAAACACCATACCTTTCTTTGAAGGGTAAATATAACAGTGCTATTAATGCTCTTTCAGAGTTAAATGAAAATCCTGTTGACCTTTTGTTTCTTGACATTCAGATGCCGGAACTGAATGGTATGGAATTTTCTAAAATTATTACATCCGAAACAAGGATTATTTTCACGACAGCTTTTGAACAATATGCTCTTGACAGTTATAAAGTAAATGCTTTGGATTATCTGTTAAAACCAATCAGTTATTCGGATTTTCTTAAGTCTGCCCAAAAAGCTTTGCAATGGTATGAACTGATTAGCCGCCCATCGTCAGATACTCAACCTTCAACAGCAAAGGACGAAGTTGATAGTATATTTATAAAAACTGAATATAAATTGGTACAGGTTGATTTGCGTAAAGTTCTGTATATTGAAGGTTTGAAGGATTATGTGAAAATATACATAGAGGACGAGCCTCATCCTTTGCTCTCTCTGATGAGTATGAAGGCTATGGAAGATTTGTTGCCTGCGAGCCGTTTTGTCCGCGTTCATCGTTCGTTTATCGTGCAGCCCGAAAAGATAAAAGTAATAGAACGTAACCGTATAGTGTTCGGTAAGGAATATATCCCTATTTCAGATAATTATAAACAGAAGTTCTACGATTTCCTATCGCAGCGTTCTATATTTTCCGTCAAACAATAGTGATTGAAATTTGTCTGCAAATATAGTCCGGATGTATTTCTGCGTGGGGCCGAACCCAAATTAAATTGGGGTCGGACCTACGCGGAATTGGGACCGTATATATTTTCAGGCTTTTCTGCCTTAATCCTGGAAAATATTATTTAACAGATTTCCCATTTGTCGGGTCATATTACTGCTCTTGCCCTTATATTGGTTAATTAGCAGTACTACCGAATATGTTTTCCCGTTTTTCTCCACATAACCTGCATAACCTTTTACTCCACCCATACTTCCACTTTTTAGTTTGGCTTTTCCCTGGAGACCGCTTCCTTTCATGAAATTTCGGACAGAACCACTTATCCCGGCGGCAGGCAAAGATTCAGTGAAAACTTTTCCGTAAGTTTTATCTTTATACATTATTGTCAGCAATTCTCCTAAAAACGTGGTCGTTGTCTTATCTGTCGGAGCCAGACCGCTTCCGTCATACATTACAAGTTCCGAAACATCCAATCCTTTCTTTTTCCAATGCTCTTTTATTATGTTTATACCTTTGTTGAAAGATGAGACAGTCTCATTTTTTTGTGATTTATAAGAAAGTCCGACAGTCTTGATTATTGCATCAGCATAAAGATTATGGCTGGTATGATTGGTTACGCGGATTATTTCTGCCAAAGTTGGTGAATATGTACTTGTTATCTCAATTCTTTTGTCGTTCTTCCATTTCCCTTGTTCTTTCAGGATTCTGTAGCATGAAGCAGCTTTCCCTGTCGATATTCCATTTTTGTAGAGTTCACTTTCCACGTATTGCGCTAGGAAAAGAGCAGGATCCGGAATGTCACCTTTCAATGTTATTGATTCTTTATTTGCAGGAACTACACCATATATGTATCTTTCATTACTGAAAGGAGTTCCCAAAATATATGTGCTGTCACTTCCTACCTGTGCCGATTTCAGGTAATTGTGGAATGTGCTTACCGCTTTTTCAGGATTGCAACTGATTATTTCAGGCTTTGAACCGGCATTGCCCGAACGGAGTTGCAGTTTGTACAAATTGTCGAAAACAGATAAACCATAGCTCCCGGCTCCGTAGTAACTTCCCATATCTTCATAAACCCATTTCAATGACAAACCTTCGGAGTCGAAAATACTTTCATCGGCAATTATTGCCCCGGTTATACTTTTTATTCCTAATTGTTTAATTGCTCCAATCCATTTGTTTATGAATTCTTTTGACTCAGGTGCAAAGTGTGAAGAACCTAATGTCGGGTCTCCGCTTCCTTTTATATAAATATTGCCGTGCAGAACATCGTCTTTTATCACTCCATCGTAGCTTATGGTAGTCTGATATCTGAAATCACTGCCGAGTATGTCTAATGCTCCGGCAGTAGTTACAAGTTTCATTAAAGATGCCGGAGTAAGCATAATTTCATTGTTAAGTTCATAAATAGTCTTATCAGAATCTATATCATGAATATAACATGAGAAAATAGCACCTTTGGCAAAAGGTTTATCATTGAAAGTCTTTATAGGACTCAGATTTTGAGCATTGACAATAGTAATGCTGTAATATATAAATATTAGGGATAAAAATTTCTTTATTGTCATCATACTTGTATATCTTTGTAAAAAACAAAGGTAGCGAATATATATGGAATCTATGTTTGACAGACCGTTTACATTTGACCGCGTTGTGCGTATAATACTCAGCTTGGCCATAATAGCAGGTATAATTTATTTGATAGCAGTCTTGAAGAATGCTTTGTTGCCGTTTCTGATAGCATGGCTCATGGCTTATATGATGCAGCCGTTTGTTAAATTCTTTCAGTATAAGCTTAAGTTTAAGAGTCGCACACTGTCAATAATAGCTGTGCTTTTCTCGTTCATTCTTGTAGTTGCACTTTTGGTTGTTATGGTTGTGCCGTCTATCGTACAGGAAGCAGACAAAATGTTGGAATTGTTGAGTTCACATCAGCAAAGCGGCAGCCGTGTACCATTTATACCGGAATCATGGATAAATTTTCTGAAGCAAAATTTGGATGTAATCCAATTGATGGACTTGCTGAGTAAGGAAAATCTCATCAATGCTTTCAAACAGATTGCTCCGAAGATGTGGAATATACTATCCAACACTTTTTCTGTTCTGCTAAGTGTGACTATAGTATTTGTTATTTTCCTTTACTTCATATTTATCCTGATAGATTATGAGCGTATTGCAAGAGGTTGGATGCGACTTATTCCTGTTCGCTACAGAGCTTTTGTGTCAGGATTGGCATTTGATGTAGAGCAAAGTATGAACAGATATTTTCGTGGACAGTCACTTATAGCTTTATGTGTTGGTATTTTGTTGGCAATAGGCTTCAAAATTATTGATTTCCCGTTGGCAGTTACTTTAGGCTTGTTCATAGGAGTGCTTAATCTTATTCCATATCTCCAGACCATAGGCTTAATACCTATGATTCTGCTTAGTTTGCTTAAATCGGCAGAAACAGGAGGTAACTTCTGGATAATATTCGGATTATCCGTACTTGTCCTTTGTATCGTTCAGGCTATACAGGATTTGTATCTTACACCAAAGATAATGGGTAAGGCTATGGGGCTTAATCCTGCAATAATATTGTTGTCCTTGTCTATATGGGGAACATTGCTTGGCTTTATAGGTTTGATAGTAGCTTTGCCTTTGACAACACTTTGCTTGTCTTATTATAAAAGGTTTATTTTATCCGAAAATATTGATATCCAAATGGAAACAGAAGGTGATAAAATACCTCTGCAAGAAAATAATGAAATTTCATCGAAAAAAAATGAGTAAAACTATTGTGGAATCAAAAATAGTTCTTACCTTTGCAGCCGTAATCGAAAAAACGATAACAAAATGATGATTCGCTAGCTCAGCAGGTAGAGCACAACACTTTTAATGTTGGGGTCCTGGGTTCGAGCCCCAGGCGGATCACCAAAAGACAAGTCCTACAAAATAAATATTTGTAGGACTTTTTTTATTGCCTTTTGGCTAACCTAACCGCCACGAAAAAGTCACTGACGGACAAAAAATAGTGGCTTATTTGTCGGGAATTGGCGACCCTGCATTTATCTCATTATGAGTTAATAAAAGTAGTTTTGTAACTTAAAACAATGAGGTATGAAATCAACATTTCGAGTATTGTTCTTCCTGAAACGAGACAAGGTAAAAAAGAATGGTAATTGCCTATTATGGCACGTATCTTAGTATAAGCTATGGCGTACCTGTTGAAAGCGTTTCTAAGATGTTAGGGCGCACTTCAATATAAGGACGCTCTATAATATTCGAGTGGTTTTCAAATCTCCGTCCACCGTAAGACGGCACATCAGTGGGAGATAATCGTTGGCACTCTTACTGCCCTTCTTAACGTAGAAGAGGATTTCGTTACCCGGATTCTCATGTCCCGGGATAGTGTTTGCAAACGTGCATCGGATAAATAGTTCTGCGAACTATACGAACCCTACAGCTTTATCTTATAAAACAGTTCGCTCAACGTATAAGTAACAGTAAAGCCCGTTATCCCACGCTTTAACATCTTGCCGTTCAAATCGACACGGTCATAGAAGAAAGCCGTGTGGATTCGCCCGTTTATCAGCGGAAAGCCCATGCCGGCACTGACACGCCAGGAGATGCCAGATTGTCCCCTGATGTGCATGTAATAAGGAGACGAGAGTTCAATTCCGGCTTTATAATCCATACGCTTCCAGATGCTTGAAGAACTGTAGCCATTGGGAAAATAGCAGAAACCGGCACGTAATTCGTGCGAGTCGTGAAACGTTATCCGGCTGTCCGCCGAAGTCAACGAACAATATTGCCGGAACAGGTAGTCGAGCGCATACGTCATTTTCTTATATTCCACAGAGACACCACCCCCGATATATTGCGGCAAGGTCTGGTTGACTCTTTTCATATTGTAGCTGTTTTCAGAAGAATTTTCCGTTAACGTCTTCGTCTTTTCCATCCGCATCGTCTGTGGCAAACCGTAAACCGCTCCCAACGTCAGATTCAGTTCACGCCCCATACGATAAGAATACTGCACTCCGAAATCGGCGGAGAAAGACTGTCCGAATAGCTTCTGGGACACAGACATAGTACTCTGGTCCTCCGTTTGTGTCATATTCCTGAAAATGTACCCCAAGTTGATTCCGATTGACAAAGAGGGCAATAGCAGAAAAGCATTCGAAAGATATACCTTTGACAACCCTCCGTTACCGGAATAAGTGCTCGTATAATATGAACCGGGAGAACCCTCCAACTCCTGCGTACTCTGAAAATAATAGCCGACCGAGCTGTATGGAGTCAATCCTACTGCCATGTACCAGTGAGGCATGATACGTCCCGCCATGGCAAAGCGCGAGAAGTTACCGGTAAAAGCCTGATTATTGTTCCCTTTCGACCTGTAGGACTCCCATTTGGCAAAAGCAGAGGCTTCCGTGAACAAGCGGCACGAATCGAGTCCTGTCAACCCTGCAGGATTATCCGTATTGATAAGCATTTTTCCACGCATGCCGATTGTAATACCTCCCATACCCGCATTCACCCCGTACAAACCGGTCATAATTTCTCCTATACCGAACATAGAATAGGGAGAAGAAGTCATCACATTCTGCGCCACAGCTGGAAATGGGAACAGAAGCAGGCAAAATAGCCATATGTATTTAATAGCTTTCATAAACTTTATAGGTTAGTTGTAAGACAATGGGTGACCTCCCTTCTTGATCGCTGAAAGTAAGATTTCGGAACGTCTGCGTGTAGGTGTCGTTTTCAAAAACGAGTTGCAAATTATGTTTATATTTTCCAAAAGCTCCCAATTCTTCCTGCAGGAAAGTGCTGATATCGAAATAATAATAAGTATTTTCGTCAAAACTGTCATCCTTGACCAGTGTTCCGCTCTGAACTTCTGTCCCTAAATAATCGGTAACGGCATCCGTCACGACATTGTTCTCATCAATGATATAAAGGTAAAGGCTGTCGGGAAGAGGATTGAAATCCGACCAGGTACCGGGTTCCGGATAAACCTTCAGATAGGCGGACTCGATTGAAACGCGTTCTCCATGCTGCAATATCTCGTTCAAATGCGGAAAACCAAGACGGCTGTACCAACCGATTCCCCCGAAGAGGACACCCCGGTTACCAAGCTCCGAAGAAGCAACTTCTATATTCTTAGCCGGGAGACTTTCCATTTCCGTTCCCCTACGGTCGTGGTCGACATGATAGAATTGTGTCTCGGTTTTAGGACTAATCACACACTCGTCCTCCTGTGTCAGTGCATCTTCAATGCTATAATGTAGAATCAACGTGGAAGCTGTATCACTTACGTTGAACGAAACGATGTTACGGCATACATCAGGGTCGGGAACGACGACCAGCCCCTTGAAATAATCCTCAAAACGGTCACCTGACAATGTGTTGTCACGATTGTGCAAGCGAGTGAGCATATCTTTTCCCAACTCATCCGGAAGACGGATTTCCAATCGCTCGGACAGGAAACATCCTCTACTCAAAAATCTATAAGTTTTCTTGTTAAGTTTGGTTATTCATATTTGTCTTGGATGAAGTGCGTCCGCATTCTCGGTTCATATTCCGGCTTGCGAACGCCGTTCTTCCGTCCGCTTTCAATGCACTTTAGCAACCACGCCATATTTTGCCCCAAGATGCGCATGGTCTGCAAGCCTTCCTTGTCCTTGCGCACATCGTCGGGTGTGAAGCCGTGTACCGAGTTCCAGTATTGCGATGCTACGATAGGCATATTCGCAATAGTGAAATATTGATTCAATTGCTCGAAGGTGGCGGAGGCTCCACCACGGCGGCACGATACTACTGATGCGCCGAGCTTGCCCGCCATGCGGTTCTCCGTGGCGAAGAACAGGCGGTTCAGGAACGAAACGAGTTGCCCCGTTGGTGCACTGTAATAAACCGGAGAACCGATGACGATGGCATCAAATTCATCCAGCCGTTTCTGTATCTCTTGCACGAGGTCGTCGCGGAAACAATGTCCTGTATTCATGCAGGCTCCACAGGCGATGCAACCCGCTATGGGCTTCTTGCCTAAATACAGCAATTCCGTCTCAATGCCGTTTGCCTGCAAGGTGGTTTCCACTTCGTGCAGGGCGGTATAGGTGCAGCCCGTTTGATTCGGGCTGCCATTAATCAACAATACCTTCATACGTTCAGAATTTATGCGCCAGTTCAGCCGCTTGCTTGCAGCCGTCCGTCTTGTTGATGTCACCTTCGTTCAATACTCCGGTAATAAGCACTTCGCCAGCCATCTCCCATTTCAGCAGAGCGGCAGAACGTTCCAGCGGCATACGGATGCCGTCCATTACCGTCACGTCGTTTTCTTCGCAGCAGGCTATCAGTCCGCATTTCTTTCCGGCGATATCCTTTCCGCCCACCACGAATGAAAACAGGCGGTCAATCACACCCTTTATCTGTGCCGGGATGGAATACCAGTAGGTTGGCATGGTGAATACAACAGCATCGGCTTCCATAATGGCAGGTGCGATAAGGTTGAAATCGTCGTCGAACGAACAAGCCTTGCCCGTCTTGAAGCAGGTCTGGCAGGCACGGCAACCGCCTATCTTCATCAGTGCGGCATCAAATCGTCGCACCGTGTGGCCGAGTGTCTCCGCTTTCCTGATAAATGCGTCCGTCATGGCAAAGCTGTTGCCATGCTTGCGTGGACTTCCCGTAATAACTGTTATCTTCATGACGCTTCCTCCTTACTTTTGAATGGTATTCGAATTCTGATTGTACGCCTTCGCCACGCACCGCCACTCGCCGTCCATCTTCATCAGCAGCAGGTAGTCGGTGAAGTCGATACGGCCTC
>CASFJQ010000026.1 GCA_949295065.1 uncultured Parabacteroides sp. | reverse complement strand
GTTTATATTAATCTGAAAGTTTACTCACCGAACCTTTAATTTTCAATTTTCAACTTTCAATTTTCAATTCTTGAAGTTTTCAACTTTCAATTTTCAATTAAAATCAACGAACGTTGATTTTGAAGCTTTCACCTTCAACAGCAACTACCACGATACCTGCAGGTACGTTGATTGTTGCGTTGTCTGATGTCAATACTTCGTTAGCAACTACCTGGCCAAGGATTGTAGATACTACTACGTTCTTACCAGCAGCGTTCTTAACGTTGATTGAACCGTTGTTAGCGATTACCTTAACTTCAGATGCAGCTACGCTTTCGTTAGATGTAGGAGCTTCAGCACCTTCAACATCAAATTTCATAGCATCAACCTTATTACCCCATACCAAAGTACCGTTCAAAGATCTCAACCACGCACCAGCTTTCTGACGGATTACATATGTTCCATCTGCATCGTCTGATTCAAGAACCTGCATCTTGAAACGGTTCAAACCGCCTGAAACCTTAGTTGAGTTGTTTGCTTCAGTAGCAACCAATGTAGAAACACCCTTGATATTAGTAGTCAATGTATCACGAGTTTCATTGATAGCAGCAGCCTTGAAGATAGCTTTAGTCTGTCCGCCAACCAACTGATATTCCTTGTTATACTTACCTTCTGCTACATAATAATCAACTGAATCCTGCGGATTGAACAAGAACATTCTTTCAGCCTTGTTCTGGGCAGCCTTTGTAATATAGAATGAAGGAGTAACATCTTCCTTATCGCCTACATACAAATACAATGGTTCAGAAGCTTCCTTAACAGTCATTGCATCACGTTCATCATTCATAGTGATATAGTTGCCATCTGTACTTGCGATTGAATAGTGACCTTCGTTACCTGGCAAGCTTACTGCCGGAGCTTCAGCGATTAAGTATGTCTTAATATTTCTAGCATTAGCCACGTCATTGATTCGCTGAAGATAAAAATCATTATTTACAAAATCACCAATTGTTTGCCCTGGCATATTATAATTTTCCAACAACAAAGCATTAGCAGCATTACGGCCCTGATTAACAGCTTTCAGCAATACAGAACCATCTACATTTTCCTGAATATAGAATTCTGTACCAGCTCCAATAGTACAAGGATTAGCAGCATTATTAGCAAGTGTCAAAAATTGATTGTCAATAGCAACACCTTCATCTACCAACTGCAAGAAATAAGTGTAAGCATAAACAGCATCGCCATTGTTCTTGATATTTACCAAGTCACCATTTGCATATGCATAGTTGTATGTTACTCCATTGGTCTTAATCACACCGTTAGCATTACGAGCCTTGACAAGTCTCCACTGTGCTGCCAAAGAGACATCTCCCGTCATTGTATTTCCATTACCATCATCGAAAATATAGTTAGGCTGCATAGTAGTACCCTGATTTAATACAGCAGGATACAACTTATTAGAAGTTGGAGCGATATCACGACCGAAAGACAATGTCATTACTGAACCGTCTTCAACATCCAAATAATTAGAGAAACTTACAGCTTCTGATTCAATCAACTCAACTACAGCACCTTGGAGGTTAATATCTTGACCTCCTAATACCACATTACCTGCTGCATTTACGATGTAATAATCGAAGTTCAATTGATTATTAACTGAAGATCCTTTTGGAGACAAAGAAAATCTTCCACCATCTTCCTTGAACAGCTGAGTTTCCAAAGTTTCACCTGTTTCACGGTTAGTGAATGTAACGTTGTTACCATCAACCTTAGAAATCAACCACTGATATGCAGGAGCATCCAAATCAGCCAATACTGCGCCCTTAGCAATGAAGTTATTACCTGTTGCATCCATTGTCAAGTATTTAGCATTGTAAGAATCGTCAGCACCATTCTTCAAATAGAACTTGATATTATAGATAGAAGGAGCAGCTTCTTTCTTCAAGAATGAAATACCTTTTTCTACTGTTGATTCAGCGAATTTGAAGATAAAGTTACCGCTTGCGCTGTTTGCACCTGTCACAATCTGAGCGTAATCTTCAGAAGCTATTACGTCATGATTCGGTGTTTCAACCTGCTTTTCAGCACCAGCCTTTTCCAAAGCACGTACTGTAGGAACAGTCAATTTATAGACATCAGATGTTGCGCTTTCCTGAACAGCAAATACTGCGTTGCGAACCGCAATCTGGTTGCCCTGAGCCTTGAATTTATCTTCAGTTCCCAAATACAAAACCAAATCTTTTCCGCTAACTTCTGTCAATGTGAAACCATCACCGGCTTTCATAACGTCAGCGTCATCCGCGATGTTGCTGTCTGAATCAACGGCAATAAATGTACATTGTACCAAATAGTTATAAGATGGGAAAGATGTAGGTTCTTCCACACCATCATTATCATTATCAGCATACTGATAATCCCACAAATAAGGAACTGATGTTGCGAAATATGTTCCTCGAGGGAATCCTATAGTTAGATCATTAGGATCTTTAAAAGCACCATTAACATTCAATGCAACTACTCTCTTGTCACCAAAGATATTTGTAACACTTGCCAACTTGTCATCGTTCAATGCGAAGTTGAAACCTGCACTGTTATACAAGTCATTCAAGCCATCAACATCTACATTGATGCCGTCTGCGATGCTGTATAGAGTTACATTAACAGTATTTTGTGAAGGGATAAATTCCTGATTATTGATTCCAAAATACACATCCGGATTTTGACCTTTCTTTATAGCTTTTACTGATGCCGCAACAAATTCGTCTTTCTGATTATTTATTAGTTGATCTTGAGCGTCCACCCAAACAAATATATTCTGGCTTGTTGCTTCTGTTTTCTGTTCAGGGTCATCAGAAACAGCCCAAACATTATTTGTACACACAAAATAAATCTGCTCACCGCTCTTGGCATTAGCAAATGTGTAACCTACAGTACCATCACCCTGAGGAGCTTCAGTAACTGTCCACAGATATTCCTGCAAGTTTTCTTTAGCTACATCCTCATCTCCGCCTACAAATTTATAAGTAATTGCTCCGTCAGCAACAGTAGAGTGAAGATACTGGCCACCAATACCCAAGAAATACTGTTTGCCACTTTCCAATTTTCCAATAGCTTGAGCTTGATCTCCTCCCTTAATAAAAGCAGTCAAGTCCTCAGCACTTACAATGTTAAACAATGAGCCACCCAAAAACAGACCCATTGTCAAAAGTGTAGAAACTTTCTTGTTCATAATTAATAATAATTTAATTGTTAATATTGAGTTAATAAAATTCATTCAACAATTAATTTACGGAGAGGAAACATCAGGAAGGCAAAACAAAAAAGTGCAGACCGTTTGTTTCATTATTAAACAGCGGTCTGCACTTTCTTAAAAGTGTCAGTATAAAAAATATATTGGCATAAAAAAAGCGCCGACCGTTGCTTATTATCTATTGTAAGGCATCGGCAAACGCCCTCGAAGCAATAATAAAACAACAGCCTGCGCCCTATACGGTATAGTTCTTTCCCTATAAGCTATAACAAAGCCTTATATTCCTAAAAGAAGAATACAGCAGAGCGCAAGCATTCATTGTCTATCATTCCGCTTCCTTAAAAATTTTGCCGATTTTTACAATAGGAATAATATCCGTAAATGCATTGCATTATTCTAATAAGTAATCCGTCGCGACAAAACGCTATTTGTCTAGGATTTGCTGCAAAGTTAAGTAGTAATTATTAATCTGCAAGAGAAACTCAGTATTTTTTTTCAACACATTGGGTTTATATGACAAAATATGGGGTTTTTCGGATAAAATACAGAGGTTCGTTAAATACAGAAGAGTATTTTCAACTCATAGTTCAATTCAAATAGATTACAGATACATTAGAACAGGACCTGGATAGGTTAATATAAAACATCACATAAATATCCCACATTCACCACAATAATTAATACCGGAAATCGTATTCAAAATATCGGCTCACCTAGGTGGTTCAATCAGCTCACCTAGGTGGATTGATTGGCTCACCTATGTGAATCGATTAACTCACCTAGGTGAGCCGATAAAAAAGATGCACACAAATCAAGATATGAAAGCGATTATTGGAACAAAACATTTAATATAAAGAAACAAGGCTTCAAGGACAAGCATATAATTACTTCTCCCTGAAGCCTTATCAACTTAAAAAATAATTAGTCATTCTGACCGTTCACGGTATGAGTTTCCTTGTAGAGCATATCACCGTTGTACGTTCGTCCTCCGTGTCCACCTTCGACATTAACCTCAAAGATGTTTTAGGCAAATCAATGCTCCATCCGCCTTTCAGTGAATAATTGTGTTTGTCAGCAAGAACCTCAACTTCGGCAAGACCAACCTCTAGCGGACGGAGCTGCACATTGCCAAGATTGATACAGGAATCATCCTTGATTTCCAAAGATTTTACAGTGAAAATATCATATCCGACAAGGCGTACAATCAAAGAGTAATTTCCTTCTTCAACAGAAGAAAAGCTGAAATTACCATTCTCGTCGGGAAGAGTTTGTATAAACAGTTAGCTGTTTCCGGATTTAAACAACAATACATCTGCAAAATCAATAACTGAACCTGTATTTGCATCTGTTATACGGCCTGTAAGGTAACACCGGACTGGCACCAACAGTATATGCTGTAGAGATTTAAGGCTAACAGCCATAAAAGTTTTTTCATTTTCCTCTCTCTATTCATTATCTAAGACAAAGTTAATGAATCAAGAGAGCAAGACAAATGAAAAAACCTTTTTATAATGAATAAGTAAGAGTAAGCCAAGCCACACGTGCATCGCGGTTTCTTATCTGAACCATATTCATCGCTCCAGTGTCGATAACTGTTGTTTCCTCCAGGCTGTCGAATATGTTATTCACAGAAAGAGTGGCACGAAGATGACGGTTCAGGAAATATTGAGACAAACCGGCGTTGACGCTGTAATGACTTTTTATCTCGCCCTGAGCTGTAAGCTGGTCGGAAATATAGAATCCGTCAATCTGTAATTCTGTTGTTGGTGTTATCTTAAAGTTGACGTTTCCTTTTGCATCCCAGCACCAGAGGGATTTTGTTTCGCCAAAACCTACGTTTCTTCCGTCAATTTCATCACGATAAACATTTCCGGAAGCGCCAATTGTCATAAAGCGGAACGGACTCCAGTTTCCGGCAAGTTCGAAACCTAGTGTCTGTGTGTTGCCGATATTCTCCTTACGCCAGACTGTTTCTTCTTCGATTTGTGTGGCAACTTCCATTATGCGGTTGTTGCGATGGCGGAAATAAACGGCGGGAACAACACGGAAATCTGTACCATTAATCTGATAAGATAATTCCAAAGAATGTATGTTTTCATCCTTCAAATCAGGATTTCCCTGGAGAAGATGAGTCGCGTCACTATAATCAATATAGCTGTGCAACGATGAGCCATAAGGACGGATAACTCTTTCCTGATAGCGGAGCATCAGTTCGTTATTGTTATTGAATGAATATCCGATCTTTGCGCTAGGGAAAAGATGAAAAGAGTTGTTCGTATTATCCTGAACCTTGAGCTTGCTGAACTCGCCCTGCAAAGCAGCCTCAACAGAAAGATTGTTCCACTCCTTTTCCACACCGAGATAAATAAGGTTAAGGAAACGGTCAGCATCATAGTTATATGTTTTCTGGGCGTTTTCAATCCATGAGTCACCGCTCTTGTTGTTTGCCTGAGTGTCATAATTCTCCAGTTTGGCACGTCCGATGTAACCGAACTTCATGGAAAAGTCATCAGAAAAATGATTCTCATATCCGGCAGACCAATAGAAATTGTTTTTCTTCTGAAGGATGAAAAGATTGTCTTCTGCAGCTATTTTCCCGTTTGCCTTGTTTTCGTTCTTATAGTCGTTGTCTTCGTCGTAGGTAAAATTGTTGTAATTTAAAACGACATTGAGCGATGCATTATCCGAGAAAGAATGCGTCCAGCGAGCTTCGGCAGATGCTGCTTCCTGGCGCTGGTCGTTATAGCGGTGACGGAGTATATCTTTCATTTTCTCCCCCGCAGGAGAAAACACAGAATTGTTTATTCCTCCGTAACGGCTGTAATCCATAAGATAATACATACCGTAAACAGAAACAATATCATTTGAAGACAAATCATAACCGACAAATAAATCTGCCAGGTGAATGTCCGGACGGGCATCAGCATTGTTGTTCATAACGGTTTTGTTTGCCGGAGTGATTGTTGTCTTGTCGAATTTACGGGAACGATATTCACGGCGATAATTATATTTTGCAGATATATGGAACTTCCCGGGATGCAGATTGACTGCTGCACCTGCATTATATCTGTTGTGCAAACCACCACCGAGAGAAACTGTAAGCGGAGATTCTTCCTTATTATAATATGTAGAAGCAAAATTCAGAATACCGGCATCGCCGTCGGGAATCATATCAGCAGGAGTAAATGACGAAACAGCTATTCTGTTGAAAAACATTGCAGGAAGCTGAATGAGCATATCACCGCTGTATTCTTCCATCAGTCCGTAAGGAATACCGTTTATCAGCATTGCCGGACGGTTGGAACCTCTGAACGTCACTCCACCTTCAATATCTGTCACGACTGATGGAATCTGGCGGACAGCTTCGGAAGCTGTAACAGATGAAGAACTAATATTATCGGAAACCGTAAGAAGTTTGACCGGTCCATTGCTCAGACCAGAGAAACGCTTTCCCCGGATTTCGATATCCTGAACAGTAAGAGTTGTATCAGGTGATGTCTGTGCCAAAAGGCCAGTTGAAGGAATGCAGAAAAATGAAGAAATTATCAATAAATCACGAATCATATTCCAATTATTTATAAACTGTTTTTAAAAAACATCATCAAACTTTCACAAATTGAACAATAAAGAAAAATAAGGGCAAAAAAAAAGTCTGTATGTATAGCATACAGACCATCCTTACTTTTCCGGCTGAAATTATTCAGCAGGAGCAGCTTCAACTGCAGCAGAATCAGCAGGAGCAACTTCAGTTGTAGCAACAGCTGCAGAATCAACAGCTGCAGGAGCAACTTCTGTTACTTGAGCTTCATTTTCAACAACTTCAGCATTGTTTGCCTGTTCTGATTTATTACCACAAGATGCCAAAGACATTGCTGCAGCAACAGCAGCAAAAACAACTAACTTTTTCATTTTCTACCTCTTTAAACCTAAATAATTAACCTTTTGTCTTAAAGACGTGGCAAAGATATACAATAATTTTTATATGTTATACAACATAATCGAATTATTTTTTATTTTTCTAAATTATTTAAATGATACAAATTCGAGGTAAAAGATAAAACAAGCTCAAGTTTCGCTAGCTCAACTTACAGATAACAAGTTAACAAGGAAACAAGTTAACAAGGTTTTTAGATGATAAACTGTAAAGCAACTCCTTAAGTTATACTACTTGAGACACACTCCTCCTGTCAATTGCTATACAAATAACGCTTGATACTTTTCTTAGGAGTTTTCTCAAATTCCGTAGGATAAAGACGAATCTCGGCAATTGCTTCATAATAAGCAAGCTGTTTGTTGAGTTCCTTGCGGTTCTGTTCCATAAGTGCCGGTAAATCGTCATGCGAAAGTTCCGCACTATCCACAGCGTCAGAATCCGGATAAACAAGAGCAACAAGCTTTCCGTCCTTCTCAACCACGACACTTTCCATCACGAAAGGCAGATTATTCAATTTAGATTCTATTTCTTCCGGATAAATATTCTGTCCGTTAGAACTTAGAATCATTGTTTTGCTGCGTCCGCGGATAAAAATATGGTTATCACTGTCGATTGTTCCCAAATCTCCGGTTTTGAGCCATCCGTCTTCGGTGAAAACATTTTGTGTAGCTTCCTCGTTCTTGTAATATCCTTTCATTACATTTTCGCCATAGACCTGAATTTCTCCTACATTATTATATGGATCATCTGAATCTATTCGTACTTTCATAATGCCCTTGAGAATCTGACCGCATGAACCGGGAACATAATCCTTATGATTATCGTAACTGATAAGCGGACCACATTCGGTCATTCCGTAGCCTATTGTGAACGGGAATTTGATTTTACACAGAAAATCCGTCACTTCCTGATTCATTGCAGCCCCGCCAACAATAACTTCACAGAAGTTTCCGCCCAAAGCATCAATCAATTTACTGCGAATCTTTGAATAAATCTGACGGTTGAGCAGCGGAACACGAAGCGCCAACTTAACAGAAGGTTTGCTAATCTGCGGAAGAATCATTTTCTTGTATATCTTCTCAAGAATAAGAGGAACAGTAAGAATAAGATTTGGCTTAACGTCCTGGAATGCCTTCAACAGAATTTTATGAGTCGGAGCTTTTCCAAGCAAATAAACATGAGCGCCAACTGCCATCGGGACAAGAAGGTTGAAAGCACAACTGTAAGCATGTGCCAAAGGAAGAAAACAAAGTTCATTGTCGCCACGATACATCAAATCCAAAGTCATTGCATAGGTTACGTTGCCGGCAAGATTATTACCGGTAAGCATCACACCTTTGCTGAAACCTGTTGTTCCTGAAGTATAATTAAGCAAAACAACCTCATCATTGCCTTTATCCGCATATTTGATGCAATCTGCAGTAAATCCCTGAGGATATTTTTCTTTCATCTTATTATCTAAAGCAGCAACGGCTTTCTTAACTGTATCTCCTTTTTCATAGATACAAGAAAAATCAGTAAGAGTGAAAGCTGCACGGATATGAGTCATCTTTTCTTCTTCCAAAAGTTCCCAATGACGGTCAGCGACAAACAACATTACAGAACCGGAATGATTTATAATATGATGTATGTCATTAGGATTGAAGTCCTGAAGAATAGGCACAATGATGGCTCCATATGTCACTACAGCCATATATGCTATGCACCATCTTGCACAGTCCTTTCCTACCAATGCAATTTTATCGCCAGGGCGAACATGACTTTCTTCAAAAACTATATGAAGGCGTGCTATCTCAGTAGCTACATCTCCAAATGTAAAGGATTTTCCAGTATCATAATCTGTTACCGAAGGCAAATCCCAATTTGCACGAAAACTGTCTTCATAAAGTTTAATAAAGTTCTCCTTTATCATAAATTATTGTTATTAATATATTTAAGTGGCAAAGATAGGTATTTGGCGCCGGATAAACAAGTAGTGTACTAGTTATAAGGCTTTACTATACCATAAAGAATACTAATATATCTATGTTTCGCATGTGTTATAAGTTATGGAGTTACAGGAGTAAAAAAGGAGTTATAGGAGTTAAAGGCCAATACAATTTGCATCTAAAATCTATCGGCTTTTAACTTCCGGGCTATGCGAAGCATAGTCATAACTCCATATAACTTCTAAAAGTTGACAAGACTTCAGAGACAAGTTAACAAGGTTAACACAAAAAATCAAGCAACCTTATTTATTATACTTCCGACTTTTCGTACCTTTGTCTGATATAGACAAAAAGCATTATTGCATGATAGACAATTCAGTATTTGAAAATAAAATTGCAGCCTACTATACGTTAGGCTGCAAACTTAATTTTGCCGAGACATCAACTATAGGAAAAATGTTGGCAGAGCAAGGTGTAAGAAAAGCAAGAAGAGGAGAAAAAGCAGATATCTGCGTAGTAAACACATGCTCGGTAACCGAGCTTGCCGACAAGAAATGCCGCCAGGCAATCAGAAGGATAAGCAAGCAACATCCGGGTGCATTTATTGTTGTGACAGGATGCTATGCGCAATTGAAACCGGAAGAGGTTGCCCATATTGAAGGCGTTGACCTTGTGCTCGGAGCAAACCAGAAACTGGATATACTGAAATATATCGACAACTTGCAGAAAAAAGAGAACGGAGGAACCATTGTTACTTCTGCGACTAAAGATATTCGCACATTTACTCCATCTTGTTCGGCAGACGACAGAACAAGACATTTCCTTAAAGTGCAGGACGGATGCGACTATTTCTGTTCATACTGCACAATTCCGTTTGCACGCGGAAGAAGCCGTAACGGAAGCATACAAAGCCTTGTGGAACAGGCTGCGAATGTAGCGAAAGACGGTGGCAAGGAAATTGTTCTGACTGGTGTGAATATCGGAGACTTCGGTAAAACTACAGGTGAAACTTTCATTGACCTGATTAAAGCGCTCGACGAAGTAGAAGGTATTGAAAGATACAGAATTTCCTCAATAGAACCCAATCTGATAACAGACGAAGCTATAGATTTCGTGGCAAAAAGCAAAAGATTCGCGCCTCATTTCCATATTCCTCTGCAGAGCGGAAGTGATGATGTGCTGAAACTTATGCGCAGACGTTACGACACGGCTCTTTTCCGTCATAAAATAGAAAAGATCAAAGAAGTGATGCCTCACGCTTTTATTGGTGTTGACGTTATAGTGGGAACACGAGGAGAAACAGACGAATTCTTTGAAAATGCCCGCCAATTCATAGAGAGCCTGGATATTACCCAATTGCATGTTTTCAGTTATTCGGAAAGACCGGGAACTCAAGCTCTGAAAATAGATTATATAGTTGACCCAAAGACAAAACATGCACGAAGCCAGGCTTTGCTTGATATTTCGGACAAGAAATTGCATTCTTTCTATGAGGCTCATATTGGATGCGCAGCAAAAGTTCTTTTCGAACATACGGAAAAAGGCGGTATGATGCATGGTTTCACCGAAAACTACATCAAAGTGGAAGCTCCATTCAAAAAGGAATGGGTCAATAAAGCTGTAGATGTTATACTGTCCGGATGGAACGAAGACAAGACAGCTCTTTTGATAAAACAATCTGAACAATAAATTCTGCTTATTTATGTTCGAAAAGATTACTTACATATTGCTTTTAGGATGGGCAAAAGCTAATGCCTTGTTGCCTTTCAGAGTATTATATCTTATTTCGGACTTTCTGTATTTTCTGATATACAAAGTAATAAGATATAGGGTTAAAGTGGTGCGTAGAAACATGAAAGCCTCATTTCCTGAAAAAAGCGAGAAGGAATTGCTGGCTCTTGAAAAAGAGTTTTACCATCATTTCGCCGACTATATTATTGAAACAATAAAACTGGCTCATATTTCGGAAAAGGAAATTCAAAAGAGAGCTTATGTGAAGAATCCTGAACTTATAGACGACCTTATAGACAAAGGATATTCAACATTCATTGCCTATATGGGACATTACGGGAATTGGGAATGGTACACAGGTTCGACATCAAGATTCAAGGATTGCCACATACACCAGATATACAGACCTCTCAGCAATAAGGCGGTTGACAGGCTGTTCATCTATCTCAGAACAAGGTTCGGCTCTTTCGGAATAAAGAAAAACGATGCTTTCAGGGATATTGTGCGCCTCAAACAAAACAAGGTTCATACGCTAGTTATTTTCATTGCAGACCAGACACCAAGCAGGGGAAATCTGCAATATTGGACTTCGTTTCTCAACCAAGGCTCATTTATGCTTACAGGAGCAGAAAGAATTGCCCGGAAACTTAATTTGCCGGTAATTTTCCTGGATGTTCAAAAGGTTAAAAGAGGATACTATTCTCTGGAGATAAAGCTGATAACTGAAACTCCGAAGGAAACTCCGGAATATTGGCTGACGGAAGAATATACGCGCATTATGGAAAAATGTATAATGCGAAACCCGGCATACTGGTTGTGGACTCACAAAAGATGGAAATATAACGAAAGCGATAAAAACTCCTGATGTTTTCAAAAAAACATTTGACATTCCAGAAAAAACACTGCAGTGTTTTTACAGAAACATCGCAGTATTTTCATCAAAATATTACTACATTTTTTTGACAGAAATTAAATAGCTCTCAGACAGACTAAATATGAAAAAAATATCAGTCGTCATTTTGAATTGGAACGGAAAGGAACTGATGGGAAAGTTTCTTCCATCCGTAATTGAATATTCACCGGAAAACATTGCTGAAATAGTTGTTGCCGATAATGGTTCAACAGATGGTTCACTGGATATGCTGCGTAAAAAATTTCCTAGTGTCCGTTTGATTGAGTTCGACAAAAACTACGGATTTGCAGAGGGATATAACAAAGCTATCAGCGAAATAGAAAGTCCGTATACTGTTTTGCTAAACAGCGATGTGGAAGTGACCGAAAGATGGCTCCAAGCTCCGCTGGAGATTTTGGAAACTAAATCAGAAGTTGCAGCTGTTCAGCCAAAGATTTTGGCATACAACAATAAAGACACTTTTGAATATGCCGGAGCTGCCGGAGGATTCATTGACAAATACGGCTACCCGTTCTGCCGTGGAAGAATATTTGACGTTGTGGAAAAAGACAATAAACAATATGACAAACCTCAATCTATTTTCTGGGCCTCGGGTGCATGTATGTTTATCAAAACTGATATATATAAGGATGCAGGCGGACTGGATGGTGAATTTTTCGCCCACCAGGAGGAAATTGACCTTTGCTGGAGACTGAAAAGCAGAGGATACCAAATACTATGTGTTCCGGAATCAGTGGTTTATCATGTTGGCGGTGCAACATTAAACGTAGAAAGCCCAAGAAAGACATTCCTTAATTTCAGAAACAATCTGCTGATGCTATACAAAAATCTGCTTGCAGAAGATATGAAGCATGTGATGCGTGTAAGATGTTTTCTGGATTATATAGCAGCACTGAAATTCCTGGTTAGCGGACATCCGGCAAATGCAAAAGCTGTGATTGACGCCAGAAAAGAATTCAAGAAAATATCAGATAATTTTTGGGAGAAAAGAAAAGAGAATTTGAGCAAACGGACTGTCAGACGACCTAAAGAATTACTTGGCAGCTCATTGTTATTGTATTTCTACCTGAAAGGAATTAAGACCTTTGATAAGATTGAAGGAAAGTTTTGAACAGGTTTATTGATTTTCGATGATATAAACAGGGTTTTCCACAGGGTTATTAACAGGGTTATCAACAGGCAACCTGTTGATAACTCTGTTTTCTTTTATTCAAAAAGTCATTATTTGAATTTGCTCAACTCTTTCATCAATTGTTTCTGACCGGAAGCCTTGTCTCCATAAATACATGGTCCAGTGACACATCCGCCCTCACAAGCCATAACTTCAATAAACTGGGCTGGAGCCTTGCCTGTTTTAGCATATGCTCTCAACAATGCAACGTTTTTCTTGTTAAGATTAGAAACTTGCACCGCATTTACTTTTTCATCCTTAAGATAAACCTTGACAGCATTTACAACACCACCTGCCTGAGCAAAACCATGAGCCTCACGTGATGAGTTGAAAGCCATTGAATATGGCTGTACTTTCTCAAGTTCAATGTCAAGGCCTGTAAAGATTGATGCTATTTCTTCGAATGTCAAAGTATAATCTACACAAGGATCGTCCTTGACTTCTTTTCTTTTTGCAACACAAGGACCAACGAAAACTATCTTAGCATCAGGATATTTTTCTTTTACAATGCGAGCCGTGTAGTACATAGGTGAACCTGTTGTTGAAACATATTTCTGCAAATCCGGAATATGTTTCTTTACAAGCTGAATATAAGAAGGACAACAGCTTGTTGTCATGAAAGGCTGGCCTTCGGCAAGCTTTTCTTTCAGCTCCTCTGCTTCGTGGCTTGTTGTCTGCATAGCACCTTGTGCAACCTCTATTACATCGGTAAATCCGATCTGTTTCAAAGCACCATAAACATTCTCGATTGTACTTCCGAACTGTGCCAATATCGAAGGAGCAACAATTGCAACTATCTGCTCCTTACGTTTGATTGCACTCAAGATGTCAAACACCTGAGATATTTCGAATATCGCACCGAATGGACAAGCATTGACACACTTGCCACAATATATACATTTTGATTCGTCAATATGCTCAACTCCATATTCGTCCTTACTGATAGCTTTTACCGGACAAACTTCTTCACATGGGATAGGAATATATACAATTGCATGGTAAGGACAACTCTGGTGACACTTTCCGCAGCTTATACATTTCTCATGGTCTATCTCTGCCTGACCGTTTTTCTTGAAATTGATGGCATCTTTCGGACAGTTCATATAACAACTGCGTGCCACACATCCACGACAAAGGTTTGTAATCTCATAATTTACGGAAACACATGAAGAGCAAGCCTCATCGACAACACACATGATATTTTCCTTTGTCAACTCATCACGATGTAAAGCCTTTCTTGCATATTCAGACAAAGGGGTCAATTCATCTTCCTCGTCGGACATATCAAATCCCAAAAGAGGCAATGTTTTATACTTCCATACAGCACGTTCCTTGTGAATACAGCAACGTCCTTTGGCTTTTTCTCTTCTCGGACTTAGTTCCAGCGGTAAGCGGTCTATTTTCTCTATAAGCAGACCTTCTTTCCATAGTTTTACAAGCTTCGCCAACAATCCATGACGAACAATCATAACATTATTAGTAAATGCCATAGCTACAGTATATAAAATAGATGATTTTTGCGTTTGAGTTTGCAAAGTTAGCTATTTTAAGTTAATGCTACTTATAATTTTCCTCTAAAATAACAGAAGCATACTTAATATCTCCGCCAAAAGGTGGATTTTGTTTTGAGAGCTTCACCACAATATGCTCTATATCAGGATATGAAACTTTCAAAGAATTCATGATACGGCCGGCAAGATATTCTAACAAATTGGAAGGGACATTCATTTCTTTCTTTATTATGTCATATACTTCAGCATAATTTATTGTATCATTCAAGTCATCACTTTCAACTGCTTTTGAAAGCGGTGCTATAATTTCAAGGTTTACAACAAATACGTTTCCGACTTTCCTTTCTTGAGGGAAAGCACCATGATATGCATAAAATGTCATATCCTTGAGTTCAATCTTCGTTATCATATTAATATACCCTTTTGTTTCTAAAAATATTATGTAAAAGTAAACAAACACGAAAATCCTTCCAAAAATTACCCTATCTTTGCGCATTAATGAATGAATATTATGGTTAATCTCAGACAAAAAGAAGAAAATCACAGCGGAGGATTACACAACGCCTTGGCTAACGGCACAAAAATAAATGGAAACGTTTTTGTGGAATCTGATTTCAGACTTGACGGATATGTTGAAGGAGATATTACTTGCAACGGAAAAATTGTAATCGGACAAAAGGGTGTTGTAAAGGGTAATATAATTTCCGTAAATGCTGAAATTCACGGAGAAATTATTGGAACTGTAAAAATATCAGAGAAACTTATATTGAAATCAACAGGATTAATTACCGGAGATATTGTCACTTCATTACTTGAAATAGAACCTAATGCAAGATTCAATGGTAATTGCTCAATGGCTGTCAAAGAGTAATTGGGGAACTTCATAATTATACAAAAAAGGAAATGGGCTAATATAAAATAGCCCATTTCCTTTTTTAGTATAACATCAAAATACAAATTTCTTACCTTCTTTTTGACTCCTGAATCATCTGGCGGATTCGCGAATTAAAATTATCGGCAGCTAAAAGAGATTCCAAAGTTATGTGCATCCTGTAACACCAATAATGCAACGGTTCGGAAGGTACATTAATACGTTCTGCTTCTGCGTCCTTGCGTTTCAGCGAATCATCCATTCCTAACCAGTCCTGAAGAGGAATGAGAGTAAACATTGATGGTGCAGCCAAATGATTAACCAATATTTGTTCCACAATGGCAGATGTACATTCAGCCGGAGCTTCACCCTGGCAATGCAGCACATTATTGAAATATCTCTGAGTTTTTTCTCTGTCTTCTTTCCACCAGCTTCTCAAAGGAGACATATCATGCGTAGATGTAGTGCAAACAGACATATAAGGCAAGCTCGGCAATTTTGAGAATTCCACATTAGAAGTCTTAGGCATTCTCTCTATTTCAAGACTTAATATCTGCAATTTGTTCATTACGTCAGGAACTGAATCCGGAATCATACCCAAATCCTCACCACAAACAACCATATTAGTTGATGAAACAAGAGGTGTGAGACGACGCAATGCCACTTCCTTCCAGAAGTCATTGTGACGATGATAGAAGAAGTGCCAATACAATTGGTCGAAAGAATAACGGTCGGCATCCGAAAGTTCTTTATAAACATATGACTGATATGCAGAAATACGAGGATGAAATTTATCTGTTTCTTTCGGGTCCCGCAAGAAAAGAACTTCATTTGCGATATGGAATAAAGCCTCCTTAGTCATTCTTGACTCATCATCGTTCATCGAAGCAAACAATTTCTCTATCTTTCGCTGAGTATTGCAGAAAGGTTTAAGCACCAGATTATTTCCGCATCCCGGCATAAGATATTTTCCTTCTACGACTTCTGCCTTATCGCCAAGCAAGTCATACAAAGCTTTAGGGCTGATGTGAGGAGTGGTAAACAATTCCTCGTTCCAAGTCAATCCATATTGTTCTATTTCCTCAACGCTGAAAGGCATTGCAGGATTAAAATGTCCGCATAATCCCTGAACATAATCTTGAGGAATTTCCCAAATACGGAAAAAGCCTAGGATATGGTCGATACGGAAACAGTCAAAATAATCCTCCAACTTACGGAAACGGTTTTTCCACCACACGAAATCATCTTTTTCCAACTCATCCCAATTATAAGTCGGGAACATCCAGTTCTGACCGTTAACAGAGAAGTCATCTGGCGGAGCACCTGCCTGACCTGTCATATTGAAATATCGTGGTTCAGTCCAAGCTTCAATACTTGTTCTGTTAACTCCGATAGGTAAATCTCCTTTCAGAACTACGCCACGCTTGTGAGCCGATTCATATACTTTCTTCAGCTGATTATGCAATTTAAACTGGATGAAACAGAACAATGTAACTTCGCTGTATGCTTTACTGGAACTGTCACACAGTTTTTCTATCTTATCCTTATCATATACCGAATATTCTCCCCAATCACTGAAATCTGAAGTTTTATACTTGTCACGGAGATAACTGTAGGCAGCATAAGGCTTAAGCCACTGATTGTTTTCTTTAAGGAATTCCAGATATGAACTGTCAGATAAGATTTCAGATTTATGCAATTTAAAATACTCACGGATATATTCCATCTTGTATTTCATCACATTTTCATAATCTACAGTTTCCTTGGAATTCAATTCCTGCTGCTTAGCTCTGAAATATTCATTTCTTGATTTACTTTTTAAAGCTCCAAGTTCACGGATATCAAGATACATCGGATGCAGAGCATAAATGGAGATGGCACTATAAGGATAGGAATCTGTCCACGAGTGCGACATTGTTGTGTCATTGATTGGTAACACCTGTATTACTCTTTGTCCTGTTTTAGCTACCCACTCAACGAACTTATCCAAATCACCAAAGTCTCCTACTCCAAAACTGCCTTCTGAACGGAGAGAAAAGACAGGAATAACAGTTCCGGCACAACGCCACAAAGGAAGATTATCCCGGAAATACAATCCGGAAACTATCATTGTTTCATTTTCCTCAACCGAAGTGACATTCAGCACACGGTTTTCGTCTTTCTCCCAATAAAGCGGGAAATTCTTGTCGTTATCCCAAACCAGGAATTTATACTCCAAAGGGAAAGAGATTTCGTTGGCATCCAAATCAATACGCCACTCAGGGAAAGTTTCGCAACTCATCAGCAAAGCTTTGTCCGGCTCCCAGTTTCCAAGGCAAGCCTGGTTTCCGGTTATAGCTATACTCTGGTTCCTTTCTACACGCGGAGCCGAAATCTTTATTCTCAGTTTTCTGTTGCTACGAATAATCCGTTCATATTTATCACACGGATGAGCAAGCAAACTTTTTGTAAATGCTGATTTGAAGAATGCAGTATTCTGCGGACGAACCTGCCAATAATCATATAAGTTATAATTTTCCACTTTAGGTTCCGGAACAAGAACATGATTTTTATCCCATTCCTCAAAAACCTGTTTGTCATTGACGCTTAAGAAATAGCGATATTCAATGCGAGAAGGAACTTCTTTTAAGTCAAGAGAGAACTGCCAGTTTCCGTCTCCTACGTAAAGCATATCCACAGCTTTGGAAGATTCCCACTCTCCCAATTCCGGTATTGAACCTACAATACACAGTTTCTGCCCCCAGACAGTGTGGAAGTTTATGTTAAAAGTGACTTTCATCGTATCAAATTTAGCTGTTTAAATTATCCATTAATTAGGTTAGTAATAATACCTAGCCTATAAACCAGACCAAATTATTTTATTGGTTTTTATCCATTACGAAGGTATAAAAAAAAGAGAAGCTTTACAATTATATAAAGCTTCTCTTTTTTATTTGAAATATTTTAAGTCAAATATCATCCGCAACGTGATGCTCCACAACTAGTACAAATCAGGCAGCCTTCCTGATATATAAGAGTTTCGTTGCCGCAATTCGGACATTTCTGTCCTTTTGCAGCTGTTCCGTTCGGAAGATATTTCTTCAAGGCTCTTTCAACACCGTTTTTCCAAGTATTGATTGATTCATTATCCAAATCCATTCCCTGGACAAGTTTTATTACCTGGTCTATCGGCATTCCATAGCGCAACACTCCGGAAATCAACTTTGCATAGTTCCAATATTCAGGATTGAATTTACCATCCAAGCCTTCGATTGTCATCTTATATCCTTTCTTGTTCTTGAACTGGAAATCATAATGTTTCTTTCCGTCCTCATCATAACTCTTTATTATTGCGCCTTTAGAAACATTCTTTGGAAGAATAATTCCTTCGTCATCATCCGCAAGACCAGTAAAGATTTCATACGGGCGTCCATTCAACAAGCCCACAAATGCAATCCATTTTTCCTTCTTGTTCTGGAATTTAACGACATCCGCCTCCAATTCTCGAGGACGAACAGACACAATTACTGGAGCATCCGGCGCCACTCCTTCCTTTTTCTTATTCTTGTCTGCAGCAATCAGCACTCCGGAGCGTGAACCGTCGCGATATACCGTACAGCCTTTGCATCCACATTTCCAAGCCTCGATATAAAGCTGATTTACCAAATCCTCAGAAACATCATTAGGCAAATTGATTGTCACACTGATTGAGTGGTCAACCCATTTCTGGATTCTTCCCTGCATGCGAACTTTCTGCAACCAGTCAACATCGTTTGACGTAGCTTTGTAATATGGAGACTTGGCAACCATATCGTCAACCTCTTCCGGTGTATATCTTTTAGCAGTCGGATAACCGTTCGCTTCCATCCATGTAACAAACTTGTGATGGAAAACTATATATTCTTCAAATGCATCACCTGTTTCGTCAACAAAGTCAACGCAAACGTCAACATCATTCGGATTTACTTTACGACGGCGTTTATATACAGGCAAGAACACAGGTTCAATTCCCGAAGTTGTCTGAGTCATCAAACTTGTTGTTCCTGTTGGAGCAATTGTCAGACAGGCAATATTTCTTCGTCCGTAGCGGACCATATCTTCATACAAAGCCGGGTCAGCTTCACGCAGACGGTTGATAAACGGGTTATTTTTCTCGCGGGCAGAGTCATAGATTTCAAAAGCACCACGTTCTTTAGCCATATCAACAGAAGAACGATATGCAGCCAAAGCCAAAGCTTTATGGACACTTTCAGCAAAATCGGTAGCTTCTTCAGTTCCGTAACGATAGCCCAAAGCAGCAATCATATCTCCTTCGGCTGTGATGCCTACACCAGTACGGCGTCCCATCAAAGTCTTACGCTGAATCTTTTCCCACAAGTAGCGTTCCGATTGCTTAACTTCATCAGATTCCGGGTCTGAATCAATCTTCGACAATATCAACTCAATCTTTTCTGATTCGAGGTCGATAATATCATCCATAATGCGCTGAGCAAGGGCTACATGTTTTATGAACAAATCAAAGTCGAAATATGCTTCAGGAGTAAATGGATTAACCACATATGAATACAGGTTAATCGCCAACAGTCGGCAACTGTCGTATGGACACAAAGGAATTTCCCCACACGGATTAGTTGACACTGTCTTGAATCCCAAGTCGGCATATGAATCAGGGACAGACTCTCTCAGAATTGTATCCCAAAACAATACGCCAGGTTCAGCGGATTTCCATGCATTATGTATAATCTTTTTCCAAAGAGAAGTTGCATCAATTTGCTTTACAACTTTCGGTTCAGATGAATCAATCGGATATTGCTGCTGATATTTTTCGCCATTAATAACAGCGTTCATGAAGCTGTCATCTATTTTGACAGAAACATTTGCTCCGGTAACTTTACCTTCAGTCATCTTGGCATCAATGAAGGATTCTGAATCCGGATGCTTAATTGATACGCTAAGCATCAATGCTCCACGGCGACCATCTTGCGCAACTTCCCTTGTTGAGTTGGAATATCGTTCCATAAAAGGGACAAGTCCGGTTGAAGTCAGAGCTGAATTCTTAACCGGCGAACCTTTCGGGCGGATGTGCGACAAATCGTGTCCTACACCGCCACGGCGCTTCATAAGCTGCACCTGCTCCTCGTCTATACGGATTATGGCTCCATAAGAATCGGCTGAGCCGTCAATACCTATCACAAAACAATTTGACAAAGATGCTACCTGATAGTTATTTCCGATACCTGTCATTGGACTTCCCTGAGGAATGATATAACGGAAATGGTCGAACAAGTCAAACAATTCCTTCTCTGACAAAGAATTTGGATACTTACTTTCCACACGAGCAATCTCACGCGCCAAACGCCAATGCATATCACTCGGTGTCTTTTCATAAATATTGCCGAAAGCATCTTTCAAGGCATATTTGTTTACCCAGACTTTTGAAGCAAGCTCATCGCCCGAGAAATAATCCAATGTTGCCTTGTAAGCTTCGTCGAATGTATAAGTTTTCTGCTCCACGATATTTACTTTTTAATTGAGTTGCAATTTTACATATTGTTTGCCTATTAAGCAAAATTATTTTGGAGAAAAACATATATCGTAAAACATATGATTTCCGCCACTAAGTTATTAACATAGCATAAAAAAAGGCACTGTGAGAAGTGCCTTCAAATACGTATAGTTTAACTATTTAGTTTTTCAACAAGTTTTCTATCTCTTCGACAGAGGAACGGAATGTTTTGTCCGTTTCCATCTGGTCTTTAATTGTCTTGCAGGCATGAAGAACTGTGGCATGATCTTTTTTCCCGACAATCTTTCCGATATGCGACAACGAACAGTCTGTATATTTCTTAGACAGGAACATTGTTATCTGTCGAGCCTGAACAATCTCCCTCTTACGGGACTTTGAATGAATCAGCGACTGGTCCAAATCAAAATACTTGCATACAACTTCCTGGATTGACTGCACCGAAATCTGTTTCTTCTCCAAACGTACAGCCATACTTACTACACGTTTGGTCAGCGACAAGTCTATCTCTTTGTTGTTGACAACTGAATTTGCCATCAACGAAACCAGAATTCCTTCCAAGTCACGTACATTCTCAGTAACATTATCGGCAATAAAGTTGAACACGTCTTCCGACATCTTTATGCCATCATGATTTATCTTGTTCTTAAGAATTTTCTTACGCAAATCCAAATCCGGACGGTTCAACTCAGCTGTCAATCCCCATTTCAGACGAGTAATCAATCGTTCCTCCATTCCCTGCAAATCAACCGGCGGTTTATCTGATGTAAGAATCAACTGCTTGTTGAGCATGTGAAGATGGTTGAATATATGGAAGAATGTATTCTGAGTTTTGTCCTTTCCAATCAGCTCCTGTATATCATCAAGAATCAGCACATCAACTCCCTGATAAAAATAAAGGAAATCATTCACAGTGTTCCTGCGAACCGCATCCGTGAACTGTATGCTGAACAGGTGTGCCGAAACATAAAGCACTTTCTTGTCCGGCTGCTGCTCTTGGATTCTGTTTCCTATTGCGTGACACAAGTGAGTCTTACCAACACCTGAAGCTCCGAAAATGAACATCGGGTTGAAGGCTGTCTTTCCCGGATTACGAGCGATTGCTTCGCTCGCCGAACGCACTAGCTTGTTGCTGACGCCCTCGAAATAGTTGTCGAAACTGTATTTAGGATTCAGATATGAATTCCAATCCTGCGGGGCTTTCGAATCAAACAAGCCTGGCACATTTACCTGCGGATTCTGCAGTCTGCGTGGTTTGGGTGTTGACGACGGATAAGTAAGCATACTTTCGTCATCCTTCGTATCGCCATAAGTTGCCATACGATATGTCAGCTTGGTTCCTTCTCCTACGACGCGCGACAACACCGGCTGGAGCACATGCAGATAGTGTTCGTCCAAGTATTCGCCGAAAAACTGGCTAGGCACGTTTATTTTAAAGACATTGTTTTCGTAAGAATAAGGTACTATAGGCTTGAACCATGTATTATACACAGCCTCAGGCACTATATCCTTTATTACATCAAGGCACTTATTCCACAAAATCTGACAATCTGTCTGCATATTTTTATATCTCCAAACTAAAACTTTTACTTTCGATTAGGACTACAAAGTTTACAAATAAAATCTGAAAAAAAAAACCAGATTTTATTTGGAAATTTGTTTTATAAAAAACACGTATTGAATTTCAATTATTTAGTATTTCAATTCTCTGAAAATATATTCAAACTTTTTTTTCGAGCATTAAAATACCGAGAAATGAACATAACGCTTAGGATTCTCGCGCAAGTCAAGCAACAGCTTGGATGCGTTTTCTGTTGTGCTGTTCAAATTATCATACAACGCACGGTCGTTAAGTAAAAGTCCGATGCTATTGTCCTTTGAATTAAGCTTTTCTGTTGTCAGCTTCAAATTATCAAGAGTAGAGTTGATGCTGTTGACAGTTGTTGCCAAATCAAGGCTTTTAAGTTCGGAGCTTACTGTTGAGAAATTGCCTGTGATAACTTTCAAATCTGAAACTATAGCAGGCACATCGTTTGCAAGCATTTTGTTGAGATGACGAGTTGACACCTCAAGATTTCCTGTAGTTTTCTGGATATTGTCCAAAGACTGAGTAAGTGCCGGATGATTTATCAATGTCTGTATTCCTCCAAGAATTGAATCAAGTTTCGGAAGAAGGGCTTCGACCGACGGAAGAATATTTTCCTGGATTGACTGCATCATCTCTTCGCTCATGCGTCCTTCAATCTGGTCGCCCGGCGAAAGATAATCTTCAACATATTTATTCAAGTGAATATGCAGCTCAGCACCGCCAAGGAAACTGTTGACGATAGTAATGTAGCTGCCCTTGTTGATTTTCATTTTGTCTTCAAGGCTTACGTCAACCTTTATCTTTCCTTTGTTGTCGTAGTCATAAACAATATCGCGCACAAGACCGACTTTGAAACCGTCAATAAACACTGGGCTTGAAATTGTTACTCCTTTTACATTGGTGAACATTACTTCGTAGTGGTTGGATGGCTTGAAAAGATTTATACCCTTCAAATAATTGATGCCGAAATAAAGCAATGCCAAACTGATAATAGAGACCAAACCTATTTTTGCCTCCTTCGTAAACGTCTTCATTTTTAATATATTATTTCTTTAATTTTCAATAATCCACGCGCTGCCCGTCTTTGAAAGCCACAACAAACGCATCTTTAAAATCTTTTAGTATCTGGCGGCGAATACGCATGATTTCCTTGAAACTCGTAGATTCGCCATAAGTATATTTATACAGGCCTTTCTCCTTGAAACATTCCACATTCTTATAGCCCTTGAAATATTTGGAGCCAGAAGATAGTTTTTTGTCAGAAGTAAGAATCTGCACTTTAAAAACAATTTTTCCTTTTTCAGGTTTAACTTCTTCCGAAGTTTTTTCTGAAACCGTTTCTCTTGTTTTATTATCAGAGCCTTTCACTGCGGCAGCTGTTGAAGAAACAGGAAGACCGGATTTCTTTCTGTCGAAAGCACTCTTATAACGGTCAAATGCTTCCGAAATAGCTGAAGCCAATTTTGTTTGTCCTTCGGCAGAACGCATAAACTGCTCCTCGGAAGGATTTGATATGAAGCCCAACTCTATTAGCACACTAGGCATACTTGTTTTGCGGAGCACCAGGAAACCCGCCTGACGCACTCCCCGGTCCGCACGCTTTGCAGCCGTGAAACAATCCTGCACTTCGGAAGCGAACTGAATGCTCTGTTCCAAATGCTTGTTCTGCATAAACTCGAAAATGATATACGACTCAGAAGAGTTAGGGTCGAAGCCTTCATACTTTGCCTTATAATCATCCTCAAGCAGGATTGCCGAGTTCTCGCGCATCGCAACCTCAAGGTTCTCGTCCGTACGTGCCAAACCAAGAGCGTAAGTTTCCGTTCCTCTAACACTGCTCCCACGTTTCACGGAATTTGTGTGAATTGAGATAAACAAATCCGCCTTGTTGCGGTTGGCAATGTTTGCCCTCTCGTCAAGCTCAATGAATTTGTCTGTCGAACGGGTATATATCACTTTAACCTCAGGATGATTCTGCTCAATCATGTTTCCAAGCTTCAAAGCAACCTTAAGGTTTATTTCCTTTTCGTTAATCTTTGAACCTCTTGCACCAGGGTCTTTACCTCCGTGACCTGCATCAATAACTACGGTGAACTTATCTGACTGAGCCATCAGATTAACACAAACTCCAAACAGCAGGCAGAGCCATATAATATATTGTTTTACCTTAGGTTTCACATCTACGCGTTACTTGCAATTTCGGGTGACAAAGGTAATATTTTTTCATCTATAGTCTAGAACTTTTCAACATCTTTCTATGTTTTCAACCTATTTTTTCAAGATTATAACCAAAAGGATAAATTGCCAGAGAACAGGCTATAGGATGGAACTTTTTTTTCATAGGCATGAAAAAGTTTTTTCACAATATATGAAATTTTATTTTCATAATATATGAAAAAACTTTTCCAAGCGACAAAAATAGCGTGAAAATGCAATAATCTGAGAATCAACGATATTTATTCCACAGGTCTTTTTCTATTATTTCCTGCGTCATATCTGCCATCTGTTGCAGACCTTTATGCGTAGATTCAACACCGTCAGTAGATACTGGTTCATGGATTACCATTTCCAATGGGTGACGATGCAAATTAAGCGAGCCGATTGGCAGAACGTCAAACGGGCCGTTGATTGTTATAGGAATTATAGGTAAATGCTGATCCACCGCCATCTGATAAGCTCCTTTTTTGAATCTTATCATTTTCCCGTCGTATGTTCTTGAGCCTTCAGGGAATATTGCAATTGAAGCGCCGGATTGAAGTATGCGTTCTGCTTCTTTGACAGTGCGAGCAGCAGCTTTAGCCGATGAGCCGTCAACAAAAACAAAACCTGCTGCACGGCATGCAGCACCAACAAACGGAATTTTGCCGATACCTGCCTTCATCACCCATTTGATTGGAACTCCAAGGAAACCGTATATCAGGAAAATATCAAATGCACCTTGATGGTTTGCCACAAAAACGTATGATTTTCCCGGTGTAATATTCTCTCTTCCACGAACCTTTACCGGACAGAGAGCCAGATAACAAGTAAGTCTGGACCATATCATTCCGGGATAATATGAGAAGAAACGCTCTCCACCGAGCAGACATCCGATAACAACTGTAACAGCAGTAATAATAGTCAGTACCAGAAATAGTGGCACAAATATAAGCCACGTATAAACCACATAAAACAAACGTTTCATAATGCAAATATTTATCTTGGCAAAGATAGTGAAAGGGTAAAATAGAAAAAGATATTTTACAAAGTTTAGCTGGCAAAAGTATAAATTCAGAGCCCCATATTTATATTTATCACTAAAAATTCAGACTTTCATTCATTTTTATAGTAAAATATTTTTGCAATCGGGTTATTATTGTTTTATTTGCAGTAGAAAAGAAAAAGAATTATAAAAAACATCTATAACCATGAGCGAGTTAATTAAAAATTTAGGAGTAATCGTACTTCTTATCGGCGTTGTTGTCTTGGCTGTTCCTGCATTCACAGGCGGTATGTCTAACACTATTCTTCTTTCAGGTCTTGGCTTGATTATCTTGGGATATTTGGGACATATCGTAATCAACAAGCGTTTTGAATAAAAAGTATTGTGAATTTTATCACATTCTTGAAAAGGAAATAAAAAAACCCGGATTCGCATCTCTGCAAGTCCGGGATTTTTATTATTTAATCAAATCAAGCCACTCTTTAATTGCTGCTACAAGCATATCGTTATACTCCGGCTGCTGTGCCGAAATGCGGAAATGGGCATCAGTGAGTCCGCGGAAATTAGAAGCGTCACGGATTAGCAGCCCATACTTCTCAACCAAGAATTTCTTCAAATCCGATGATTTTCCTTTTTTCAGCCTTACAAGGAAAAATGTAGTACTCGAAGGCTTTACCTCAATATCCTCTATTTCGGAAAGTTTACGCATCAGAATATTTGTATCTCTTTTCCAGGAATCCAAAGGCATTTCAAAAAGTCCGGGATTCGACAATACATATTTGCCAGCCTCGATAGCAATGCTATTCACCGACCAAGGAATGATGAAATGGCTGACTTTATCTATTATTTCTTCCGAAGCCACAATATATCCAATTCTCAATCCAGGTATCTTATGGACTTTTGATATCGAACGGACAAGTATAAGGTTCTTATATCTGTTGATATCAGATGGAGAAATCATTTCGGCTCTTACAAATTCCGAATAAGCCTGGTCGAGAACGAAAAGTGTTTCGGGATTGGATTCTATCAATCTCTCTATTGAAGTTTTATTCCACAAATGCCCGTCCGGATTGTTGGGATTACAAATCCAGCAGAGTTTCTGGCTTCGCAAATCAATAGAATCCAGTGGTTCAGAATTATTTATATATGTAATTTTGTGTTCGTATAATTTACATGCATCTTCATATTCGGCAAAAGAAGGTATCAGGATTGTGGAATTCTCGCCTTTCCAGGTTTGCGCCAACATATAAAAAGCTGTTATGGAGCCGTTGGTCACCAAAATATTCCTGCTATTTATCCCATAAACATCAGCAAGCAAATGTTTCAACGAGGAAGCGTCTGGTTCCGGATAGCGCGAAAGACTTGTAAAAACAGAGAACAAGTGTTCCTTAAGCAAATCCAAATTTGCTCCATACCAAACATTTGAACTGAAATTTGCAGTTATTTCCTTTTCGGAAATATAATAATCATCACCGTGTCCGAACAACATAATATATTTATTTCAACAAAAACGGGGACAAAGTTACATTTCTTTTCCGGTTTTGCGGTCCATAGATTTATATATTATATCCTGAATACGGGTTCGGATATCAAGACTGCTCAACTTTGAATTTGCTCTTGTCGGATTTATCCGGTTTGATAAGAATATATAAATCATATTGTTTGTTGGGTCAACCCAGAAACATGTTCCTGAAAAACCTGTATGCCCATAAACAGATAATGGTGTCAATGAGCCACAAGGAGAAGAACCGGCAGAAGACGAAGGTTTGTCGAAACCCAGACCGCGACGACAAGTTGGACTTTTCGACATAGTGAAAAGTTTACATGTCTCGGAAGACAGATATCTTTCTCCGCCATACTCTCCTAAATTAAGATACAATTGAAGGACCTTTGCCAAATCTTCTGCGTTGGAGAAAAGACCTGCATTTCCGGAAACTCCACCCTGGAAGGCTGCTGCTTCGTCGTGAACATATCCTTGAATTAGCTGGCGACGGATAAATCCGTCATATTCTGTAGGAACTACATCAGATTTATCCATTTTTTCCAACGGGTTGTATGTGGTGTGATATGCTCCAAGACGGGAATAGAAATTCTCGTCCAACAATTTATCCATTGGCTGAGAGAATAATCGTTCAACCATAATTTTCAACAATATAAAGTTTACACATCCGTAACGATAAGAACCGGGCTTAGTGAGACGTGAATCTTTTATTTTCATAATTATAGTATCTTGAAAAGTTGAATTAAGGTAAAAATCATCGGCAACTTTCAAATCATATCCTTTCTTGGGAACAGAAGAGACAAGCTGCGGTAAAAAAGTAAAATCATTGCGGACATAAGTTTTTGAATCGAACTTGACTGAATGAGTCTGCGTTTTACGATTACTGTACAAACTTCCTTTATAACTATCTTTATCTATTGCCGAAAGATAGAAATTAATAGTTGAAGGCAAACCGGACTGATGATAAAGCAATTGCTTTATTGTTATGTTTTTCTTATTTGAAGAATCAAGTTCCGAAATGAACTGTGATATTTTATTATTCAAATTGAATTTGTTTTCATCATAAGCTTTCATAACTGCAAGAAGTGTACCGGCAGCCTTTGAAGCTGAAGCCAAATCGTAAACAGAAAAGTTATTTACTGACCTGTGATTCTTATAATCATATCTTCCAAATGATTTGTTATATATTATCATTCCGTCTTTTGCCACCAAAACCTGACAACCGGGATAAGCCTTGGCTTTCAGCCCTTCATTAACAACACTGTCTATCAATGAAAGTCTTTTAGGATTTACGCCAACTTCTTCAGGTTCATGAAAACCAAGTCTTGTTTTCTCTGTAAAAAGACCGGAACCTGAATAATATAGCTCAGGGATTGAAACTGAAAGTTTACCTTTTGCAGCAATACCGCCAAACAATAACTGTGCGGCATACTTCTGTGCCAAAGGAGTTGCTTCGTAAGCCATGACGAAAGATTTGGCTTTGGTAATTGAACTTTTATAATTCTTTGAGAAATAAGGTATAGTAAAGAATGTATATATCAGTTCTTTTTCCGCAGCTAATTTACGTAAAGCTGCATTCTCCGGAATACGTACAGTATGAACTCCGCAAATAATCACGTCATAATCATTCAATTCATTATATATACGCTGAACTGTTGCAGCAGGTGTACTTCTAAGAATACTGAAGTGTTTTACTTTAGCATAAGAATCTATAGTTGTATGAAATTCACAATCTACAGATTCTCCAATTGTGAGAACAGCTATCTTCTTTTTATCAAGGTTTTTTAAAGGAATGATTTCATCTTCATTTTTAAGCAATGTAATAGCTTCGGCATTCAGACGTGAAGCAAGCCACTCTGCATGAGGAGAATTAAGACGTGTTGAAAGATTCTTTATTTCAATAGGTTTGTAATTGTTAAGTCCGGCAATAAATTTATATTCAAGAATTTTCCTACACTTTTCATCCAGCATTTCTGAAGTTATCAGACCAGAAGAAACAGCATCCTTAACTGCCTTAAAATCCGAAAATGGATTTGCGGGAGCAAGCAAAACATCATTTCCAGCCAAAAGAGCCTGAACACAAGGATTATCCTTATTATTTGAAGATGCGCCTTTCATTGCTAAAGCATCAGTAAAACAAAGTCCTTTAAAACCTATTTCATTTTTAAGCAAATCAGTTACGACTTTTGAAGACAATGAAACCGGCTTTCGGGAACTTTCCAAGGATGGAACATACAAATGTCCGGTCATCATTCCGGCAAAACCTTCATAGACATATTTTCTGAATGGAAACAGTTCAACACTGTCTAATCGCTCACGGCTATGACGAACGGAAGGTAAAGTCTTATGAGAGTCTTCAGATGTATCACCGTGTCCGGGAAAATGTTTGGCAACGGAAATAATACCAGTTTTTTCCAAGCCTCTGGCATAAGCTATACCTTTGTCTGCAACCTGCTCGGGAGTTTCCGCAAATGAACGTAATCCAATTACTGGATTATCAACATTACTGTTTACATCCAAATCCGGTGCAAAATTTATATGTATTCCTAATTCCTTGCATTGACGGCCAACTTCTTCGCCATACGCTTCAAGCAAATTCATATCCTCAATTGCACCAAGCATCATATTTTTTGGGAAACGCGTAGTTCCGCTCAAACGCATCGATAATCCCCATTCACCGTCAAGAGAGACCATTAATGGTACTCGCGATGATTTCTGCATCATGTTTGTCAATTTAGCCTGAGAAGATGTACTTCCTTTGTGGAACAACACTCCACCAACTTTCATTTCATCTACATAACGAAGAAGCAAACGCTGATTCTGTGATGAAGTTGACAAATCGGCTATTACCATAAACAGCTGCCCAATTTTTTCATCAACCGTCAACGAAGAATAAACAGAATCAACCCATTGCGTCATTTCCTTATGATTGGCTTTCCTGTATAAATCAGGATAAGATTGGGGAAATACATTAAAAAGTGAAACTAATAAAAGACAGATAATATATATGTAAGCTCTCATATTAATATAAATTATTCTTCAAATTTAGTGAAAGAAAAGTATAGCTACAAATGTAGTATAATATACAAATCTTTTTATTTCAGTTTATTTGATAATAAAATAAATGTTCGTAAATTTGCACTCGCTTTGCGTAATCTCTGTTGAGACAAGCAGCTCAATATATTGCGTTATTATAAAACAATTTAAAGCCAATAAAAATGGATTTGATTAAAATTGCAGAAGAAGCTTTTGCTACAAAAAAAGAGCATCCTTCTTTCAAGAGTGGTGACACAATCACAGTAGCTTATCGTATCAAAGAAGGTAACAAAGAACGTGTACAGCAGTACAGAGGTGTTGTTATCCGTATTTCAGGTCACGGTGACAAAAAACGTTTTACTGTACGTAAGATGTCTGAAAACATTGGTGTTGAACGTATTTTCCCAATTGAATCTCCGTTCATCGAAAGCATCACTGTAAACAAAGTTGGTAAAGTACGTCGTGCTAAATTGTATTACTTGCGTGCTCTTACTGGTAAGAAAGCTAGAATCAAAGAAAAGAGAGTTTAATCTCAAGATTCTATTGCCATACAAAAAGCCATCCGAAAATATTCGGATGGCTTTTTGTTTATTGTCTGATTAATATACAGTATAGAAAGAGAACTATACAAAAAATAGATGATATATATATACAAAAAAAGCGTAGATTATAAATCTACGCTTTATATTATATTCCTTTAATTGGAATTCATTATTCAGCAGACTGTTCTTCCACTGCTGGTGCTTCTGTAGCTTCAGTTGATGTAGCTTCAGCAGCAGCAGATTTTTTACGAGAACGGCGAGTCTTAGTTGCTTTCTTAGCTGAATTATCTTTTGCCATGTTTTCATTGTAATCAACCAATTCAATGAAGCACATTGCAGCATTATCACCCAAACGATTACCAGTCTTGATAATACGAGTATAACCACCCGGACGGTCAGCAATCTTCTGAGAGATTTCTTTGAACAATTCAGTTACTGCATATTTGTCCTGCAAATAGCTGAATACAACACGTCTTGAAGTAGTTGTATCTTCCTTTGACTTAGTGATAAGTGGTTCTACAAACTTACGAAGTGCTTTAGCTTTAGCTGTCGTAGTAAAGATTCTCTTATGTTTGATTAGAGAACAAGCCATATTCGAAAGCATCGCGTCACGGTGAGTGTTTGTACGACCCAAATGATTTATTTTTTTGTTATGTCTCATCGCTATACTTACTCTTTATCTAATTTATATTTTGTGATATCCATACCGAATGAAAGGTTCAAACTTTCAAGTAGTTCATCAAGTTCAGTGAGCGACTTCTTACCGAAGTTCCGGAATTTCAACAAATCATTTTTGTTGAACTTAACCAGTTCACCCAACGTTTCAACATCAGCGGCCTTCAAGCAATTCAAAGCACGAACAGAAAGATCCATATCTGCCAACTTGCTCTTCAACAATTGACGCATATGAAGTACTTCTTCATCGAATTCTTCATTGCCATCAGTATCTACTGTCTCAATTGCAATCTTTTCATCTGAGAACAACATGAAATGATGTATCAGAATCTTAGCAGCCTCTTTCAACGCTTCTTTCGGATGAATAGAACCATCAGTGGCTATTTCAAGAACCAATTTTTCGTAGTCCGTCTTCTGTTCAACACGGAAGTTTTCGATTGCATATTTAACATTGCGAATCGGTGTATAAATAGAATCGATTGCAATAGTGTGGATATCATCATCTGGCTTTCTGTTTTCATCAGCCGGAACATATCCACGACCTTTATTAATTGTCAACTCAATCTGGAAACTTGCATTCGGATCCAAATGACAAATAGTTAAATCAGGATTCAAAACTTCAAAACCTGACAACTGTTTACCTATTTCACCGGCGTTGAACACTTCCGTACCCGAAACAGTAATACTTACTTTTTCATTCTCAACATCATCAACAATGTGCTTGAAACGAACCTGCTTCAAGTTCAAGATAATGTTAGTTACATCCTCCAAAACTCCAGGTACAGTATCAAATTCATGATCTACACCCTCAATTTTAATTGATGTAATAGCATAACCTTCTAGTGATGACAAGAGAATTCGGCGCAGAGCATTACCAATAGTAATACCATAGCCTGGCTCCAACGGACGGAACTCAAACTTTCCGAAGAAGTTGTCCGCTTCCAACATTAATACTTTATCGGGTTTTTGAAATGCTAATATCGCCATGGAATCAATTATTATTTAGAATACAATTCTACGATCAACTGCTCTTTAATATTTTCAGGGATGTCAGCTCTTTCCGGTAAGTGCAGTAGTTTACCGCTCATTGAAGTCTGATCCCATTCAATCCAAGGATATTTGCTGTGATTGAAACCAGCCAAAGCATCAGCAATTACTTCCAAAGATTTAGATTTTTCACGAACACCGATGATCTGTCCAGCTTTAACAGCATAAGAAGGAATATTTACAACCTTACCATCTACAGTGATATGACGGTGTGAAACCAACTGACGAGCAGCAGCTCTAGTTGGAGCGATACCCAAACGGTACACTACATTGTCCAAACGACCTTCTAACAACTGCAAAAGAACTTCACCAGTAATACCTTTTGAACGAGAAGCCTTTTCAAACAAGTTTCTAAACTGTTTTTCCAATACACCGTAAGTATATTTAGCTTTCTGCTTCTCGCGAAGCTGGATACCGTACTCTGAAGTTTTTCTTTTTCTGGCATTACCGTGCTGTCCAGGAGGATAATTCTTTTTAGAAAGAACTTTATCAGCACCGAAAATAGCCTCACCAAATTTACGGGCAATTCTTGTTTTTGGTCCAGTATATCTTGCCATTTTTTTATTGTTTTAAATGTTCTGTATGAATCTGGAACCGTGCAGCCGCGATTACAGAGAGGATAAGGTCAATATGCAATCTATTCACAATTCCGGATTCAAATTCAAGAAATAAGTTAATTATACTCTTCTCTTTTTAGGAGGACGACAACCATTGTGTGGTAATGGAGTAACATCAATGATTTCAGTTACTTCGATACCTGCGCCATGAATTGTTCTGATAGCAGATTCACGACCGTTACCTGGTCCTTTAACATAAACTTTTACTTTACGCAAACCAAGATCATAAGCTACCTTAGCACAATCCTGAGCTGCCATCTGAGCTGCATAAGGAGTGTTCTTCTTAGAGCTTCTGAAACCCATCTTACCTGCAGAAGACCAGCTGATAACCTGACCTTCGCTATTGGCAAGAGATACGATAATGTTATTAAAAGAAGAATGAATGTGAGCCTGACCGTAAGCGTCAACTTTTACGTTTCTCTTCTTTGCTGCGACTGTTTTTTTTGCCATATCTCAACTCTTATTATTTAGTAGCTTTTTTCTTATTTGCAACAGTTTTCTTCTTACCCTT
>CASFJQ010000025.1 GCA_949295065.1 uncultured Parabacteroides sp. | reverse complement strand
AGGAATAGAACCTTGAAGAGCCTGAGTTACGTTTGGTACAGAACGGTTGTCGAACACTTCGCTTGTTACCTGTTCAACAGCACCGGTCAGGTTGACTTTTTTCTGGGTACCATAACCTACGACAACGACTTCGTCCAAGGCTTGAGTATCTTCTTTTAGTGTAATTTTCAAATTATTTTTCCCATTAACCTTAACTATCTGAGTAGTATAACCAATATAAGATACTTCAAGTATAGCATCATTCGGAATCTCCAAACTAAAATTACCATTCATATCAGTGATAGTACCATTTGTAGTACCTTTCACCATAACATTAGCACCAATAACAGGAATACCAGAAGCATCAACAATGGTTCCAGTTATTTTATTATCATTCTGAGATATTACCGGAGATGCATCTTCCACTGAAAGGATAATACTTCTATCCTTAACAGAATAAACAACATTAGTTCCTCTAAACACATCATCCAGAACTTCAAAAATATCTGCATTATTGATATTTACAGAAACTTTTCTATCTAGGTCAACATGACGTGTATTATAGAAGAATGAATATTCCGTTGTACTTTCTATTTCATCCAATACTTCCTTTACAGTTTGATTTTCCACATTAATGCTGACCATTGTAGTCTGAGCATAGCTATTTGAAGCATATGTCAGACCTGCAGAACTAAGCAGGCATGCATAAAATAGTGATTTCATAACAATAGGGACCTTAGGCAACGTAAGTCCACACGTTTTTTTATCCCATATTAATGGGGTAATACATTTTTTTCTCATAATTTTGTTGTGCTTTTTAGGTAAAAAATGATTTAATATGATTTGTCACCAAACAAATCTTTTCAGGTTAACTCATTTCAAGCAGAGAAATACGCCAATATTTCTCTGTTTGTTTTTTTAATCTCCGTTTTTCTTCATGCTGACAATTTTTTTAAGTTTCTCAATCCTATAAATTCAGGTTAACATAGTTTTTTTAATAAATTGACAATAATAAAAATGCACTTGTAAATTAAACATTATTCATTTATCAATTTACACCCACGTCAAATACTGTTAAGACCGAGAAACAAGAATTAGTTATTAGATTTATGATTGTTTTATATTTATGACATTTTCCAAACACAAAACTCCTAAACAAAGAATAAAAAATTTTCAAAAAACTTCAATTTTACTTCTTTTTTCCTCTGTTTTATCGGTTGGAACATAACGCCATTTTATATTCGAAGAAATACTGAATACATCCAATACTTGCTCCAATCGCTGTGTTGAGAATGTTCCGGTAAATGAATCCTTTCTGTATTTCTCATTCTTCACTACGAAATCCACATTGAACCTTTTTGATAACATACGGAGAACTTCATTAAACGGAGTGTTATCAAAAATTATTTTGCCATATTTCCATGCAACTTCTGCATTTCCGTTTGTTTTAATCAGTCTAACTTTGGAACTGTTATGATTATAAACAAGTTTCTCTCCGGGATTCATCTGCACACTTCCGGCATCGGAAACAAATCTGACTTTTCCTTCAAATAATGTTGTAGATAAAATTGAATCTCCGGGAAAAGCTTCCATATTAAAGGATGTTCCCAATACTTCCACTCGTTCATCTCCCGTAGTTTTTACTACAAATCGCTTTTCGGGATCTTTGGTAACATCAAAAAAAGCTTCTCCTATCAGCTCTACTTCACGTTTATCTTCGCTGAAGAACTCCGGGTATCGCAAAACTGAACCGGAATTCAGAGAAACATTTGTTCCATCAGGTAATACAAAAGCTGTCGTCATACCTGGATTAGTACGAATCTCCATCATCCTGGCCTCCACAACATCTGTGTTCTTAATTTGAAGAAGATATGCAGAAAGTAAAGGTATAAACATAATGGCGGCAGCTCTTTCTGACCATAGAAAGACTGTTTTGATTTTTTTTCTCACCAATTTTCCATTAGCCTTTTTCAAAGCTTTGCCGGCATCCACTTTATCCATTACAGACAGTGTATCAGCTGCCCAATAAAGTTCGTGAACAGTTTTTGCAAGTTCCTCATTTTCTTTACTTGCAGAAATCCATTCTTCAACATGCTTTCGTCCGTCACCACTCAGTTTTCCTTCGCAATAACGGAAAAGTAATTCTTCTATATTTTTTTCTATTCTATCCATAAAACATTAAAAACAAAACCAGCAGCAAGATTCTCTGAGATAGAGAATCTTGCTGCTCCGGTTCCATTAACCTTAAATTAATCCTTATCCATTCATTATGCCAGAGCCTCAATGTAATGAATGAAAAACAAATCTTTAACCGTAAAAGACCTATGCACATATTTAGTCTTTATTATTATGACAATTCCCAAAAGGAAAGTTCCTAAACTCCTCTTGTTTTTTTTCAAAAAAAATACATACATTTGCTTTATATTTGAAAAAGCGCAAAGCTTTACTAACCGGATGGATAAACAGACTTTACATATTAATGATAATAATGAAAGCCATATTCTTACTTCCCTAAAGAATTCTGATAAAAAGGCTTTTGATAAATTGTTCAGTCAATTCTATCCGATACTTTGCGCCTATTGCCATAAATTTGTTTCATTGGAGGACAGCGAGGAGATTGTCCAGGATACATTACTGTGGTTATGGGAAAACAGGAAAGAAATTACTGTTGAGAAAAGTCTTTCGTCATATTTATTCAGAAGTGTTTATAACAGGGCATTAAACAAAATTGCAAGTAAAGACTGCCGGAACAAGGCTAATACTTTATACTTTGAATATATGCAGGAAACTCTGCAAGACAAATCTTATTATCAGACCGACGATCTTAAAGATAAGGTTCGTGAAGCTATAGCCAAACTTCCGGAAAGTTACAGGCAAGCCTTTATAATGCATCGTTTCGAAGAAATGACTTATAAGGAAATTGCTGAAAAACTTGGTGTTTCAAGCAAAACGGTTGACTATCGCATACAGCAGTCTCTCAAACTCCTTCGTGAAGATTTAAAAACCACATTGCAGCAATATCATCTGGAAGATAAAACACAAACTATTGCTCTGCTTATTCAAATGATTATGGGCGGGAATATTACGTTTTGACATTTTGACAATTTGTCATTTTAGCTATGCTGAGAATTCAATATTTCAGGCTAAATTATTTTTCTTGATTTCTGTTGGCACTCTCGTGAAGTTTAAATCATATTTTTACAGTATATTCTTCAGTTTATCAAACCATTACTCCTGTAATACAAAATCAGGGGAATCTCTCTAAAAATTCAATTTTCAAGACAAAAAAGCCATATTAAAGCCTATTTTTCCATGATTTTAAAGCAAAAATATGAGGGAAAAGCATTTGTTAAAAAAATGATTGCAATAACTTCAGAAAAAGATTGCAATGACACGTCGAAATCATTTAGAAGACTTGACTGAGACATTGCAATCATTTTCCGAATCCATTGCAATCATTTTCCGGAAACAACAAAAACACTCCTTTATTTCATTGTTTTTTTAGTAAAACCACAAATATACGAGTTATCCAAAACAATAAATTCATAACAAAATGACACAAATACTCAACTTTAACTAACAACAAAAAACCTCTGTGCCTCCGTGAGCTCTGTGTTTAATATGCCTTGTCAACTCGTAACACGAAACATCACTTCTGTTTTCTTCTCTTTATTTCCATCTCAAGCATTCGCAGCTCTCGGCCGGTTTGTCCTGCCACGGAAGTATTTTCCTCTGCTCTTCGAATAAGATAAGGCAAAACATCCTTGACCTTTGCATAAGGAACATATTTTGTTACGTTATAACCTTCGTGAGCCAGGTTGAAAGAAATATTATCACTCATTCCCAACAATTGAGCAAAGAATATGCGGGAATCATTCCTTGCCAAGCCTTTTTCGTCAATAAGTTTGGCAAGAAGATAGTTACTTTCCTCATTATGCGTTCCCATAAACATTTCGAAATGCTCAAGATTGTCAATTGTGAAACGTACGGCTTCGTTGAAATTTGCGTCAGTTGTAGGTTTATCCTTGCAAATAGGATCAGGATATCCCATTTCTGCAGCTCTTGCTCTCTCTGCTTCCATATATGCACCACGCACAAATTTTACACCAGCAATATATCCTTTTTCCTTCGCATCTTCCAATATGCGGCGAAGATAAGGCATACGGTCATGACGATACATCTGCAGTGTTGCAAAAACAATAGCACGTTTCTTGTTATACTTGCGCATAGCTTCATCAGTAAGCTCATCCAAAGCATCCTGGAAACAATAATCCTCAGCATCAACAATCAGACGGACGTCATTATCATAAGCTCGCTGGCAGAAAGCCATAAATCTTTCCTTGAATTCGCGGAATTCTTTAATTTCTTCAATAGTCAACTCCTCACGTTTTTCTGAAGCTTTAGCCAAAAGTTCATCAGTGATAATTGTAGAAGGCTTGAATACAGCATAAGCCAAGTTGTCATTTCCTTTGGCGAAGTCGATAGAACGGATGGTTTCCTCAAATGTTGCCTTGATTCCTTCCGGAGTCTGCTCTCCTTCCGCTGAGAAATCCAAAGTTGAGCGTACATTAAACTTACGGAGATGGTCTATGATTTTCTGGCAGTCCTGCAAAGTCTCACCACCCACAAACTGCTTATATAAAGTAGGCTTCACAGCCCATGACAATGGGAAATGTATCTTTATGGCAACATTACTTGCAACACTTGCCATCTTGACAACAGACGGATGCTTCAAAGTGTTAAACAACAAATAAGCATTCTGTAACTCTGCATTAGATTTAGCAGAAAAAGCTATTTCGGTATTATTAAAGTCCAGCATAATGATTAATAGGGGGTATTAGGTTAACATTGAAACAGATACAAGTTGACAAGGGAACAAGTTGACAAGATAAAATTATACCTTGTCAACTTGTAAACTCGTTACCTTGTCTCTATTCTTTACTTCTCACCCAAGAAAGGATATCCATAGCTTGTTGGCGGAACCAAAGCCTCTTTGATACAACGAGCATTTGTCCAGCGAATCAAGTTCAACGGACCACCAGCCTTGTCATTAGTTCCGGAAGCACGAGAACCACCGAATGGCTGCTGAGCAATTACAGCACCTGTCGGTTTGTCGTTGATATAGAAGTTTCCGGCAGAATAACGCAATTTATTAAATGCCATGTCGATAGCATATCTGTCGCGTGAGAAGATTGAACCAGTCAAACCATAAGGTGAAGTGCGGTCGCACAATTCAAGAGTTTCTTCATATTTGTCGTCATCATACAAGAAGATTGTGATAACCGGGCCGAAGATTTCTTCAACCATGCTCTTGAACATTGGGTCTGTTGTAAGGATTACAGTCGGTTCAACGAAATAACCAACAGACTTGTCACCGTTACCACCGAATACGATTTCAGCGTCAGGAGACTGCTTAGCATAGTTGATATAACTCATGATATTATCGAATGAAGCCTCATCGATAACAGCGTTGATGAAGTTTGTGAAATCCTGAACATCACCCATCTTGATTTCTTTCAGCATATCGCCAACATAATCCTTGATTTCTTTCCACAAAGACTTAGGCAAATAAGCACGAGAACCGGCAGAACATTTCTGTCCCTGATATTCAAACGCACCACGAACGATTGCTGTAGCAACTTCAAGAGGAGATGCAGACGGATGAGCAAAGATAAAGTTCTTACCACCAGTTTCACCAACAATCTTAGGATATGATTTGTAGTGACCAAGGTTTTCGCCCATCTGTCTCCACAAAGTATTGAATGTTGATGTAGAACCAGTGAAGTGGAATCCAGCCAAGTCAGAGCTTGCTGTGATAACTTTACCGATTGTGCTACCCTTACCAGGGATAAAGTTGATAACACCATCAGGCAAACCTGCTTCCTTGAATACTTTCATCAACAAATAGTTTGAATATATAGCTGTAGTTGAAGGTTTCCAAACAGCAACGTTACCCATCATTGCCGGAGCCATATTCAAGTTTGAAGCAATAGATGTGAAGTTGAACGGAGTCAATGAGAATACGAAACCTTCCAATGCACGGTATTCCATTCTGTTAAGAGTACCAGTTTCAGAATAAGGCTGATCAGCATAAACCTGGCTAGCATAGAATGTGCTGAAGCGAAGGAAGTCAATCAATTCGCAAGGAGCATCAATTTCAGCCTGGAAAGGATTCTTACTCTGTCCCAACATTACAGAGGCATTCAATAAATAACGATATTTAGTCGCAAACAATTCGGCAGCCTTAAGCATTACAGAAGCTCTTTCTACCCAAGGAAGTTCTGACCATTCCTTATGAGCTTTCATAGCGGCATCAATAGCCATTTGAACTTCTTTTTCTCCTGCCTGATGATAAGTGGCCAATACGTGTTTGTGGTCGTGAGGCATAACTACTTTACCAGTATTGCCTGTGCGGATTTCCTTACCTCCAATCACCAAAGGTATATCCCATTCTTCTGAAGACAACTGCGCAAGAGCCTGTTTCAAGGCAGCTTTTTCAACACTACCGGGAGCATAGCTCTTTACCGGCTCATTAATGGGCTTCGGAAATCTAAATAATGCATTATCCATGATAATTCGTAATTATTAAAGGTTAAATCTTATTTTTGTTGCGGTAAACTTAGAAAAAAGTTTTCAATTATTTATTCTTTAAGTGTTAAAATAGCAATAAAAAAGAGACAAGTTAACAAGCTTACAAGTTGACAAGGAGGGAAAGGATTTTTCATAAGATTTCCTCCTTGTTTTCTTGTCAACTTGTTAACTTGTCAACTACAACAATTATGACAAATCAAACTGAATTCAAACTACCAAGCTATTGCCGCGGTTTCCATCTAATTACATCAGAAGTGGAAAAACATTTGCCAGATTTACCGCAATTCGGACTACTGCACCTGTTTATCAAACATACATCTGCAGCCTTGTCGATTAACGAAAATGCCGACCCGGACGTTCAAGTTGATTTGGAAAGTATTTTCAATAATATTGTAAAGGAAAGAGAAAGTTTCTACAGACACACTTACGAAGGCGATGATGACATGCCGGCTCATGCCAAATCAACCATGATTGGCAGCAGCATAACTATTCCGATAACTAACCACAGGCTTAATCTCGGAACATGGCAAGGTATATATCTGTGCGAATTCCGCAATTATGGCGGAGCAAGGAAAATCGTTGCAACTATTATTTCTTGATAAATTATGCCCGGACTGCGTAAAGGCGCCTTACCGAAAAATATTTTTCGTATAAGAACATCACAAACCTGAGGACAAAGAATGATGTTACGAATCCCATTACGGAATCTATCAGATAATGTGCCTGTATGTAAACCGTAGCGCAGCACAGCAAAACATAGAATGGGAACATCAAAAATGCCAGACGGCGGTTAGCATCAAATGCCAGCAGCATCACAATTGTTGATATGGCAACATGAGAGCTGGGGAAAGCCGCCGTCGGCCTTTCTCCAACCTGTTGCGACGATTCCACCAACTTATAGAAAAAACCGTCAGTATATCCGGGACCGGGAAGTAAATCTCGATTGTGATGGAAATAATCACCTATGGACAAGAAATTACCGTCAAGCACATTCTCCATTCCTATTGCCGGGAAATAAAACTGAGGACCGGCAACCGGAACAAGTATATAGAATATATAATACATGAAAAACGAAGCTGTAAGTAGGAACGCTACTTTCTCGAAATATTCAAAATGCTTGATAAAATAATATATCACAACCATGAATATCATAGGATAATAAAAGAAATATCCCATATTGAAAGCTTCACTCAAAAATTTATAATGATAATGTGAACTGAATGCAAGTGATGGCTGGCAGCCAAACAGCAACTGGTCTGCTCCAGCAAACCAATGGTCCAAATTTGGCAGAACACTGTTAAATTCATATGTTTCGGGATACCAATATGCAAGGAGAGACATCTGCGCAATTACGCGAATCAACGCTGTGAAACGGCATGGACGCAACTTATATACGGTCATAAGAGACAAGGTAAGAAGAACTATTCCACAACGCTCATAAAGCATTTGACCGGGATTGTCAAGTCGGTTGAAAAGCATGAATATAATCAACGTCGTCAACGCATTATATATCAAAGCTACGCTTTCAATTGCAAATACAGAATTCCGGCGTTCGAGGCGCCCGAACAAAAATTCTAACCCTTTCTCCATTTTTTCTCTCTCTCAAATAATGATATTCCAACACATACATTTCAATTTTGCAAATTTAGCCAATTGAATCATACAAAGGAATCTGGCAGTAAGCTATATATAAATATTTATGCTTTATTTTAAATTCACACGGTCTAGCAATATTGTATTTTTAGCTTTTTTAATCAGTCTATATCATTTTGTCAAAATATCAAAATGTCAATTTAAGTCTTTCACACTTGGATAAATCGATACCAGGCACGTATAACTCAAAAAAATCGCACTCTCACGGAGTTAAGCTTTTACAAAAAGTAAAGATATTATCCATTACTCTTATATTTTGCAAAAACAAATCATATTCTATCCGGATATATAAACCCACAGTGAAAGCTATTAATGAATATACTTTCCATTTTGACAATCCTATTTCGATTGAAAAATCAGAACGTTTTGATGGTGAAAAAGGTCTCTGGAGAGCCAAAATTCCCGATTTTGTAATTTGCAAAGGCAATTTTTCCGTAAAATACGGTATTTACTATCGGACATAGGCATCCGTGGGGCCGAATGTAAGCACTCGTGGGGTAATATATAAGCAGTTTTCGGTCCGTATATATCGGCATTTATAGGCTTTTATACCGTCATTTCAGTCCGATAAACTCATTTTTTGCATATTTTCATGGTGTTTTCACAGAAAGGGGTGTAAGTAAAAATGATGGGATTTGAGCATTTTGGTAATATAATTAGTTTAGTGGCATCAAATTGGCTGAGGACCTTAGATTTTATAGCGTAGAGCAGCGCCATACGTTTAGAATGAATACACCGGATGAAAACAAGCTTTTGATTTGGCTCTGCACTCTCCTTTGCTTATTTTTGCAAATAAAAATAACACGAAATGGTACAACTCAATATAGATAAACTTACGAAAAGTTTCGGTGACCTGATGCTTTTCGAAGATATAACTTTCGGTATCGAGCAAGGTCAGAAAATTGGTCTGATTGCAAAGAACGGAAGCGGGAAAACAACTTTGCTTAATATCATAGCCGGGAAAGAGGATTATGACAGTGGTTCAGTAGTTTTCCGCAATGATTTGCGAGTAGGTTATCTGGAGCAGTCGCCCGTTTATCCGGAAGGACTGACTGTGCTTCAGGCTTGTTTCTATTCAAAAAATGAAACAGTGAAACTTATTGCCGAATATGAACAGGCAATGAGCAGCGGCGACCACAGCAATCTGAACGATATACTTGAAAGAATGGATGCTCTGAAGGCGTGGGACTACGAGCAAAGGGCAAAGCAGATTCTGGGGCAGTTGAAAATCCACAATCTCGACCAGAAAGTTGAAAGTCTTTCCGGCGGACAGCTGAAGAGAGTGGCTCTTGCCAATGTGCTGATTACTGACCCGGAACTGATTATCCTCGACGAGCCGACCAACCACCTGGACCTTGAAATGACCGAATGGCTGGAAGGTTATCTGAGCCGTGCGAATATCAGTATCCTGATGGTTACGCACGACAGATATTTCCTCGACAGAGTTTGTAACGAGATTATAGAAATAGACCGCAAGCAGATTTATCAGTATAAGGGCAATTATAATTATTATCTTGAAAAACGTGCCGAACGAGTGGAAGCTCAGAATGCAGAAGTGGAAAGGGCAAACAATCTGCTGAGAAAAGAATTGGACTGGATGCGCCGTCAGCCACAGGCACGAGGCACTAAGGCCAAATACAGAATCGACGCATTCTATGAGCTGGAAAAGAAAGCTAAACAGCAGAGAGAAGCCGGACAGGTGAATCTGGACGTGAAGGCTTCGTATATCGGCTCTAAGATTTTTGAAGCAAAACACGTTTCAAAGAGATTTGACGATTTGAAAATCACAGAGGATTTCAATTATATTTTTGCACGATATGAGAAACTTGGTATCGTTGGCAACAATGGTACGGGAAAATCAACCTTCATCAAAATGCTTATGGGCGAAGTGGAACCGGACAGCGGATGCTTCGACATTGGCGAAACTGTGCGTTTCGGTTATTACAGCCAGGAAGGATTGCAGTTTGACGAGCAGATGAAGGTAATTGACGTGGTTCAGAAAATAGCCGAATATATCGACCTTGGCGACGGACGCAAAATGAGTGTGTCGCAATTCCTGAACTTCTTCCTTTTCACACCTGAAAAGCAGCATAATTATGTATATAAGCTGAGTGGCGGTGAGAAAAGACGACTTTATCTTTGCACTGTGCTGATGCGCAATCCGAACTTCCTTGTTCTGGACGAGCCGACAAACGACCTAGACATCGTAACGCTGAATGTGCTTGAGGAATATTTGCGTTCGTTCAAGGGATGCGTAATTGTTGTGTCGCACGACAGATATTTCATGGACAAGGTCGTTGACCATCTGCTGGTGTTCCGTGGTCAGGCAGACATCAAAGATTTCCCAGGAAACTACACTCAATATCGTGAATGGAAGGATTATCAGAACCAGCTGGAAAAAGAGCAGGAAGCGGCAAAGCAGGCAAAAGCCGCTCCGGAACCTGAAAAACCTCGCCGACAGGAACAGCCAAAGAAGAAACTTACTTTCAAGGAAAAGAAAGAATTTGAGGCTCTGGATGCAGAGATTCCTCAACTTGAAGCAGAAAAGGCGGAAATTGAAACAGCTTTGAGCAGCGGAACTTTAAGCACTGACGAGCTTCTTGCTAAATCTGACCGTATCACAAAGTTAATCGAGGAGATTGACGAAAAGACTCTTCGCTGGCTTGAACTTAGTGAATTTGCATAATGAAAGATAAACTTTGGAGCAGGAATTTTGTGCAATGTTGTTTGTCCTATTTCTGGATGAACTTTGCATTCTATCTGTTGATGCCGACAATGCCGGTCTATTTGGTTGAAGAGCTGGGATTGTCGGAAAAAGATGCAGGTCTGGCTCTGTCTGCCTACACTGTGGGATTGCTTATGGTGCGTCCTTTGTCCGGTTATCTGGTGGACTGCTTCTCACGCAAGCATTTGTATTTATTTGCCTTCACTGGCTTTACACTAATGTTTTGCGGATATTTCTGGGCAGCAGCGATGTGGAGCATAATGATTGTGCGTTGCATTCAAGGCGGACTGATGGGAATGACTTCCGTTTCGGGCAATACGATAACAATTGACGTTATCCCGTCGAGCCGACGAGGTGAAGGAATGGGATTTTATGGACTGACTATAAATCTTGCGATGTCGCTCTCGCCACTTATTGCTGTATGGATTTATTCTCACGGAAATTTCCATTCAGTGGTTCTTGCCGGGTTATTGAGTTCGGCAGTTGGATTGTTGTCTGTATTTTTCATTAAATGCAAGAAAAGGGAGAAGGTGAAAAGGCCTCCGTTCTCGCTGGACCGCTTCATCCTGCTTCCGGCTTGGCCGTCAGCATTGTCGTATATATTGGTAGCCGTGCCTTACGGAATGATAACATCATTTGTCCTGCTTTATGGAAAAGAATACAATATTTCCGAACCGGGCTATTTCTTCCTATTTATGGCAACGGGAGTAGGTTCGTCAAGACTTATTTCAGGAAGGTTGGTGGACAAAGGATACATCCATCATGTGGCGATTTCTTCAATTGCCGGATTGGCTGTGGTGTTCACTCTGTTTGCCACAATACATAATGAGGTTGTATTTTTCCTCAGTGCATTGCTGATAGGAATCGGTTTTGGAACAGGCGTTCCGGCATTCCAATGCCTTTTTGTGAATATAGCCAAACCGTCGATGCGCGGAACGGCTACTTCAACGTATCTGACATCGTTTGATATCGGTGTTGGTATTGGTATAATTACAGCCGGAGCTATTGCTTCAGCTCATTCCCTTTCTGTGGCATTCCTTATCGGGGCTTTAAGCTGCGTGCTGTCACTGGCGGTTTATTGGTTGGTGGCGAGGAGAAGGTATGAGAAAATGAGAATAAAAGAGTCAAGGAGCTAAGTAGTTGAATAAGAAAATTAATATCTAATATCTACTAACTTTTAATATCTTTAATTTTATTTTGCTATACACACACCTTTCAGTATTTTTGTAAAATAAAAAACCGTAATAATATGCTAACTTGTATTTTGATAGTCTTCCTGGTGGGTTATTTGTGTATCGCCCTGGAACACCCACTAAGGATCAACAAAGCTGGCACTGCTTTGTTAACCGGAACAATACTTTGGGTGTTATACACCTTTTCAGTCACCGACTTTGTACCAACAGTATCGGGCGAAAGTTTTGAAATATTCAAGGCTCTCAACCCTAGTGTTCAAGAGATGTCTCTTAAGGACCAGTGCATTCATTTCGTCCTGGAACATCAAATGCTTGACAGTGTTGGAGAGATAGCAGAAACTCTTATCTTCCTCATTGGAGCTATGATTACCGTTGAGCTTATTGACTCACACGGTGGTTTTACATTTATCACCAACAGAATAAAGACTAAAAGTAAAAAGAAGCTGTTGCTGCTGATTGCAACTCTGACATTCTTCATGTCGGCAGTTCTTGACAATCTAACTACTTCAATAGTTATGATTATGCTTATCCGAAAACTGATAGGCAACTACAAGGAACGCTGGGTGTTCGGAAGTATAATAATCATTGCAGCAAACAGTGGTGGTGCGTGGTCGCCTATCGGTGATGTGACAACTATTATGTTGTGGGTAAAAGGAAACATATCAACAGAGGCAACTATTCCAAACCTGATTTTGCCAAGTATGGTATCAGCTATTGTCCCTACATTGTTTATTATGCGTAAAATGCATGGAAATGTTACTGCACCAATAATAACGAAAGAGGTAAACGATAATCCTTTATTATCAATACTCGCAGACAGGGAAAAACTGGCATTACTGGTTCTTGGTGTAATAAGCCTGTTATTTGTTCCGGTGTTCAAGACAATTACGCACCTGCCTCCTTTCGTAGGAATACTTATGGCTGTTGGTGCTCTTTGGGTTTATACAGAAATAATGTATCAAAAGAAACAAGATATAGACGAGAACATCAAGTTGAGATTGGCTAATGTTATCCGCCGCATCGACGGAGCTACACTGATGTTTTTCCTTGGTATTCTTTTAGCTGTTGAAGTTTTACGCTACAGTGGAATACTAACAAATTTCTCAACCTGGCTAGATGAGAATATTGGAAATGTATTTGCTGTAAATATAATAATAGGTACACTATCTGCTATTGTAGATAATGTTCCGTTAGTTGCTGGAGCAATTGGCATGTATCCGGTTGCAACAGAGGCGATGGTCGAAGCTGCAGCAAACCCTGAATATTTGTCACATTTCCTTCAGGACGGAGTGTTCTGGCAGTTCCTTGCTTATTGTGCCGGAGTTGGTGGCAGTATGCTGATAATCGGTTCTGCAGCAGGTGTTGTTGTTATGGGATTGGAACGTATCAATTTCATTTGGTATCTGAAGAATATTTCATTCCTGGCAATGCTTGGTTATCTTTCTGGTGCTGCAGTGTATATTATTCAAGCTATGATTTTCTAATTGCCTAAATACAGACAGAAATGTATCTGATAGCAGACAGTGGCTCTACTAAAACTACGTGGTGTCTTTCCGACAAAGGAATGGAAATAACAAGAATTTCCACCGCCGGTATGAATCCATATTTCCAGACTGAGGAAGAAATGAAATGTACCGTTAATGGAAGCCTAACTCCATTTCTAAAGGAGTATAATATAGAAAGAATATATTTCTATGGAGCCGGATGTGCTTTCCCTGAAAAAAATATCATTGTTGAGAATGCGTTGAGAAGTTTTTTCCCGACAGCAGAAATTTCAATCAACAGTGATTTATTGGGAGCGGCTTTGGCTTTATGTGGACATGAGAGAGGCATTGCTTGCATTTTGGGTACTGGTTCAAATTCCTGTCTGTTTAACGGAGAAAGCATAGAAGAACAAATTTCTCCATTAGGTTTTATTCTTGGAGACGAAGGCAGCGGGGCTGTGCTTGGCAAAACTTTCATTGGTGATTGTCTGAAAAGACAAATGCCGGAATATCTGGTAAAAGCATTTATGGAAAAGTACAGCCTCTCTCCTGCCGAAATTATTGACAGGGTTTACAGACAGCCTTTTCCAAACAGATTCCTTGCATCAATATCTCCTTTCATATATGAACATATTGATGTACCGGCAGTAAAAAATATGGTTTACAATTGCTTCTGCAGCTTTTTCAGACGCAATGTAATGAACTATACGGATTATGACAAGCTGAAAATCCATTTCACCGGTTCTGTGGCTTATTATTATAAAGATATACTGACAGAAGCGGCTAATTCACTGGGGCTTGAAGTCGGGGAAATATATAAGGAGCCGATGGATGGATTGGTGAAGGTGATAAAAATTGAAAATTGAAAGAGCTGTGCTTATAAATAAAGGAGTCAAGGAGTTAAGTAGTCAAGTAGTCAAGAAGATAATACTTGTTTCTTGTTTCCTGTTGCCTTGTCAACTCGTCAACTTGTTCTCTTCTAAACTTAAAACATAAACAAATGTCATTTAAACGAATTACAGAATCAGAATCATTATACAAAGACCTGGACAAGATGTCTGTCCACGAATTACTTGTCGGCATAAACAACGAAGATCAGAAAGTTGCCTTAGCAGTCAAGGAAGTTATTCCGGCAATAGAGAAACTGGTGACAGCCATTGTTGAAAGGATGAAAAGAGGCGGACGTATATTTTATCTTGGTGCCGGGACAAGTGGAAGACTTGGTGTTCTGGATGCATCAGAAGTTCCTCCCACATTCGGAATGCCTAACACTTATGTTATCGGACTGATTGCCGGAGGCGACGTTGCTCTACGCAATCCTGTTGAAAATGCTGAAGACAACAGAGAAAATGCATGGAAAGAACTAGTAGCACATGGAGTTAACAAAAACGACACAGTGATTGGTATTGCTGCATCCGGAACTACTCCTTATGTGATTGCTGCCCTGCAAGAAGCACGAAAGAATGGAATACATACTGCTTCCATTGCTTGCAATCCTGATTCTCCAATGGCTCACGAAGCTGATATAGCTATCGAACCGGTGGTCGGTCCTGAATTCGTTACCGGAAGCACGAGAATGAAAAGTGGAACGGCACAGAAAATGATTCTGAATATGATTACAACTTCCACAATGATACAGCTGGGAAGAGTGAAAGGAAACCGGATGGTAAATATGCAACTCAACAACCAAAAACTTGTGGACAGAGGAACTCGCATGCTTATGGAGGAATTAGGTCTTGATTACGAAGAAGCACATCGGTTGCTTCTTATGCATGGTTCGGTGAAAGAGGCTATTGATTCATATCATAGGGAATGGAGGGTTAATCAGTAGGAGCTTTGAAGTTGACAAGGCTTTAGAGACAAGTTGACAAGAAATCAAAAACAAGTTTTTTATTTTGCTCTCCACTCGCCTTTCACTATCTTTGCAAAAAAATTAACAATTATAATACACAATGAATTTTATATCAAAACTTTTCAAGAAAGAAAAGGAACAGGATAACGAACAAATAAAAGGCTCCGTTGAAGAATTCGTATCACTGGTCCGCGTATATTATCAGGCTGTAATGGCAGTAAACCTTGGTGTTACAAACTTGAACATTCTTGCAGATATGGCTTTGTTCAAGCGTATGCTTAAAATACCGACACAGAACAACAAACTTGGTGTTGCTGAAAAATCAAAAGTTCGCAAAGTGTTGATGCAGGATTATGGTTTGAATGAATCATTCTTCAAAGAAATTGATGCTTCTGTAAAGAAATGCTGTAAGAACCAGAATGATATTAAGAGCTACTTCTTTATGTTCCAAGGTTTCAACAATGATTTGTTCAGTTTGCTTGGCAACTTGATGCAATGGAAATTCCGCCTTGCTCTTCTGCTGAAGAAGTTGCTTTATAACCAGACTGCGAAAACTGTTCATGAAATACTTACTCGTTCAGAATGGAATGACGTAAGCGTTCAGAAAGCAGCATGGAACGTACGTAAATATGCTGCAACTCTTGGTTATTCAGAACAGTGGATTACAGACTTCGTATATAATGTAGTTCTTCTTGCCAGAGAAGATCAGAAAAGAGAAGCTAAGAATAACAAAGGGAAATAATAGTTGACAAAGATTTAGAGACAAGTTGACAAGAGTTCTTAGATAATAAAGTGCGAAGTAGAATGTACTTGACCTTGTTAACTTGCCTCTGAATTCTTGTCAACTTTTTTTATTGAGCAACCAGCAAAACTCAATTCAATAATATCACCTCGCTTTTATAAAAATAAAATCCTTCCTATTGACTTTCGAGGCAGAATATTGTATATTGCAATATCTTAATTCAAAAACCATATTATTATGACCGACAATCTATACTTCAAAAAATGCAGACTTGTTATGGCTTTTATTTTAAGCCTGTGTGTAGCAAATATAATCCATGCACAAAGATATATCAGTGGTTACAATGAAAATATTATCAATCCTGATTTATTGGAAAAGTCTTGGGCTGCCCGATGGATTTCATACCCTGGAGCTTCCAATAATGATTACGGAATATATCATTTCCGTAAATCTTTCAATCTGGAAGAGATTCCCAGCTCTATGATTATACATGTTTCAGCCGACAACAGATACAAGTTATTTGTAAACGGTAATCTTGCATCGTTAGGTCCGGCTCGAGGAGATGTGTATAACTGGAATTTCGAGACTGTTGATATTTCCAAATTCCTGCGTAAAGGGAAAAATGTTCTGGCAGCCGTAGTATGGAATTATGGAGATAAAAAGCCTGTTGCCCAAATGAGTCTTAATAAAACAGGATTCATTCTTCAGGGAAACTCTGAAAGAGATACTATCATAAATACAGACAACAGATGGCTATGCCTAGAAAACAAAGCCTATGCTCCTTGGACCGACTGGCAAGTTTTGGGCTATTATGTTGCCGGTCCTGGTGAAGAAATTGACATGAACGCATATCCTTATGGTTGGGAAAAGACAGAATATGATGACTCCAAATGGGAAAAGGCTGTAGCCGGACGAGAAGGTGCTATAAAAGGAGCCAGAGATTATCCGGAACGATTGCTGGTTCCAAGTCCTATTCCTCAGATGGAAATGAAAACAGAAAGATTCCAGAGTGTAAGGAAATCCGAAGGTATTGAATGTTCGGACAATATTATTTCGGGAAATGGTAAACTTGCAATACCCGGAAACAAATCAGTAAAACTTCTCTTAGACCAGGGAACACTTACAACCGGTTATTTATCCATGAATTTCAGTGGCGGTGAAGATGCTGAAATCATAATTAAATATGCTGAATCACTATATAACAATGACAAACAAGCTACAACAAAATCCTATAGCCTTCCATCAAAAGGCAACAGAAATGAAGTTGAAGGTAAAAGATTCATCGGATATGAAGACAAAATCATACCGGATGGAGGGAATGAAAGAATATTTACTCCTTTATGGTGGAGAACTTGGAGATATGTGGAGCTTTGTATTACAACAAAGGAACAACCTCTTACCTTAAATGATATTTACAGCACTTTCTCAGCTTATCCTTTCAGAAACGAAACATCTTTTTCTGCTCCAGGATTTGAGAAACTAGGGAAAATGCTGGATATAGGATGGCGAACTGCCCGCCTTTGTGCAAATGAAACATATATGGACTGTCCTTATTACGAGCAGTTACAATATTTCGGAGATACAAGAATACAGGCAATGATATCTCTTTACAATACTAGAGACAGCTTCATGGTGAAGAACGCAATAGAACAAGGCAGGCAGTCAATGGTTGCTGAAGGAATAACCATGAGCCGCTATCCTAGTTACGTACATCAGTTTATTTCTTCTTTCTCTTTATGGTGGATTTGTATGGGACACGATTATTGGATGATGCGTGGCGATGAGAACTATATGAAAACTCTGCTTCCGGCATACCGAAATGTACTTGCATGGTACGAACAATGGTTGAAGCCGGACTATAGTCTGGATTATGTGCCTCATTGGTTCTTTGCTGACTGGGCAGAAGGTTTTGATTATGGTGAACCGATAAGAGAAAAGAACGGGGGAAATTCTGCTTTCCAGGATTTAATGTATATAATGGCTTTGGATGCTGTTTCGGAAATGGAACTTGCAATTGGTATAAAAGCCATGGGAGAACATTATTCCGGTATTGCCCAGAAAATGAGAGATTCTTTCCGAAACAAATATTGGGTTGAAGAACGCTCTTTATTTGCCGATACATATTCAAAGAATAGTTTTTCACAGCATGTAAATGCTTTGGCTATAATTGCAGGATTGACAAAAGGCAACGAGGCAAAAGAAGTAATGAAGAAGACGTTATCTGATTCGTCACTTATTCAAACTACCATATATTTCAGATATTATCTGAACCTTGCACTGGATAAGTCCGGTTTGGGAGATTCTCTTTTGGATAACCTTCAGATTTGGGAAAACCAAATGTCTCTTGGGCTGACAACATGGGCAGAAATGCCCGAACCTTCGCGTTCCGACTGCCATGCTTGGGGCGCAAGTCCGAATATAGAATTCTATAGAATAATATTAGGTATTGAAAGTGCGGCACCTGGATTTAAGGAAGTCCGTATTTCTCCGGCACTCGGCAAATTAAGGAATGTTTCCGGCACTATTCCTCATCCAAACGGAGAAATATCGGTTTCTTATAATTTGGATAAAGGAGAAGCGGTGATTTCTCTGCCACAGCAGACATCAGGTACTTTTATCTGGAAAGGGAAAGAATATAAGCTTAACAGCGGCAAGCAAGTTCTAAAGTTATAACATCTCCAACATATGAAAGAGAAAGCATTACTATAAAATAACCATTATGTCTGTAAGGAATTTCGATAATTATTTTTAACTTTGCCCGTCAGCAACAAACCGTATCGTAAAAACGGTGATGAAACATTTATCAGATAGTTGCTCCAATCTCAATAGATTAAAAGATAAAATACAATATAGCAATGAATATTTCTTATAACTGGCTGAAAGAATATTTGGATTTTGATTTACAGCCTGAAGAAGTGGCTGCAGCCTTGACATCTATCGGTCTGGAAACAGGCGGTGTTGAAGAAGTTCAAACCATCAAAGGAGGTTTGGAAGGTTTAGTTATCGGTGAAGTTCTGACTTGCGAACCGCATCCTAACTCTGACCATATGCATATAACAACCGTTAATTTGGGACAGGGTGAACCTGTTCAGATTGTTTGCGGTGCACCTAATGTAGCAGCAGGACAGAAAGTTGTTGTGGCTACTATCGGTACAAAACTTTATGATGGTGATGAATGCTTCACTATCAAGAAATCAAAACTGAGAGGTGTTGAATCTAACGGTATGATTTGTGCTGAAGACGAAATCGGGATCGGGACGGACCATAACGGTATTATCGTACTTCCGCAAGATGCTGTTGTCGGGACACCGGCTAAAGAATATTATAATATAAAGAGCGACTACGTTCTGGAAGTGGACATCACTCCTAACCGAGTGGATGCTACTTCACATTTCGGGGTGGCTCGAGACTTGGCTGCTTATCTGAAACAAGCAGGTAAAGAAGCAGAACTTAAACGTCCGTCAGTTGACTCATTCCGTATTGAAGATAATACTCCGGGTATTCAGGTTGAAGTGGAAAATACTGAAGCTTGTTTGAGGTATTCCGGGGTGACTATCAAAGGCGTAACTGTTAAGGAAAGTCCGGACTGGTTGAAGAACTGCCTTTCTCTGATTGGCCTCCGTCCTATCAACAACGTGGTGGACGTTACCAACTATATTCTGCATGGTATGGGGCAGCCTTTGCACTCTTTTGATGCTGATAAAATCAAAGGTGGCAAGGTTGTCGTGAAATCAGCTGTTGAAGGGACTAAATTTGTGACTTTGGACGGTGTGGAACGTACATTGACGGCTCGCGACCTTATGATTTGCAATGCTGAAGAGCCGATGTGTATTGCCGGTGTGTTCGGTGGTTTGGATTCAGGCGTTGTTGAATCTACTACTAATGTGTTCCTTGAATCTGCTACGTTCCACCCAACTTGGGTGCGCAAGACTGCTCGCCGTTTCGGTTTGAACACTGATGCTTCGTTCCGTTACGAAAGGGGTCTTGACCCGAATGTTACATTATATATTCTTAAGTATGCTGCCAAATTGATCCAGGAAGTAGCGGGGGGTACAATCACCGGTGATATCCAGGATGTATATCCTAATCCTGTTTCTCCATACAGGGTTAATGTTTCTTATGACAAGATTAATTCTTTGATCGGGAAAGATATTCCGGTTGAGACTGTTAAGAGCATTCTGAATAGTCTTGAGATGGATATCGTTTCTGAAGATGCGGAAGGGGTGACTGTTGATGTTCCTGTATATCGTATCGACGTTCAGAGAGATGTTGACGTTATCGAAGATATTCTCCGTATCTATGGATATAACAATATTGAATTCAGCGACAGCCTGAAATCTAATCTTTCATATAAAACGCCGACTGACCACAGTTATGCCATGCAGAATCTGATTTCGGAACAGCTTTGCGGTTGCGGATTCAATGAAATCCTGAACAACTCTCTGACCCGTTCGGCTTATTATGATGAATTGGCAACTTATCCTGCTTCGCATTGCGTCATGCTTATGAATCCGCTCAGTGCTGATTTGAATTGTATGCGCCAGACTCTGATGTTCGGCGGTTTGGAAAGCATCGAGCATAACATCAAGAGGAAGAACAGCAATATCCGTTTCTTTGAATTCGGCAACTGCTATGATTTCAACAAGGAGAACAAGAAGGATGATGTTATCCTTGCCGGATATAGCGAAGACTACAGGCTTGGCTTGTGGGTATATGGCAACCGTGTTGAGAACAGCTGGGCACATCCGGCCGAAAAGTCTTCGGTTTACGAATTGAAAGCTTATGTCGAGAATATACTTGTCCGCCTTGGCGTGAATATGCAGAAAGTTGTTTTCGGACAGCTTAGCAACGATATCTATTCCGCTGCTTTGAGCATTACAACGGCTTCGGGACGTTCACTGGGAACGCTTGGCGTCGTGAACCGTAAGATTGCCAAAGCTATGGACATCGACGGTGAAGTTTATTTCGCTGAATTGTCATGGACAGCATTGATGAAGGAAACTAAGAAAAACAAGGTTACTTTCAGTGATATATCCAAATTCCCTGCTGTTAAACGTGACTTGGCTTTGCTTATCGACAAGTCTGTTTCATTTGCAGAAATACAGAAAATCGCCAATGAAAGCGAACGTAAATTGCTGAAGAATGTTGAGTTGTTCGACGTTTACGAAGGTAAGAACTTGCCTCAGGGCAAAAAATCTTATGCCGTGAGCTTCTTCCTTCAGGACGAAACAAAGACTCTTAACGACAAGCAGATTGATGCTATAATGAAGAAGATACAGACTAATTTGGAACAGAAGCTTGGGGCATCACTCAGATAATTTTTAAATTGAAAATTGAAAATTGAAAATTGAAAATTAAATCTCAAAAACTTAAAAACTCAAAAACTCAAAAATATGGGAAGAGCATTCGAATTCCGTAAAGCAAGAAAATTTAAACGCTGGGGAAACATGGCCCGCGTATTTACAAAACTAGGTAAGGAAATCACTATCTGCGCTAAACAAGGCGGTCCGGAACCGGAAAACAACCCTCGTTTGCGTGTTCTTATGCAGACTGCAAAGAAGGAAAATATGCCTAAGGAAAACGTGGAACGTGCCATCAAACGTGCAGTATCTAAAGATTTTACAGACTATAAAGAAATGAACTACGAAGGATACGGTCCTTTCGGTATCGCTATCTTCGTGGAAACTGCAACAGACAATACTACTCGTACTGTTGCCAACGTTCGCAGTTATTTCAACAAATGCGGTGGTTCTTTGGGTACTTCAGGCAGCTTGGAATTCCTTTTCCAGCACAAATGTGTTTTCCACATCGCAAAGAAAGATGGAATTTCCCTCGATGACCTCGAGCTTGAATTGATTGACTACGGAGTTGATGAAGTTGAAGAGGATGAAGACGAAATCGTAATCTACGGCGAATTTGCACAGAATTCATCTATCCAGAAATATTTGGAAGAAAACGGCTACGAAATTACTAGTAGCGAATTCGTCCGTATCCCTAACGACTTGAAAGAAGTTACTCCGGAACAGCGCGAAACTATCGAAAAACTTATTGAAAAACTTGAAGAAGATGAAGATGTTCAGAATGTATTCCATAATATGAAGGAAGATGATTCTGAAGAAGAGTAATTGAATTTTTTTTAAACACAGAGACACTGAGACACAGAGTTTTTAATTTTTTGAGAATTAATTTTCAATTTTCAATTTTCAATTTAACAACTCTGTGTCTTCGTGTCTCTGTGTTTTCTATTTCCACTATTTTCTATATCCGACTTTCTTCTGCTGTCTCTTGACAGATTTGTTTTCCAAAGAATGATTGTCGAAAGAGACTGGAGAAGTTACAAACTCAGGAATATTATATGAATACATTCTCAAATCATTATGCTCCGGATTTTTCTGCGGAAGCATAAATGGTTTTCCTGTTGTTCCGTCCGGATTGAAAGCGGCAATATACGGGCGCGTGTAAAGTCCGTCGTCGCGACGGCTGCTGAATACAAACCATCGTCCGTTACTGCTCCAACTGTGATAACTTTCAACATTAGGACTGTTAACCTTTTCCATATTTGAAAATTCGCCAGTCTGCAAATCCAAAAGCCACAAATCAGCCTCACGATGCCAGATTGAGAAGTTTCCATAATCGGACAATGTAAACATCAGATAACGTCCGTCCGGCGAAGGTCTTGGGAAAGATACACTCTTTCCCATTTTCTCGGCAGAAACCAATGTATCTACGGAAGATGAAAATCCACCCTTCTCAGCATCAAAGCCTATACGACAGAGATTATATTTGACTTCCTTATATTCCGAAGGCATTTTTTTGAATGTTGCCGAGCAGAAATACAAACTCTTTCCATCAGGAGAGAATGACGGGAAAGTCTCGAACACACTGTCACTCTTTAACAATGGGGAAGAAAATGCCTCGTTCTTTTCGACATCATAAACAATAATGTCAGATGCCAAGTCCAACACCTCTATTCTTTCATCTTTATTACTGTGGAAAACTTGCTGAGTGTTGTTTACTGAATAAGCAATATATTTTCCTGACGGATGCCAATATGGATAGACGAATGAAGAAATTGTATTGTCCGTCGCCGTATTCAGCAACTCTGTCTTTCCATCAACAGAAAGGAACGTACCGCCGGACTGACCACGCAAATGCAAACTCATTTTATCCGGAGACTGATTGCAGAAAGAATGGCAATTCACACAACTTGACGGAAGAAGAGTATTTTCGTACAAAGCCGTTTCAGTAAAGTCGGACAGACAACGCTGATATATTCCCATTTTACTGTAAATCTCGTAACCGGGAGCAACAAGGCGGTAAACCAATCCGTAATCTATCGGCTCATTGCTGATATAAATGTTGAAAGGTTTATATTCTGTCCACTTCTCCCCTTTCTTTACGGAAACAGTTATCTCAATATTTCCTCCTTTATTTTCTTCAAGCAATTCAGACCACTCTGTTTCGGGGAAATTGATATATTCTTCATTCTGAACACGGAGTTTTTCTTCTCCTCCAACTCTTACAACAGCATTAATCATGCTGCAATCATCTGTGGAACGGAAATTAAGCGGCGCAATTGTTGATGGCACCGTAACCTCCGTATAATCCGGATATATAGATGGAAAAGAATCTTTCTTTTCGTCCGGTGTGAAAGATTCAGTACAACCGGCTAATAAAATTACCAAAGCGGCTATTGTTGATTTGGACATAGTTTTTGAGTTTTTGAGTTTATTAGTTTTTAAGTTGACGAGTTGACAAGTTGACAAGGACTAAACACAGAGACACGGAGACACAGAGTATTAATTTTCAATTTTCAATTTTCAATTTTCAATTTTAAAAAAACTCCTTGACTCCTCTACCTAAAATGCAAATAATACCAATAAGTTCCCGAGAACTGTTTACGGAGCAAAGGTTCGGCATTCTGCACCGAAGTATATGTTCGTCCGTAGGCATTCACATTGCTTATCACTGCAGAGGAAATCGGATAAGGAATACCTTTCATATCCTTATGGCTCAACCCCCAGGCATAGACAAGGGCTTCCTGATAACTTATTGGTATATGATTATATCCGATTTTCTTTCCCAACGGATAATATTTCACAAACGAAGGCAAATCTTTCTTCAGCAAACATACAGCCATAAGATATTCATAAGCCATACGGTTGGTTTCGTCCTGCGAGAAAACAAAGCCGAGCATCATATCCAATTCCTGCTCACTGAAAAGAAAGTCTTTCTTAGTCCTATATTTCCTCAGATAAGACCATTCCTCGTTTTGTGTAATCAAAGATTCATCCTCAATGGCAGCCAAAGCCCGTTCAGCCCAATCTTTATAGAAAAGAGTATTGCCCAGGATTTTCAAATATTTTCTTGCCACATCATATTCCCCGTTTATAATATTGGTTTCAGCCAAACGCTTGATAGCCCTGGCACTTTTATTGTAATCAGGAATCGACTCCATAGCTTCGAAAGTAAAACGCTGGGCTGTATTTACGAATCCGATATGATAGTAAATCTCAGAAGCAACCAAAGGCGCAGTGAAATCCTTTGTATAGGAAGGCAAAAGCCCTTCAGTTCCGTTCTGATAGAAATTAAACATTCTGTCCGCCATCAGACCCTGCTTGCATAAAGCCAGATTCAGGCAAGCCACAGTCAGAGGTGAGTCAGGAGACTTCTTCTCCGCCATTTCCAGAACCTTCTTCCAATTTCTGTTGTATGTGTAATAGTCATAAGCCATTACTTCCTCTTTCTCCTTATTTGTCATATCATGGATAAGCCAGCCACCTGAAACAGCAACAATCAAATACAATGCTGAAAGCAATAAACTTTTCCGAGTAGAGAATCTTGCTGAAACAGCAGCTGAAAGAACCGGAACCAACAAAAGTGAGAACAAATATACTAAAACCGGATAAGAAATTCCCAGTAATGGGAAACGATAAAACGGAACACCGAAATATAACAATGATTTAGGATACATCAACCCTGTGTTTCTTAAAATCAGAGGTATAAAAAGGAAACATATAAATGTCCATGCAAGGCATAACAAAAGCTTTTTATAATTCTTATCAGCTTTTGTATATTCAAAAATAGCCGCTATGACTGAAAACAGCAGGAACGAAACTCCATCAGCAAGGAACAGCAACGGAGTTATTATCAGAAATGATACTAATCTGCATTTATCATTATTTAATCTCGAATAAAAATAAAAGCATAATAAAGATAAAACGGGGGCAACAATTCCGACCGGCAAATAATTCTCATCACCCATCAGACTCCAATAAATAAGCGAGGGAACAAAACTTAGCGGATAATAAAGTCCGGACGCACCCAGTTTTTTTGCAGCATTCCACACCAATCCTTGAAGAGCACCTAGCAGCAAAGCCACAATCAACGCTCCGGCAGTCGGGAAAATAAAAAACTGCGTTAGAAATGCTGATAAATATCCGGCGAAACCTCCGGGATAAGAAACTGTTTCTTTCATATAAGAAAAGTTATACAGAAACATCTGATAGTGTTCCTGATAAGATATATGAAAAGGATATACTATCCCAAAATACATAAATACAGCTATGCAGAATAATATACTTGCTGAGCTGTTTATTATTTTAGCAGTAGGCATAGATTTTAGTTTTTAAGTTTATAAGTTTTTTAGTTTTTTAGTTTTTTAGTTGACGAGTTGACAAGTTGACGAGTTGACAAGTTGACAAGTTGACAAGGATTAAACACGGAGTATTAATTTTCAATTTTCAATTTTCAATTTTCAATTTTCAATTTCCAATTTTCAATTTTCAATTTTCAAATCCCCAAATATCTCCATCATATTATTATAATACGAGGCATCCAACAGTGGAAGCATAAACGGTTTGTGAGCCGTTCCTGTGCTGTCGATATATGAGAAATATACTCTTTCATAAAATCCGTCGTCCCTTTTGCTTGAAAACATAAGCCAACGGCCGTTGGAAGACCAGCCACGGACGATATCAGCCTTCTCTGCCGAATTGACAACCTTCAAGCTGTCAATCGTACCGGTATGTAAATTCATCAGACGCATATCACTGTCATCGTGCCATTCTGACGAAGCTCCGAATTCGGATACAGTATAAGCGATATAATTCCCATCAGGAGATGAAGAAGGATATGACACCGATACAGCAGGTAAATTAACAAGTGTGTCCAATTTTTCCGACACACTTAAATCAGCAGGATTGATATCCCTGCACATTAAATCATATTTCAAGGAAAGAATACTGTCCGGATCAACGCTTCCGGACGATACACAATAAAATAACTTCCTTGAATCAAACGATAAATCAACAAAAGAAATCTCACCACCTGATGAAATACTGTCCGGCAGAACTTTATATTGCTCATTACTAAAATCAGCAAGCAACACAGAGCTATGCAAGCCTATATTTTCTCTTCGTTTATCTGGAAATACTGATATATATGAAACGAATAAAGAATCCATTACATATACACCAAAGTTTCCTCTCTTCTTTCCTCGGAAAGATACTTTTTCGGGAAATTTTGCATAAAAGAAAGGCTGTTCCTTATGAATTTCTTTTTCCGAGAAACTTGCCATTTCTCTCCTCGTTAAACTTTTGTTCAAATTCGGAACATTGCCGGGAACTTCTTTTGAATATATGATATAATCATCAATGGCTTCAGCTTTTATTTCCCATTTAAAGCTTGGATAAACTATCCATTTCGCATCCTTTTGGGCTTTCACGTTTACTTTAATGACTCCTCCTTTTTCTTTCTTCAGCAATTCGGCCCATTCGTTTTGAGGGAAACGGATTTTACCTTCATTTCCTATAAACGTATAATCTGACGAACTTGAAGATAAGCGAACCTCAATCTGTCCGGAACAATCCTTCAACAAAAAATTCAACGGCGCAATATTATAAGGGACGGAAACATTCACGTAGTCCGGGAAAAGAGAAGGCAAATCCTTGACTCTCTCCTCTTCATCAGCGGACTTGCATGAAAACAAAACCGCAAGACAGCAAATAAGAAATCCTGTAAAATTCCACATCCGTTTTCTTATAAATTTTATATAGTTATATCTTTTCATAAAAATCTGAATTTAGGAGTTTTTTTAAATTGAAAATTGAAAATTGAAAATTGAAAATTAATACTCCGTGTTTAATCCTTGTTAAGTAGTCAAGGAGTCAAGGAGTCAAGGAGTCAAGAAGTTTTTTTAAATTGAAAATTGAAAATTGAAAATTGAAAATTAATTGCCCCCGTTCCCAATTTTCAATTTTCAATTTTCAATTTTCAATTCAAAATAATACCCCAAATAACTACCCGAAAACTCCTTCCAAAGCAATTCAGCATCAGCATTCTTCCCTTTGTAAAGTTCCATAAAACGCAATATATTATTATAGCGGCTATCTTTTTTCTTTTTCCTGCCGTAACTCTGTCTGTTGTCATAATTATCCAGATAATCGTTCAGAACCAGAGCTTCAGTGTATATTTCAGGGAGAGTTTCACCATAAAAAGTCTTACCATATTTTTTACATATGTAAGATAATTCCGAAAGATTCCTGCTATACAAAAACGAGTAGGCAAGGCAATCAAAAGCTTTCCTGTTTTTATTGTTATATTCCAACAAATATTTCATGGAACACAAACTGTCATCCATATTTCTGAAATAATAAACAGGCGTAGGCTTATCAGTTTTTTTCTGTAATTTAACCGTATCAACTTTGGAATAAAAATCTTTTTTCAAGTCTTCGGCCCATCCGCGATAAACAATTGTACTTGATAATATTGAGGTGTATTTCTCAAACAGAACAGTGTCAGATGCGGCAAAACCAATTTCAGCCAGGCGGCGTATAATCCTGACAGAACCATTATCCTTAAAATCCGCCAAAGAACGAATCCCGCATAATTCAGCCATATTATAATCACCAAGTTGCCAGTATATCTCATTTGAAAACAAATTGAACAAAGGTTCAGATTTCTCATTATTTAAAAAGAAATCTTTAGGATTAATCTTCATCTTAAGAAGAGAATCCGGAGCTGTTTCATTATTCAACAATGCTATATTTCTGAAATAATCCAAAACAGTCCTATCTGTTCCGGCATCATCATAACATTTCTGCACTTTTTCCCAATTCCTGTTCTGCACAGCACGGTCAGCCTCCAGAATATTTTCCTTACTGAAGTCAGCTCTTAAGCTAACACCTATAACCGTATAGACTATAAAAAGGAAATAAACAGTCATCAGTTCACGCATACCCATATAAGGCTTATATCTCGGAATCAACAGAAGAACAGCCAACACAGCCAGCCAAGTCAGGACAGGCAGCCGGTCGTAAAACACAAAACCATCCGTAAATCCTCCAAAAACAAATTTAAGCACAGAAACAAAAATCAGGAAAAACAGACAAACTGGCCAATTCAGCTTTCCCCCGGCAAAATCAACAACCACAACAGTTATAGTAAAAACAAAAACGCCTACCCCCGTCAGATAATATAGGACAGGCATAGCTATGCAAGAGAACAAACACCTAAGCCCAAAATTCCTTATAGACATGGCTATCAAAGCCACCGCTAATGAATATATTATCGAAAATGTCAAATCCAATGAAAACTGTAACGAAGAATATCTTATAACTTCCGCAGCCAACAGGAAAAAAACATAGAATTCCACATTGGGAATGTCAACCACTTTCCTGACTATTTTTGCAGCAATTTTCCATTCAACAAAAAAAAGAAACGTCAGAAGAAATGCTCCACAAAATCCCGATACAAAAAACTGAGTTACAAATCCTGAAGAATATAATGACAACCAAGATGGTTTATCCAAATACGATACAAAGTATTCAGGTGTAAACAAAAACAGCTGTAATTCCTCCCGTATTGATAAATGATTGGCGTAAAAACATCCAAAAAACACAAGAGACATCAACACAGCCAAAGCAACCGCTATATATCTTAATAAAGAATCTTTATCTGTCATTTTGTAATATCTTTTTCTATACAAAGATACTACTTTTATAAACCTTTGAAAGAACATTTATTATATTCATCACTGTCATTTTGGAATCTTTCCTCCCACATATGAAAGAAAAGCCTCTCGATAAGCATCCGTTACACGAATTACTTCATCACCGATATAAACGCAATTATTACGGTCAATAGCTCGAATTTTATTTAAAGCTATTATATAAGAGCGGTGTACACGCATAAAATTATCAACAGGCAAGATTTCTTCTACCGATTTCATTGTAAGATGAGTAATTACAGGACGACGTTCTCCTTCCAAATATATACTGACGTAATCTTTAAGCCCACTAATATATACAATCTTGTCAAAATCAATCTGTCGCAACATGTTATCAACCCTTATAAACATACTGTTCTGACGTGAAATAATATTTGAATCTGATACAGAATTTCTATCAAACCATTGTCGTGCCTTCTCTATTGCAGACAGGAATTTTTGATAACGTATAGGTTTAAGAAGAAAATCAAGAGCACTTACCTCATAACTATCATATGCATATTGCTTGAATGCCGTAGTAAAAATAATCTTAGTTGCAGAAGGAACTTGACGAGACAAATTCAAACCGTCCAAATCAGGCATCTGAATATCCAAAAACAAAAGTTCAACATCCAATTCATCTAAAGATTCAAGAGCCATTAACGGATCGTTAAATGAAGCAACAAGTTCCAGTCCTTCTGTACGGGATATAAAATTTTCAAGCATTTTGACAGCTAACGGTTCGTCGTCAACAATCATACATCTTAATCTGTTCATGGTTCTATTGTTATTGTAGTTTGACAAATTGTATCATTTATAAACTGTTTATATACATGACGGCTCGGGTAAGCAAGTTCCAGTCTGCGACGTAGATTTTCAACACCTATGCCGGATCCTATACGGTCTGTATCAGCTTTTGGATGGCAGCTATTCTCAATATAAAAATATATTTTATCTTTCTCACACGATAATTTTATACGAACAAATGATGTCAGTCTATTATTTATACCATGTTTGAAAGCATTCTCTATTGGAGAAATGAACAATAGTGGTATGATTTTAATATTAGGAACATGTTCAGGAAAATCAACATTTATTTCCGCATTCTCATTACAGCGAAGTTTCATCAGATCAATATAGTCTTTCATAAATGAAAGTTCATCTGCCAACGAAACCTCTTTTTGGCTAGATTCATAAAGAGCATAGCGTAATAAATCACTCAACTGCCCAAGACTCTCCTGAGCAGTATCAGCATCGACTTGGATAAGACTACTTATATTATTCAGTGTATTAAAAAGGAAATGAGGATTCAACTGATTTTTCAGCCACACCAGTTCTGCTTCGGTATTTCTACGAGATTCGGCTTCTTGCTTCAATTCCATTTCATTCCAACGAATAACATAACGCATACCAACAGCAAAAGCGACAACGAAAAGCTGTAATATAAACGAACTTATAATAATTGTCCATAAAACAGATTTCCATTCTGGAGAAACTTCTGAAGATGGATAATAAATCCATAGACTGACAGCTGTCAACAAAAACAAATTTGCTATTACAAAATTCCTAAAATTTCTTAGTCTAAAAAGGAGATGAGGAACTATCAGATAAAAGTTTATAAAATAAATTGCTGCAAAAGGAGATTGCAACTTAAAACCTATACGAAAAGCATCCAATGCCTTTTGCCAATCATGATCCAACAAAAATATAAACATTGGTGGCAATATACATATCATAACCCAAAGTAAAATTTGAGCTACTTCTATTGCCTGATTACTTCGCTTCCTTGTATTCATAATCCAAATATATTAATATAAGGATGAACAATCTGCATATCAACACGTACGCCACAATATGTTCATCCTATAAAATTTAATTAAATATCATTGAACCTATTCCTTCCTCTTTCTGAGACTGATTCTTAAGGTCATTATTCATGATAGTTGTCGTTGTCTTTTTAACATTAACTTTACCGCCGAATGTATAGCTTATGCTTATTCCTATATTCTGAATAGAAATACGTGACACTGTGTTACTAATATAATCATGACCTCTTGATTGATTCTCAAACTTCATCTTTCCAAAGTTAAGTGGAGTCATTCCACTCAAAGTGACATTAAGCTTATCATTAAGGAATGATTTGGAAACGCTTAACATTCCTGCCTGAAAACCGGTATTCCAACCTTGTAAATTATATGTTTTAGTTGATAGCATCAGATTCGTACTTAAACGTATGTTCCAAGGCAAAGTTTGTTGATAGCCTAACATAAGATTGGCTTGCCAACCTTGATTTTGCAAATCTAATAATTTACTTCTAAGATTTACATATGCTACACTTCCATTCATTGTAAAACGGGTCTTACCAGATGCATTCCAATTTACAAATGCATTAAATCCTGTTTGCCTGCTTCTAACTATATTTCCATAAGTATTATTAAGTACATTGTCTTCATAAAAGCTATATTGTTCTATACCATTATCACATATACTTTGCCTTAGAGTAAAGTTTACAACCCACTTAGGATTAAAAAGATTATAAACTAAACCGATATTATGAACCTCTTCTGCATCAAGATTCGTATTTCCGTAACTGATAGAAGTCGGGTCCGACTTGTCTATATATGGATTAAGCAAGGTAATTCCCGGACGATTGATTCGCAGATTATACGTTACACCTAAATTCTGTGAATCATTAATATTATAAGATAAATTAGCCGAAGGAACTATATTTCCATAATGTAAACTAAAATTATCCGTCTTTCCTATTTTTGATATCACATTCTGCCATGTATGCTCATATCTTAAACCAGCAGTAAGTGAATACTTTTTTATTGATGCCTTATATTCAGCATATCCTGCCAGAATTCTGTTTTTATGAATATAGTCCAAACTATTCATCTCGTTCCATATTTCTTCTTCACCTTTCAAATCATAATAATTGGACAGAGATGTATTGTTTCGCAAAATATACTTGGTTCCGAAATTCAGTTTATGTCCTGAAATAATTGGCATACTGAAATCCGCTTGCCATGTATGTTCAACTGTATTATCTTTCATATGCGAATAACGATCGTTAATATCAAGTATGCCATTTGGAATTTCAGATTCAAACCAGCTATAGTTTTTACTATTCTGAGGAGACGTTGTTATAAGATATGAAAGAGTAAAAAGTTTTTCTTTATTATTAGAAAAAGTATGTTGGAAATCCAAACTTCCATTAAAAGAGAGTCTTTTCATTTTATTATCATTCAATGTATTATATGTAAGGTTACTAAATTTTGTCAATGACTCACCATCCATATCCATACCAAACCCCATAACACCTGCAGAAGCTGTCAGTAAATTTAGAGAATCTATCTCATAACTCATATTAAAGTTTCCCATCTGTATATGAAAACTATTATCCATTGAACTAACAGAATTAAGTTCATTATTACCATCTTCCTTAAATTGTGTTCGATTTACTTGAGTTTCTGTTTTCATCGGGAAAGACTCCATTACGTTAGCATTTACAGACATACTGAACTTATTTTTCTGCATACTGAAAAAGAAACCTCCTCCAGCGCCACGATTAGCAGCCATACCACGAACTGTCGCATTATAACTATTCAAAAGCTGTTTGCGGGATTCACTCATACGATCAGTGACAAGATTCAATACACCACCTACTCCTTCCGCATCATATTTTGCTCCGGGATTAGTAACCACTTCTATATCTTTCACACTGCTTGCCGGCATATTCTTGAATATTTCAGACGGATTACTACTCATCATTACATTCGGCTTTCCATCCACATATACCTTAAAACTTGAACTTCCGTTTACGGTAATATTGTCATTCCCGTCAACCGTTACCATAGGAACTTTTCTGAGCATATCCAAAACAGAGTTTGATTTCGCATCCACATCATTCTCTACACTATAACTTAATTTGTCAACTTCCATCTTCACCAATGGCTTTTGTGCTACAATTTCCACACCTGAGAGTTGTGTAACATCATCTGCGACAAAGATTGTGTCAAGACAAAGTTCCATTTGCCTGTTTCTGACAGTAAAGGGCAACGAAACGGCTTTTCTGCCAACCGAACTGAAAAGTATCCTGTAATCACCAGGCTGCTTGAGTTTTTGCATAAAATTCCCATCTAAGTCTGTTGTACCCATTGATACAGGTTCTTTTTCTTCATCTACCCTATAAATACGTATTGTTGCAAATGGCTCTCCTTCATGAGTAATCGAATCTGCAATTACTCCTTTTACATTTATATCCTGAGCAAATGTTGCTGAAACAATAAATGTACTCAATGATAGAACTGTAATTGTATTTTTTATTATTTCTCTCATATTAATATAGTTTTATTCCTTATTTCTGAAACAAAACTATATCATACGTAAAGCCTAACATAGTTTTTTTCGACGAATGCCCAATCATCTTTCGACGAGACTCTCTTTAATTCGTACTCAAACTAAAATACAATTAGCTTCGAATCTACTATTTATCTACTACTATTTTTAAGATTTATTACTACCACTTTTACTTGTCTTTTTTCTTACATTTGTAAAATCCAATTACTGATTTATGCAAAAAATACTGATAATTGAAGACGAATCACGAGTTGCGGAATTGTTGAAAAAAGGTCTGGAAGAAAACGGATATCAAATAATGGTAGCATATGATGGTGCCATGGGACTTCGTCTTTTCCAATCAAACGAGTTTCAACTGGTTATTTCAGACATTATTCTTCCAAAGTTGGATGGCTTTGAGCTCTGTAAAGAAATACGTAAATCAAATAATCATATTCCAATATTGATGTTAACTGCATTGGGCTCAACTGATGATAAACTGGAAGGATTTGATGCCGGAGCCGATGACTATATGACCAAACCGTTTGATTTTAGAGAATTAATAGCAAGAGTAAAAGTGCTTTTAAAAAGAGACATTGGAAACATAAGCATACCTCCTGAGCAAATATCTTATTCTGATTTATCTATAAATCTCAACTTGCATGAGGTAAAAAGAAAAAACATAACAATAAAACTTTCTCCCAAAGAATATAATTTACTGGTTTATATGGTTGAAAATGCAGAGAGAGTTATCAGTAGAGTTGAAATTGCTGAAAAAGTATGGAATACACACTTTGATACAGGAACAAATTTCATAGACGTATATATTAACTATTTACGCAAAAAAATAGATAAGGAATTTGATAAAAAACTAATACATACAAAACCTGGAATAGGTTTCATATTAACTGACAAGTTATGAAAATAAACAGACAAACAAAACATTTTCGATCTGTTCTATAGAGGGAAACAGGATAATATGATAAAAGGACATGGCATAGGCAGACTTTATCACAAAAAATCATACGTTTGCATCAAGGAAACATTACTGTTCATTCCAAGGAGGGAAAAGGAACTACTTTCATTGTTGAATTACCACATATTTAATTCTAATAGTTTTCTAATAGCGTTCTAATAAATCTCTAACAGCCTTCCGAAAGAAGCTCTTCTAATTTTGCAGCGTTAAAACAAACAGCATGGTTAACAGGTATTCTTGTGTCATATTTTATACTGACGCAAATTATAAAGAACTGGTATATCAAACGATTCGTAAAATGGCTATGAGACATGATTGCAAGAAATATTATAATATACTTTTCTCTGAGGGTGTATCAAAATTCAGGTACACCCTCTTTTCATATCCAACCGAAAAGCAAAGATAGAAAAGGGACAAAGCCCCGACTTTCACAAGCCAGGGCTT
>CASFJQ010000024.1 GCA_949295065.1 uncultured Parabacteroides sp. | reverse complement strand
GTAGCTTTGCAGTTTGGTTATCATTTCCTCTTGCAAAGTTATAAGTTCGTCTATTTCGCTACATTTTTGGTCAAGGTAGGTGGCGATGGATTGTTGCTCGGAGAGAAGGGTATATGGAATTAACTCTTGCCCTAAGTAAACATTATTAATGATTGGCAATGTTGTAAAAAAAGCATTGTCTCTAATTTTATTTTTTAATACACTTAGATAATAGAAATAAAACCTTGAATAACATCCTATAGGTATTAAGCCTGTAATTTGTTGGTTAGAATATCCATTCTCATTTGCATATCCTACTTTCCCGGCAGAAGCTCCAATTCCAACATATAACAAAGTACCAATAGGAAAAAGTGATATCTTGTTCTCGTAAATTACTTTTTCTGATAGTTTTCGTTGAGAACTAAATAAATCATTACAGCCATCCAAAATATCTGAAGGAGTGTACCAATTAATCAAATTATCTCCTTCTGAAATTTTATCATATTCTTTTGGAGTTGTTCCAGTCGACAATAAAAAAATATTTTTTAATTTACATATCTTCCAATGCTCCGGAATCTCCCCAATCCAAGCAATCCCACTATCCTTATATTTATCATATCTATTTTCCATAATCCTCAATCCTCCTGTTCGTAATAATATGAGTAATCAATACATTTCATAAAGGTTTCCCAGTCATTTATCTTGTCGGTAAGTGCAGGACGCAGAAGTGCTTTCAATTCATCGGCATTAGCCACACTGTGAGTCATTGCCTCAAGGTATGATTTCTTGTTTACATTGCTCCAGTCCACAAAAATCTTAAGATTTTTCTTCAGCATCAGGTCAAGCCAAATACGGGTGGCACGCCCGTTGCCTTCACGGAAAGGGTGGGCTATGTTCATCTCCACATACTTGTCTATAATCTCATCGAAATTTGTTTCGGGCATACGTTCTATCTGTTCCAATGTAGCTTGAAGATATTGCACCATTGCAAACTGGAATCCTCCTTTGGCAATGTTTACAGTACGTATTTGTCCGGCAAAGTCGTATAGTCCGCCAAACAAATAGGCATGAATCTGTTGCAAACCTTTTATGGTTCCTACTTCTATGCTGTCAATCAGACTGCTTTCAAACAGAGCATAAGCTTTCGATTTACTTCGTCCGTCTATAGTTTCATCGCTGTTGGTGAACCATTCCACAAACCGTGCTGCTTTGGTATTAGGGAAACATGCTGCAAGAGAAAGAACTCCTGAGTTATCAAGGACATCTGTCATATAATGTTTCCCATCCGAAGCCATTAGTTTCAGTTGGTTAGTGACACTAACCAACTCATTATTCTCTTTCTTCAATTTGTTTTTCAGATACTTCCAGTAATTTCTATTCTTGGTATAATCATCCTGGGCATTTAGCACGCCTACAATATCGAGTACAGAAAACCACCATTTGGAATTTTCGTTATCCCAAATGGCACGTACTTCTCTGTCGTCAAAGAAACGTATGGATATTTTATTTATCTTGGTCATAATTACCCTAATATCTTGGACATCAGTTCCGATTCTCTTTCCTCTAATTTTTTCAGTTCATCAAATATCACAGAACTTGGTGTTAGCGGAGTGTATTTGTAGAACTCGCGGGTGAGAGGTATTTCATAACCGATTTTGCTTTCAGATTCATTGTACCAGAAATCGGGAGCATACGGACGTACGTTCTTGTCGAGATATTCCGTAATGTCTTCCTTCCATGGAATAATCTCGCTGTCCTTCTGTTCCGGGTCGGAAGCAAATCCGCTTTCCCGGTCAACAGGTTTTACGTATGCCTCCATCATATCGGGATTGCGCTTGCCGAAATAGTTTCTCAATAAAGCGACCTTTCCCTGCGGTACTTTAATCTTGGCTTTCTTCAGTTCGAGGAAGAAAGTGAAGTCAGGAAATCCAACATGGTTGGGCATATTGTTTTCCCAATATGTAGCTACTTCTTTCAATAAAGCTCTGTCCGCTTCCTTATAGCCGGATGCTGTAGCTTCGTCAAAGTGAATATCCTTATACTCCAGTCGTAAAGGACGGTTGATGGTGAGTTTTGTGAACTTGAAGTCTTCCACATCCTTCACTTTGCTTTCCACTTTCAGTTCCGGATTAAGCTCGGAGATATATTCCCGGTCGGTAAAATCGTGATAAGCCTGCATGATAAGTTCGCGGCAGACTGTAGTAATTTCCACACGCTTGTTGCCGAGAGGCTTGCGCAGTTTCTCAAAGCATTTGCTTGCGTCAATAAGTTGAACTTTTCCGGTGCGTTCTTCCGATTTGTTTTTGCTCACGACCCATATATAAGTGGCGATACCTGTATTATAGAACAAGTCGTTAGGCAGCTGTACTATTGCTTCCAGCCAATCGTGTTCCAGCAGATAACCTCTGATTTCGCTTTCACCGCTTCCTGCATCACCTTTGAACAGAGGAGAGCCATTCTGGATGATAGCCATACGTCCGTCTTCCTTCAGTTTAGCCACACCATTGAGCATGAACAACATCTGTCCGTCGCCCTTTGCCGGCAGTCCCGGGGCAAAACGCCCTGCTTCGCCCATCTCGTTTTCGGCTTTCACACGTTTCTCGGATGCTTCCCAGTCTATACCGAATGGAGGGTTTGAAATGATATAGTCGAACATATAGCCCTTGAACTGGTCATCGCCAAGAGTATCACCCAGTCGCATATTGTCGGCATTGCCGCCCTTGATAAGCATATCGGCTTTGGCAATACCATACGTCTGCGGATTCAGCTCCTGACCATAACATGTAATTTCGGCTTCGGGGTCTATCTTGCGGAATCTCTCGTCAAGACAGGCAAGCATTTGGCTTGTACCCATAGCCATATCGTATATGGATGCCACAATGCCTTCATCTTCCATTTTCTGTTCATCTTCGCCTACGAGCAGTTCGCTCATCAAATAGATTATATCTCGTGCAGTAAAGTGTGCACCGGCCTGGTCGTTATATGATTCGGAGAACTTCCTGACCAGCTCTTCAAAGATATATCCCATGTCTACAGCCGAAACCACATCTGCTCCAAGATAGGCTTTGGCAGAACAGAACTCCTTGATGACGAGATAGAGACGGTTATTGTCGTCCATTTTCTTTATTTCGTTGTAGAAGTCCATACGGCTGATTATATCAATCACATTCTCGGAGAAATGATTGAGGTAATTCTCGAAGTTGTCTTTGATGTTATCGGCATCGGCAAGCAATATATCGAAAGTAAATTTACTGGTATTGTAGAACTTCTGCTTGGCAGCGGCTTCCAGGAAACCTTTCTTTACAGCTATACCCTTGGCTTCTAGCTCTTCGTTCATCTTTATAACAGCATCCTTTGTCGGTGCCAAAGTATCTTCGAAACGCTTTATCACGCACATAGGCAGGATTACCTTTCCATATTCGTGAGGCTTGTATAATCCTACCAACTTATCGGCAATAGCCCAAATAAGGTTTGCCTTTTCCTGTATATTTATTGATGTTTGTCTCTGTAAGTCTTCTCCGCTCATAAATGTTTTTCTTTTTATCAAAGTTAATGTTTTTAACTGGCATAACAATGAGCAAAGGATTTTTTATGCTTAATCAAATGTGGATATAGAATAAAACAAGCCTTTCTAAAAAGTATACATCCTTTTTTCAAAAAGGGTGCATGCTTTTTAGAAAAAGGGTGCAACCTATTTTCAGACATATCTTCAACTGATTTACCTTCCCTCCAATCTTACATTTTGTCAAACTATCAAATTGTCAAACCAACCCGTCTGAGATTCCGTTATTTCGACACAAATCACAGGAAATTCAAAAAGATGGCAGTCTCATGAAATTCAGAAAATACAATTTGACAGGATATTCGTGGTTTTGCTTTCTATAGAAAAAATCATTGTAATGATATTTGCAGAGGAATAAAATTATGACAGATATAATGGCTGTATCACTACATTTTATCATTCAGAATTTGAACATAAAAATCTTCATTCCAGAGTAAAAAATGTGATATTTTTAGGGATTTCACTACTGAAAATGGTGGTTTTTCGAAAGGAAAAGCATTTGTTAAAAAAATGATTGCAATGTTTTCAGGGAATGATTGCAATGAGTGCAACAAATCATTGTGAAGACTTGGTGAAACGATTTAGATAACTGACCAAAGTCATTGCAATCATTTCCTGAAAAGAATTAGAAAAAGCCGGAATTTTATTTTTTTAGAGGTAAAATCGAGATTTATGGAGTTAGCATAAAAGTCGATTTTCAATAAAAGTGATACTATTCCGGCTAATTTGATAGATTTATGATAAACACAATTTTTCGTTTACTTAGTATAAAAAATAATGTCTATCATTTACATGAAGCATAAAAACGGGCAAATGCGTCCTTTATCTCATCACGCACACGATTAAACTCAGAATCAATAAATTCCTGCGTTCCTGTTGCATGAGACGGATCGTCAAAACCGATATGAAGGCGTTTGCCTACTTTTCCCCGGAAAGCCGGGCAGCTTTCATTTGCTCCGCCGCAGACTGTTATTACATAGTCCCATTCCTGATCGAGATATGTATTTACATGTGTAGGAATATGTGAGCTGATATCTATTCCTACCTCTTTCATTACTTCAACAGCCTTTGGGTTTACCTGTGATGCCGGTTCTGTTCCTCCGGAATATACTTCTATATCATTACCGAACGACTGCAAGAAGCCGTGAGCCATCTGACTTCGGCAACTGTTTCCTGTACAGAGAATCAATACTTTCATTATGTTAGCTGACTAGGCATCAGAGACAAGTTGACAAGAAAAATAAAATCTTAACCAAAGTGTCTGCGAAACCTCATTTATTACAATATATAGTTAAACAAATAACCCGACAAAATTATGAAAAAAGCTACAGTTCCAAAAAATATTCCTATCAGACGCCAGGTCATAACCTTCTTAAGCAGTGTAGCTTCCGGAAGAGAAAGTCCAACAACTGCCATCATAAAGGCTATCGCTGTTCCCATTGGAATTCCTTTTGCAACAAATACTTCTATCACAGGAACAATACCGGCAGCATTTGCATACATTGGTACTGCAAGAATAACTGACAGCGGCACTGCATACCAATTGTCTTTCGACATATATTGCTCGAAAAATCCTTCCGGAACATATCCATGCATAAAGGCGCCTATACCAATTCCTATAAGTATATAGACTAACACACCACTCACTATTTTCCAGGCATCACCAACTATAGTCGGCAATCGTTTGGCAAAGGATGTATTGTCTTTTTCCCATTCCAATGACTGTGATGAAGAATCTGCCTGTATTTGCTTGACCCAGTCGCTAAGATATGGTGCCAGATGCATACGGCCCAACGCAAATCCGCCTATAACTCCAAGCATAATTCCGCTGATAACATAAATCAGTGTTACCTTCAGTCCGAATGAACCGAGGAACATTGCCACAGCCACCTCATTTACCAAAGGGGAAGTGATCAGGAATGCAAAAGTCACTCCCAAAGGAATACCTCCTTTCACAAATCCGATGAATAAAGGTATGGAAGAACACGAACAAAACGGAGTGATTGCACCGAACACTGAAGCCAGAAGATATTGCAATCCATACATTTTGTGCGTAACCAGATATTGGCGCAAACGTTCTATCGGGAAATATGCATTGACAATTCCCATCAGCACACTGATAAAGAACAATAAAATAAGAATCTTTATAGTGTCATAAAAGAAGAAGTTTACGGCAACTCCAAGCGGAGTGTCGGCGCTAAGTCCAAACACCCCATAAACAAGCCAGTCTGCAAAATCCTGTATCATGTCTTTGTATATCAGATTCCCAGGATACTTTTCACTTCGCTCTCTGAAGGAACACGGCCTTTGATTCTCACAACTCCGTCAACTACAACTGCCGGTGTTGTCATGATATTATATTTCATAATTTCCATAATATCATCAACTTTACTAAGTTGCACATCAAGGTTGTTTTCCTTTACTACTTTCTCAATTGCATTGTAGGTTGATTTACATTTGGCACAACCAGGACCTAATACTTTGATTTCCATTTTATTTATATTTATGTTAGTTATTAATTAACGAGTTGACTAGGTTTCAGGTAAAAGCTGTTCCTTCTTGTCAACTTGTCTCTGAAGCCTTGTCAACTTCCCAATAATGTTGGTTATTCGCAAAACAACGAACATATATTCCAAAAAAAGAGCCGTTCAACAGCAGCTCTCTTTTTCAGATAAATTTTGTTTCAGGAAATCACCAAACATTCTACGGGCTATTTCCCAGTTTTCCCTGTTTATACAGTATTTAACCTTAGGAGTTTCAATCTCTCCCTGAATAAGTCCGGCATCTTTCAGCTCCTTCAAATGCTGTGACACAGTTGCTTTAGCAATAGGCAATTCTTCGTGAATATCACCAAAAAAGCAACTTTCCTGCGAAGCCAGAAACTGAAGTATGGCTATACGCGCCGGATGTCCCATTGCCTTGGCAAAACGAGCCAGTCTTTCCTGTTCTTCTGTATATTTCTTTTCCATATATTCAATAACCGCATTGTTTGTTGTTCGCAAAATTACGAATTATATTTTAATATGCAATACAGACTTGAAAAATTAGTACCTTTGCGCTCCTCATAACTTAAAAACAATCAAATATGCAATACAGCAACAAAGAGATTCTGAAAATAACATTTCCGGTTCTGATGAGTTTATTGATGGAACATGCAATAAGCCTCACCGACACAGCATATCTGGGAAGAGTCGGCGAAGTGGAACTTGGAGCTTCGGCACTTGCAGGAGTCTATTATCTTGTCATTTATATGCTCGGTTTCGGATTCAGCGTTGGCGCGCAAGTTCTGATGGCAAGACGAAATGGAGAAAAGGAATACGAACGTATCGGCGAGGTTTTCACTCAAGGTTCAGTTTTCTTGTTGTTTTTCGCAACTCTGCTGTTCTGCTTTTCACGATTCTACTCTCCTGTCCTGCTTCGAGGACTTATAGAATCTGATGCTGTGTATCAGGCAACGCTGGATTACATCGACTGGCGTATATATGGATTTTTCTTCTCATTCATAGCCGTAATGTTCCGTGCGTTTTATGTGGGAACGACAAATACAAGAACGCTCACGGCGAATTCGCTTGTGATGGTCGGAACAAATATTGTTCTGAATTATATTCTTATTTTCGGTAAATTCGGTTTTCCTCAACTTGGAATAAAGGGAGCTGCAATAGCCTCATCAATTTCTGAAGCAGTGTCTGTCATATTCTTCATTGTTTATACATACAAATATGTAGATTACAGGAAATACGGAATGTTCCGCAAAAGCCGAATAGACTGGAGAATGCTGAAACAGATATTGAGCGTATCTATTTGGGTGATGATTCAGAACGGCTTTGCCTTTGTTGCCTGGTTTATTTTCTTTGTGGCAATGGAACATCACGGTGAGCGTCCGCTTGCTGTCACCAACGTGGTGCGAAGCATTTCGTCATTCCTTTTCATGTTCGTAAACGCATTTGCATCAACAAACAGCTCATTGGTCAGCAATATTATCGGTGCCGGGAAAGCCGACGATGTACTTCCTCTTTGCCGGAGAATGATAAAACTTTGCTATGCTTTTGTCCTTCCAATTTCGCTGCTGATAGCTTTGTTTCCAAAAGAAGTGTTGGGAATATATACGGACAATCACGAACTGATTGAAGCCTCGGTTAATTCTCTGTGGGTTATGCTTTCTTCATATATAATAGCTGTTCCGGCTTTTATATTTTTCTTCTGTGTTTCGGGAACAGGAAACACTCAGATTGCATTACGGCTGGAGATTCTGAGTGTGACAACATACGTATTATACACGCTTTTCGTTGTATATCACAAACATGCCGATGTTGCCGTTTGCTGGACAACAGAGCATGTTTATGATATAATGGTAATGTTTTCGTTCTTCTATCTCTGGAAAGGGAATTGGAGAAAGAAAAGAATATGAACAAATCCGCAGAATCAGAATTGTTCCAAAACACGGATTCTCTCTTCAATAGGCGGATGTGTTGCAAAAAGTCCGCCTAGTTTGCCTATAAAACCGGCAGCCTGTTTTCCCGGATGCTGGATGAAAAGCTGAGCTACGTCCTCACGAGTTACAGCCTCGATGTCCGGATCTGCAGAAATCTTACGCAAAGCCGAAGCCAACGCCAAAGGATTCTTTGTCATCTCTGCTGAGCCCGCATCTGCAAGGAACTCTCTCTTTCGGGAAATGGCAAAGCGCATCAATGTTGCAAGGAAATAACCTATGGCAGCAACTACCATTGCCAGGAGAATCATCAAAGCTGCTCCGCCTTTATTGTTATTATTGTCCGATGAACGCTGACGCGGAGCATACAGGAACGTACGGAAAGCTACCTGGGCAATCATGGAGAATATACCCACAAACACTATTGAAACAATAAGCAAGCGGACATCGTGATTGCGGATATGCGACAGCTCGTGCGCAATTACTGCTTCCAGTTCTTCATCGTTCAGCTTATCAATTATTCCTTTTGACAGAGTGACTGTATAAGTTTTCTCGTTTATTCCACTGGCGAAAGCATTGAGCGAATCATCATAGATAATATTTATCTTAGGCATTTTCATACCCTGGCTCATACAAAGATTTTCCACCAGATTGTATACTCTCTTATTGTCTTTTCTCTCAAGCGAAGTTGCTCCGGTAGCAGCCTTTATCATCTGTGTGTTGGCAAAATATGCGATTATAAACCAGACAATAACACCCAATAGAGCATAAGGTGCCCAACGCACGAAATAATAGTTGGCATAAGGAAACATCTCCGAAAGAGGATAACCTTGTCCCGCAAGATTCACCCACACAAAAAGATAGCAGAACAGATAAACCAGTCCTACAACCAGACAAGGGAACATAAAAAGCAAAAGCAGAGAACGGAAATTGTTCCTGCTTTGCTGTGTCTGTATACCAACGTATTCCATTAGAATTTGATTTCAGGAGCCTGTTCAAGTGTTGAACGCTGCTCGCCAAGGTCAAACATCATTTCTTTCTTGAAACCGAACATTCCGGCAAAAATATTTGACGGGAATGTTTCAACTGCATTGTTAAGCTCTTTCGTAGCAGAGTTGAAATAACGGCGAACAGCCGCAAGCTTGTTCTCAACATCCGAAATTTCTTCCTGCAAGTGATTGAAATTCTGGTTTGCTTTCAAATCCGGATAAGCCTCAAGAGTTACACGCAAACCTGCCAAAGCAGATGTAAGTACATTTTCGGCTGCGATTTTATCGTTTATTGAGCTGGCATTTACTGCTCCGTTACGTGCAGCAATAACACGGTCCAGAGTTTCCTTCTCGTGCGCAGCATATCCTTTTACTGTTGCCACCAGCTGCGGAATCAAGTCGTGACGCTGTTTCAATTGAACGTCTATGTCTGCAAAAGCATTTTCACGATTGTTTCTCAGTTTCACCAAACGGTTGTAGATAGACGCTACCCACAAACCCAGCACCACAACTACAGCGATGATAATCAAAATTGTCATATCTCTAAAAAATTTATATTTAACACGCTCCAAAGATATGACAATCTTTACATAGAGCAAAAAAATGACACAAAAAATGGAACAGTCAAGTCAACCAATATGCCATGTATAACAGATATTGATATCAAATCTTTTCCGGAATATCGGGTAATTACCGGAAGAGAAACATCAATCGAAGTCACTCCCGCCGTGCAGATAGGTGCCAGCCTTCCGAAATATTTGACAAGAAGCGGTGCTCCAAGCAAAGTAAACATTTCACGGAACACATTAGTCAGCAATGCTATAGTTCCCAATTCCGTTGCCAGCTGAACGCCAAGCGTTGCTTCCTTATATTGAGTGATAAGAATGGACGACAGTGAGTAATAACCGAAACCACTGCCCACAGCCATGCAATCAAACACACTCCAACGTGAAAGGAAAAGTCCAATCAGCGCAGAGAAGCCTAACGTTCCGCCTATCGTTGCCAAAGGAATAAGCAACATGCGTGGCGAAACTGCTGCCAAAATACTTTTCAGTTTCTTGTCGCTTCCCAAATTAAGACCTACCTGAAACATCAGGAAATATAAAGCATACATTATATAATCTCCATCGATTGCAGACTGAGACAAAACTCCACTCCAGCCAATCAATGCACCCAAAGCAAAGAATGACACAACTATCAGACTCTCTCTCATTTCCTTCCCTCCTTTCTGAACACTAAATTATAAACTGCCAAAGCCGCCAATGCACTGCCCAATGTTCCGCCCACGGCAAGAAGAAATGCCTGAAGCCCCAATGACGACAGATTCTCAAACACTGATTTGTTGGTTCCTATTGAAATGCCCAATAAAAACAATAATACAAATATATTGTATGATATTGTCTTGCCGGTTTTCTGCAACCAGCTGAAATTACGCAAAGCATAGCCTATGCCTACGCCTGCGAAAAGAACTGCTATTATCTGAAACATAAATGTGTAAATGATTCTTTTGAAATAGTAATTTATAATAGTTGACAAGGCTTCAGAGACAAGAAAACAAGGGTATGAAACATACTATTCCCGACGAATGAGAATATAATTCCTTGTCAACTTGTAAACTCGTTAACTCGTTAATTTGTCAACTTGTCAACTCCAAAAATTATATGAAAAGAATCTATTATAGGAAGCCGCTAAACCAATGGACATGAGCGATTGCGTGGCAACACTGGGATGTGAGCCTCGGGATGAATATATGATATGTAGTAGGTTGTATGTCCATAGCGCGGCAAAGGTAAGAAAAAATATCGGGACAAAAACAAAATAGTATAATATTTATGTTTCGGATATTGCTTAACTTAAAAGTTGACTAGGCTTCATAGACAGGTTGAGAATATCAATTTCTCCGACTTGAAATAATCATCCTAACCACCTCAGAATAATTCTCCATTCCTCCGCCCACTTTATTTCCTTTCAGATAAATATCATATATATAATTCTGAATCTCACCCAAATAAGGATTATATTTATCACGCCAATATGCATTGTTCGAATTATATAACTCCACAATTTCCGGCTTTATAGAAGATTTGAACTTATCGAATTCTTCTTCCGACAGGCATAACCAAGCGTTTGAAATCACATATCTCAGTATAGAAAACCATCCTGAAAATCTGAGCACTTCGTTTTGGGATGATACGCATACTTTCCAGGCATAAAAATTTGCCTCACCTTCGCCGGCTGTTCCAAGAAGATGGGACATTTCGTGGGCATAAGTGAAAGGATATTGAACCGGTCTTAAGTCGCCACTCACCGTAGCTTCGTTGAAAAAGGGCCCGATATATCCCATAACGCCAACGCTACTCATCATCGGCGTACTTATCATAGGTTTCACGGAATGAAAATTCTTAGGCTGTTTCAATCCGAATTCTGGAGCTATTGCTGCAAAACGGGCACGGACTTCCTTTTTCACTATATTGGTATCAATTTGATTTATCGGGATATACAAAGAATTAAGTGTGTCAATATATGATTTGAGGAAATCCTTGAATATTGCCTCGTCATATTTTGCCGGAGTGATTTCCGAACGGGTATAGAAATCATCTCTGTAATAGTTCATTCCCCAGGCAAGATAAAACCATACGTAGGCAAAGAGCAGATAGCGGAAAATGAAACCAAAAGTCTTTGATGCCGAACGGCGAACATTTAAAATGAGATATATCAGCAGGAATATAATACTTCCATATATAAAAACATCACTCAATGAAAACGGGAAGACTGACGACAGAAGCGAGAGAATATCAGAAAATCCGGGATATAAATTAAGCGCATACCACTCTCCCGCTCCGGGAATCAGCATCAATGCCCAGACAAACAGCAATAGTAGAATCTCTAAAATCAGGAATTTTCTGGTGTAAGGTTTCATCTACTTAGTTTGATTTATATACAGAAAAATGCGGAAAGTAATATATTTTCTTCAAAACTAAGGCTTAGTTTTTACAAATTAAGGTTGAGTTTTCACAAACCAAGACTGAGTTTATAAAAACTAAAGCTTAGTTTTGAGAATAAATGCTTTATTTATGAAGTATTTATAGAACATTGACAAGAAAACAAATTGACCATAGTTTTTCCCCTTGTCAACTTGTTTCCTAGTCAACTCGTATCTTATTTACGAATTTGTTTTTCCCAAAACCTTATTCTTGGCGATAGTTGCCTGGAATTCTTTCAAATAGAACGGTTCGAAATATGCAACATCTTCAAAACGCTTTTCTGCATAAGCTTTTTCTGCCATAGTTGCCATTTCCGAAGCCAAAGGATGAATTTCATCAAGGAAAAAGGCGTTTGAATCAGTAATTACCGACTTGCACTTTGAAGCTCCGTTACCGAAGAAACAAACTTTTCCAGCCGACAAGTATGATGAATATGTATCTCCGTCAACAATATCCGCCTGAACTTTACGGACTTCCTTGCCTGTGTTGTCATACAAAGAAGAATATACTTCCATTCTGCGTGCATCAATCATTGCGCAATACAGACAATCTTCATTGTTGTTTCGGCTGATAGCTGTATAAGCCATAATGTCAAGTGAATGAATGGCAATCAACGGAATGCCGTATCCGAAGCAAAGACCCTTTGCCACTGAAACTCCAATTCTCAATCCGGTGTATGAACCCGGACCGCTGCTGACAGCAACAGCATCGAGTTTCAATCCTTTTTCTTTCATCACTTTTATGCAGTCCTCAACATATACTCCTGTTAGCGAAGCGTGTGACGGTCCGTCGTATGATACTTTTTCACAAACAACTTTTCCATCCAGAATCAAAGCTGCAGAGCAAACATTTGTAGATGTTTCTATAGTTAATATACAAGCCATTACAATAAGTATTAAGTTTTTGAGTTCGTAAGTTATTGAGTTAATTTTCGCTAGTTACTCAGCTTAGGAAAGTTGACAAGGCTACAGAGACAAGTTGACAAGGAGGGAAAAACTCTTGTCAACTCGTTTTCTTATCAACTCGTTAACTGAAAAATTGAGTCCGGCGAATATTCCTCCAACACTGGAGCGACGCAAAGATACTTATTCTTTACTTGATTCTCTAAGCAGCTATTTTAATTTTCCTCAAAATATTATTCCTCATCAACAATCACAACTCTGCTGTTTGGCAAATCCGGAATATAGATTTTACCGTTTGCAACTGTTATATCTGCCGGACCTACAAGCGGTTCATGCAAGTTGATTTTCAATGGAACAAGAGATTTGTCAGAAAGATTCAGACGGCAAACCTGAGCCGGAGTCCAGTTAGTCAGATAAATGCTTTTTCTGTCTTTCGACAATGCGATGCCGTCGTATTGACCGGAAACTTCAATGAATTTTTCCGGACTCGGTTTGCTCAGATTTTTTATTCTATAAACTACGTTTACATCTTTAGTAACGCCATCTGCCGGATAAGAAGCAACATACATTTCGCCATCAACCATCAGCAAACCGTTAGGACCTGCCACAGTTGCCCATTCCTGAGGTTTTCCGGGAGCAGCAGGATTGCTTATGTCGATACGGAAAATCTTGTCTGTATTTGTAACTGATGCATAAAGGTAATTCTTATCGGCAACAAGGTCGTTGACGAAAAGGTTTCCTTCAGGGAATTTGATTGTCACAGGCTTTGAGCCTTTTTTGCCGATATTATAGACAACAACTTTATTCACATCACATACATACAGATATCCGTCACGCAAGAACATTCCTTTCGGAGCAGAAAGATTTCCGTCAGTTGGGATAAAAGTTTCACTTTTTCCGTCTTTCACAAACAATATATATCCTTTACCTTCAGTGTTCAAAGGGTTAAGAGCTTCTGTTCCGAAGTTTGCTACAAGAATTCCATCGTTATATGGATATGTACTTTCACAAAAACGGATTCCGTTATTTTCAATTTTAACAGACTGAGAGAAAGCTGTTACCGACATCAATGCCAAGGCAAGAGTTAAAAATTTTTTCATATGCAATTTTATTTGTTATTAATTCAAGTTTATCTACGATTAATCATATTTATCCGATTTCTTTGACAAAGATAAATTGAATTAAAAAATTACCATATATTTGCAATAAGCATATTTTCGATAACATCTATCGGCATAATCAATAACAGAGAATGGAGCTAAGACAGTTAAGATACTTTCAGAAGGCTTGCGAACTGAAGAATTTTTCGGAGGCGGCACGGGCTTTGTATATTTCGCAAAGCACATTATCCCAACAAATCAAGCAATTGGAAGATGAATTGGGAATACTTCTGTTCGACAGAATCGGGAAACGAATAGTACCGACTGAAGCAGGAACAGCTTTCCTTCCTTATGCGAATAAAGCTATATCTGACGCTGAAAGCGGCAAACAAATCATCCGTGATATAAAAGGGCTGGAATCCGGAGAGCTGAATATTGGTTCGACATTCAGCCTTAACGCTTTGCTCCTGTATGCATTGGATATTTTCACTAAAAAATACCCGAAAATAAAAGTAAACATTATGTTTGCCACTTCCGAAGAACTGCTGAACAAACTGGAAGACAACAAACTGGATTTTGTCCTGTCGTTCAAACCGGAAGGAATTTGCGATGAAAACTTCGAAACTGTACATTTGTTTTCATCCAGGCTTTGCGCCGTAGTTCATAAGTCACACCCGTTAGCCGGAGCATCATCTGTCAGCCTCAAAAAACTTTCGGAAATTCCCCTTATTTTACCGGAGCGAGGATTTGCCACAAGAAAAAGAATAGACCAGCTGTGCCGTAAAAACGACAATATTTGTCTGAAGGCAAATGTTGAGATTAACGACGTGCACACCATTCTCCATGCTTTAAGGAAAGGCAAATGGGCAACAATTCTGACAAGAGCAGCATCAAAAGGAGAAGCTGACCTGGTCCAGATTCCTATTTTATGCGCCGAAAATCTTTTATCAAAAGGTTTCCTGTTCTGGCCAAAAGACAGATACAGAAAAAAATCTGCCATATCTTTCTCGGAAATACTTATAAAAGCGACTGAAAATAAACAACTATAATCAGAGAAATCCATGTGAGAGGAAACGTCAGGGCATAAAAAAACGGCCTAATCCTCTCGGATCCGTCCGTTCAAAACAATTAAAACATAACCTTAAAAAACTATTGTCAGTAACTAATCACCCAATTGGGTTTAAAAATATAAATAACCTAAAAACAAATGTAGTAAAATTAAACACCTAACAATCTTTTCACCTAAAAACATATCCTTTGATTATGTTTTACAACACAAAAATACTAATTAATCATGAAACTGCAATAGGAAACAATCTTTTTCTTTATCTTTAACTCAAATTTCACAGCTGTTAAAACCATGAATCCGTTTTAACTCTAGTCAGACAATTGAATAACAAAAACTTATAAGTAAACAGGCAATATGTCACTAAAGCGCTTTGGAGTATCTTTAGAAGAAGATTTATTGGAAGCTCTTGATAAATATGTTCAAGACAATGCTTTTGCGAATCGCTCTCAGGCAATTCGCTTTCTGATAGAAAAGAATACGGCAGAAAAAAAATGGCAATGCAATCATGTGGTAGCCGGAACTATAATTATAATGTATGACCAGGTAAAAAAAGACATTACATCACGAATATCATCTATACAGCAGGAATATCAGCAGGTCATTTTATCGTCTTCTCAATATTACATAAACCAGAATTTCTGTTTGCACATAACGACAGTCATGGGTGAAGCTTTCCGACTGACGGAATTTGCTGATCATCTGATAGGTATCAAAGGTATTAAACACGGAAAACTGGTGATGAGCAGAGCTGATTAATCAGCAAATAATCCCACTTTGGTGTTACTTTTCTTAATCTTCGTGTTACTTTTTCCGTAAATAGTGCTACAAATTATAAAAAAGGTGTTACTTTTGCCTTAAATTTACAGCTAATCAATAAGAAGTATATGAAGAGATTTTTCCTACTTGCTTCAACTGCTCTGCTTGCCATAAGCGGATATGCCGAGAATGATGTAATTGAAGCAGATAGTCTGATTAATTTGAAGGGTGTTGTTATCTCTGCCAATAAAATAGAGGTAAACAGGAACAGTGTTCCTTTGTCTATATCAGTAATAACAAGAGATGAAATCGAAAGGACAAGTGAATCCGCCCTTCTTCCTGTTCTGTCACATCGTGTTCCGGGTTTGTTTGTAACTCAAAAAGGTATCACCGGATTCGGCGTGTCAGAAGGTTCGGCAGGAACAATAAATATTCGTGGTGTCGGTAGCGGAAACAAGGTGTTGGTTCTTTTCGACGGACAGCCTCAATGGGCAGGTTTGTTCGGACATTCATTACCGGATACATATGTTGCGTCTGATGTTGACAAAGTTGAAGTAATCCGTGGTCCTGGTTCACTTCTTTATGGTTCAAACGCTATGGGTGGAGTTGTGAATATTATTACACGCCGCCATCAGCAGGAAGGACGAAGAACTCAGGCAAGAATAATGTATGGATCATATAACACACAGAAGTATATGATCAACAACGGATATAATATTGGCAACTTCAGCAGTTTTGTTTCCATTAATCACGACAGGACTGACGGACACAGACCGGACTCAAAGTTCCATATCACCAACGGATTCCTGAATCTTGGTTATCGCTTCAATGAGCATTACAAAGCGACAGGAAACTTAAGTCTTGCAAAATCATGGAACCAGAATCCGGGTATGATTGACAAGCCAATCTATGACAATATAATGGATATATTGCGTGGAACAAGCTCGCTCGCCTTTGAAAACAACTTTGAGAAAACAAGTGGTGCGGTGAGACTTTTCTACAACTGGGGACATCATGACATTAACGACGGATATTATGCAGGCGAAGAGCCTCAGGAATATCAGTTTATATCTGATGACCACAACGTAGGCTTGATGATTTACCAGTCATTCCGTCTGTTCCCCGGAAATAACTTCACACTTGGTCTGGACTACAAAAACTGGGGTGGAAAAGCGTGGAAAGGCGAACCAATGGTCGATAAAAACGTAAACGAAACAGCAGGATATGTTGTAATGCAACAGGACTTTCTGGACATGATAAGCCTTAATGCCGGTATAAGATACGAGAACAACAGTGTGTTCGGAGGCGAATGGGTTCCACAAGGTGGTATCACAGTCCGTCCATTTGAAGGAAACGTAATCAAAGCATCAGTCGGTAAAGGATTCAGAAGCCCTAATATCCGGGAAATGTATATGTTTCCACCACAGAATCCTGATTTGAAACCGGAAAGTATGATTAACTATGAGCTTTCAATAGGACAGACATTTTTGGATGGAAAATTGTTCGCTGAATTGACAGGATTCTATATTGACGGTAAGAACATGATTAAGACTGTTCCTCAGGAAGGAAGACTGCCTTTGAATATGAATACGGGAGAATTCGTGAATAAAGGAGTGGAATTTGAAGCAAGATATCAGATTCTGGAGAATCTGGATTTTGATATGAACTACAGTTATCTGCACCAAAGCAATCCTATAAATGGAGCTCCGGCACATAAACTATATACCGGTGTAACTTATTCGCCGGGACGTTTTACTTTCGATGTATATATGCAATCTATCTGGGATTTATATACAGACGCAGAATGCACAAAGAAAGAAGATTATGCGCTTCTCAATGCTAAAGTTTCATATCGCTTCGGCTCAAAAGAGAAAGGCCTGACTATATTTGTGAAAGGAGAAAACCTGACAGCTACAAGATATAGCATCAACGACGGTTTCCCAATGCCTAAGGCTGTAGTTATGGGCGGAATAGATTTTTCTTTCTAAAATTAGATCCGTTATCTTTAAAAAAAGCTGCCGACGTTTTTTTTCGGGAAACATCGGCAGCTTTTTAAGGAAATATACTATAATTCAAATTGCTTATTACTTCCTTTTCCCCTCAAAATAATTATATCTGAAATCAGTTGGGGAAAAACCGTATTCACGTATAAAGACACGAAAAAACGAAACTCTCGACGTAAAACCAGATTCTATAGCCACATCTTCTATTTTCATAAGCGGATTGGAAATCAACAAATCCATAGAATGTTTAAGGCGATATTTATTTATAAAAGCTGAAACAGTCACACCAATGACTATCTGAATAGCATCAGCCAAATAACGTTCATTAGTATTAAGTTTTGCAGCTAATGCTTTCCGATTTAATTTTGGTTGTAAGTATAGTTTTTCCGATTCCATCAGGTTCTGCAAACTACTGATAAGCTTGTTTATCCTTATTTCATTATCCAGGTTTGTCATAGTATTTAGCACCATATATTACACAGAGGCAAATATAACCCCATACGGCATAATAAGTGTTTCAAAATTGGAACATTATGTTACAATTCAGGAAAAATGTGTATCAAATCAATGTTCTCATTCTCATATTTATCCATTTACTTATATAATTGATAAAAAACTGAAACAAAAATGTAACAACAATGATATAACATATAAACAGATAATCTGTGTTTTTTATATTCCTTTGCCTCGCTAATAACAATAAAATAATATTTTCAGTCATGAAAAAAATGTACATTTTCCTTATCTCAGCTTTGATGCTTATAGCAAACTTTAATGCAAATGCAGAGACTAACAGTGAGAACAAAACTCAAATGAATGTAGCGACATTTAACCTGAGACAGGACAATCCGAATGACGGAGATGATGCATGGCCTCACAGAATCAAGAAAGTTCAAGGCTTAATCAAGTATCACGATTTCGATATATTCGGAACTCAGGAAGGTTTCAAACATCAGCTGGACAACATTCTCGAACTTAAAGATTATGCTTATATCGGTCACGGACGTGATGACGGAGAAGATGCCGGCGAACATTCTGCCATTTTCTATAAGAAAGACAGATTTGAAGTGCTCGACAAAGGAGATTTCTGGTTTTCAGAAACACCGAATACTCCGGGAAAAGGTTGGGATGCGACATGCTGCAATCGTATCTGCTCATGGGGAAAGTTCAAAGATAAAGAAAGCGGAAATGTTTTCTATTTCTTCAATGTGCATTACGACCATCAGGGAAAAGTGGCACGACGTGAATCTTCTCACCTTTTGCTGAAAAAGATAAAAGAAATTGCGGATAGCGGAGCCACTGTTTTCGTTACCGGCGACTTTAATGCTGTCCCAACTGACGAGCCTATCAAAATAATTGCAGCGGACGGACTCCTTTCCGATTCTCATGAAATATGTGAAACTCCAAGATATGGAACAGAAGGTACGTTCAGCAGCTTTAAACTCGACGCTCCGATGAAAAACAGAATTGATTATATCTGGGTAACAAAAGATGTAACTGTTGAGAAATATGCTGTTTTGAATGATATGCAGTATGGTCATTTCCCTTCAGACCACTTCCCTGTTGTTGTTAAAGTAGAGTTCTAAAAACAAAAAATGTCAAAACTGCTTTTCCCAATTTACAGGCATAGGCAGTTTTGACATTTTATATATAATTCAATTTCTGAAAGCCAGACTTTCATCCAACAATTTGACAAGAAGAAATTACTCTCCCAGCAAAAATGCCTTGAAATTATCAAAGTCTTTCGGCAGTTCTATGCTTTTCTTTTCTCCTCGCATGAAAGCACGCAATTTTTCAGGTATTTCAATATCTATACCAAGTATTCCATCAACAGTGTCCTTGAATTTTGCAGGATGAGCTGTTTCGAGGAAAACTCCGGTTTCTCCGGATTCTATTGACTGCTCCAAAGCAGCAAATCCACAAGCTCCATGAGGGTCGAGAATATATCCTGTTTCTTTATAGACTCTTCGCATTGCGTCAGCAATTTGCTCATCAGTATAACGGAAACCGCTAATTTGTTTTCTTATATTTTCCCAGGCATTCTCTCCAAACAAATCCAATATTCTGGCAAAATTACTTGGTGCGCCAACATCCATAGCATTTGCAATAGTAGCTACAGAAGGTCTTGGATTATACTTACCGGTATTAAGATATTCCAGAAAAACATCATTGCGGTTGTTGGCTGCAATAAACCTCTTGACCGGCAATCCCATTCTTTGTGCAAACAATCCGGCTGTGATATTACCAAAGTTTCCACTTGGAACACAGAACACCAAATTATCAGCCTTACCCAGTTTGTCCAACTGCGCATAAGCATAAAAATAATAAAACGATTGAGGAAGCAGTCTTACCACATTTATGGAATTAGCCGAAGTAAGTGTCATCGCGGAATTCAATTCCTCATCAAGGAAAGCACTTTTAACCAAAGCCTGGCAGTCATCGAATGTTCCGTCAATTTCCAAAGCTGTGATGTTTTTACCTAATGTAGTGAACTGACATTCCTGAATAGGGCTGACTTTTCCTTTTGGATAAAGGACATATACATGAACTCCCGGAACATCAAGGAAACCATTTGCCACCGCGCTTCCTGTATCGCCTGATGTAGCAGCAAGGACATTCACTCTGTCCATTCCCTCTTTTCTTGTAAAATATCCGGAAAGACGAGCCATAAAACGTGCTCCTACATCCTTAAATGCCAAAGTAGGACCGTGGAACAACTCAAGGCTATATATATTATCCTTTACAGAAACAGCCGGAACATCAAAAGACAACGTATCGCAAACAATCTTGTCCAAAACATCTTTCTCAATATCCTCGCCAAATAAATTTTCTGCAACCAGGCAGGCTATTTCGCTGAACGAAAGATTCTTCATATTGGCAATTACATCCGGAGATATCACATTTATTTTTTCAGGCATAAACAAGCCTTTATCCGGAGCAAGACCTTTGACAACGGCATATTCCAAAGATGCCATGTCGGCACTGTGATTTGTACTATAGTATTTCATTTCAAGAATTCTTTAATAAATTGATTTTTTTCCAATATTCCGTATTTACCTTCTGCAACAGAAAATTCATCATAAACTTCAACCGCATCAGGTGTTTCGCCCGGTTTGTAGAAAACAAAAGGAACAGGCTTAGCTGTATGAGTTCGCACTGCGCAAGGTGTAGGATGATCCGGCAACACAGCCACTGCTACATCTTCACCAAAAGAAGACAGAGCCTTCATCACAGGTCCAACCACCCGGCTGTCAAGGTTCTCAATTGTTTTGATTTTCAAATTCACGTTTCCTTCATGACCAGCCTCGTCGCTTGCCTCAATATGAAGATACACAAAATCATCTGTTTTCAAGGCATCAAGCGCAGCAGCGACTTTACCTTCATAATTTGTGTCATACAATCCCGTAGCACCCTCGACCGTAATAACTTTCATTCCGGCATAAACTCCTATTCCACGGATAAGGTCAACTGCAGAAATCACCGATGATTTTCCTATTCCATAAAGCTGCTCCAAAGTCTTCATCGCAGGTCTTACACCCGGCGACCATGGCCAGATACAATTAGCCTTGTCCTTTCCCTGAGAAGCTCTCTTAAGATTTACAGGATGATTTTCCAATACTTCCATTGATTTAAAAATCAAATCATTCAGCAATGCGGCTGTCTTTTCCGCAGAAGGATTCACAGGTTTTATCATCAAAGGACGATAAGGCTGCAAAGGCACATCATGAGGCGGAGTGCAATCAAGCTCTTTACTTCCGGACTTTATCACCAACAAATGACGATAGGAAACTCCGGTATAGAAATGCACCATATCGGAGCCCAGCTCTTCATTCAAAGTTTTTATAAGTTCGTCAGCTTCTTCGGTTGATATATGGCCTGCAGAGTGATTCTTCAAAATATCGCCCTCGATACAAACCAAATTACACCTCATCGCTATTTCTCCGGGATGAAGGTCAACGCCTATACTTGCTGCCTCCAAAACGCCACGTCCTTCATAAACTGAAGGCAAATCATATCCAAGCACAGCCATATTAGCCACTTCGCTTCCAGGATGGAAACCATCCTCAACGGTTTTCAAATAGCCGTTTACACCCATCTTGGATAATTGGTCTAAATTAGGAGTTGAGGCATACTGCAACGGAGTTTTTCCACCCAACACATCGAGTGGCTCATCTGCCATGCCGTCTCCAAGAATTATAAGATGTTTCACAATATTCCTCCTTTTATTTAGGTTTAAAGTTCCTGATTTAGTTTCACAAGTGCCTTAAAAAAGTAAGAATATAACGACATTATCTTAAAACTGAGATTTAGTTTTTATAAACTGAACTTTAGTTTTTACGAACTAAGACTTAGTTTTTACAAACTGAGACTCAGTTTTAAGAAAACATCGGATATTATTGACTTTATATAGTTACTAATTAAGATTTTACCGGATATTTGCAATAGATATTATATCAGCAAAAACTCCGGCAGCCGTAACATCTGCTCCTGCTCCATAACCTTTTATTATCATAGGGAATTCATGATAACGCTCTGTGGAAATCATGATAATGTTATTACTGCCTTCCAGTTCATAGAACGGATGATGGCTGTCAACTTCCTGCAATCCAATCTCACAAGCTCCATTATCCATCTTGGCGACGAATCTCAAACGCTTGTTTTCTGCTTCAAGCTGTTTTCTCTTTTTCTCGAAGCCTTCGTCAAGTTCCGGAATATTCTTCCAGAATTCATCCAATGTTCCGGTAAAAAGGTGGTCAGGTATAAACAGATTGATATTCACATCCTGTTGCTCAACCTTGTATCCTGCTTCGCGAGCAAGAATAACCAGCTTTCTCAAAACGTCCTTTCCGCTCAAATCAATGCGTGGGTCCGGCTCTGAATATCCTGCTTCCTTAGCCATCTGGACAGCTTTGCTGAATGGAATATCGGCACTGATAGTATTGAATATATAATTCAATGTTCCGGAAAGAACAGCTTCCAGCTTAAGAATATGGTCGCCACTGTTCATCAAATCATTCATTGTGTTGATAATAGGCAGACCTGCACCGACATTTGTCTCGAACAGGAATTTTACGCCTCGATGACGCGCTGTCTCTTTCAGCGAAATATAATTTTCATACTCTGAAGATGCTGCCTCTTTGTTTGCTGCAACAACAGATACGTTGCGGCTCAACAATTTCTTATACAAACGTGCAACATCAGGACTAGCCGTACAATCAACAAAAACAGAGTTATAAATATTCATTTTCAGAATTTCCTCACAAAGAATGTCAGGATTGCAATCAATACCATTCTCCTTCAGGTTCTCCTTATATGTATTCAAGTCAATTCCGCTTCTGCTGAAAATTCCTTTCTTGGAATTGGCAACACCGACAATTTTCAATTTCAGCCCATTCTGCTCCATCAGCTTAGGCTGCTGCTGACGAATCTGTTCAAGCAAATTTCCTCCTACAGTACCAATTCCGGCAATGAACAAGTTCAACACCTTGTATTCAGAAAGGAAAAAGGAATCATGTATTGAGTTCAGAGCTTTACGCAGATATTCACGTTTGATTACAAATGATATATTAGTTTCTGAAGCACCCTGGGCACAAGCTATCACACTGATACCAGCCCTGCCCAATGTACCGAACAATTTTCCTGCTATACCAGGAGTGCGTTTCATGTTCTCACCGACAATCGCAACTGTGGCAAGGTCCTTCTCTGCCACTGTATCATTCATATCACCCTGAGCACGTTCCAGAGCAAACTCTTCATCCAGAACTTTCACAGCCAAGTCAGCGTCAGCATTTCTGACAGCAAAAGTCGTGTTGTTTTCCGAACTTGCCTGAGAAACCATAAACACGCTAATTCCATTTTCTGCAAGAGTCTTGAATATTCTGTAATTGACACCAATAACACCGACCATACCCAGACCTTGAACAGTAATCAGACAAGTATCATTGATAGAAGAGATACCTTTAATAATAGCTCTTCCATCTTCAACTTTCTCTCTTGAGATGTATGTTCCTTTGGCTTCAGGATTGAAAGTATTCAATATTCTTATCGGAATATTCTTATGATAAACCGGATATATTGTTGGCGGATATATAACCTTAGCACCGAAGTTACACAACTCCATAGCCTCAGTAAAGCTCAGATGGTCAATAACGTAAGCTGTACTGATAACACGAGGGTCGGCAGTCATAAATCCATCCACATCAGTCCATATCTCCAGGATTGAAGCATCAAGTGCAGTAGCAAGGATTGAAGCAGTATAATCCGAACCACCTCTTCCAAGGTTAGTAACTTCACCATTTTCAACATTAGATGAAATAAATCCCGGAACAAGAGAAACCTTTGGCAGCGGATTGAATGTTTCCTTTATCAAACTGTTGGTAACATCAAAATCCACTATATGCTTGCTGAACTGTTTTCTGGTTTTAATGAATTTACGGGAATCGAAAAGACATACATCCTTTATCACATACGAGATAATCAATGATGATAATCTTTCACCGTAACTTACAATCGTATCCGAAGTCTTTGCAGAAAGGTCGTTAATCAGATAAACTCCTTTGAAGATATTTCCAAGTTCATCCAATAATGCCATGACTTTTTTCTGAGCGTCGAAACGCTGTTCCTGTTCAGGAATCACTCCTTCGATAACATTAAGGTGACGGGTAACTATTTCCAAAAGTTCCTTTTCATAACCCAAATCACCCTTAGCAGCCAAAGCAGAAGTATTCAACAACTTATCAGTGATTCCACCTAAAGCCGATACAACAACAATTACAGGTTCTTCTATGGATTCTACTATCTTTTTTACTGTCAAAATACTCTCAACAGAACCAACAGATGTTCCGCCAAATTTCAATACTTTCATAATTTGTTTTGTTGATTTTTCTAAGATGCTGTTATAAAAACAGTCAACATTGATTATAAAATATGCTTAAGCCAACAATTATCCATGCCTGTTTACTAAAACAGCAAACAGCATCAAGCTCAAACAAGAAAATTAATATGAAAAAAAAAGACTTTCATGCAGAGCATACAGCTCAATGCATGAAATACATACGAAGTATTTATTATCTAACCCCCCAAGGGGTCATCATCAATGCCCAAGTATAATATGATAAACCTATTATTGTCATTGCTTTTGCATTATTTTTTTAATTGACGACAGCAATATTATATATTATTTTTCATAAAAACAACAAAAGATAAGGAAATATATCAAAAACAGTAAAATTTGTCAGAATTTGCAATAAATAAGCCGGGAAACAGATTGCAATACACATCTGGTTCTTTCAAACCAAATTAGCAATTCTGTTTCCCGGCTATACTTATAAAACACTTATGTTTCGCGAGCTCAACTTCAAGAAGTTAAAGGAGTTTAATGGTGTTATGACATCAGCCGTTAACTCCTATAACTCCTCTTCTAACTCCTGTAACTCCATAAGTTATGACACTTGCGAGACTTAAGTTAAATGTGTATATATTATAGCGGAATATACTGAACAAATGCCTCCATTGCCTCATATGAAGCCAAACCAAGCTGACGATACAAATCAGCAGTTGCACGGTTACGGTCTTCAGCACGCTGCCAGAACAATCTTTCGTCATCGCCAAGGAACGGAGCGCTTTCTGCCTGAGACTGGTGTTTCAGAATAGCATTTCTCTTATGGCGCAATTCTTCAGGTGAAATAGGAACAGCCATTTCAACGTGGTCCATTTCCCATTCTGCCCATGCACCACGATACATCCATACTCGGCAATTCTTCATCCATTCCTCGTTCTTGACCTCGTCGATAGCTGCAAGCACAGCGTCCAGACAAACCTTGTGAGTTCCGTGAGGGTCAGCCAAATCACCGGCAACAAACATCTGGTCCGGCTTAATTTCCTGAATCAATGCTTTTACTATATCTTTGTCAACTTCACCAAGAGGATTCTTCTGAACCATACCTGTTTCATAGAAAGGCAAATCAAGGAAATGAACATGGTCATCTTTCACACCTGAATATCTGCAACCGTGGCGAGCTTCTTCCCTGCGGATAGTTCCTTTCATGAAAAGGACATCTTTTCTTTCTGGTTCGCCATTCTCAACCTTTTCATAGCGCAAATATTTGATGATCTCTTCAGCCTTGTCCTTAACTGTTGTGTCGTTAGGTGAATATTTATCGCAAACATCACGCAAATACTCACAATAGCGGATTACTTCCTCATCGCCAACTGCAATGTTTCCTGATGTTTCATAAGCAACATGTACGTCATGATTCTGGTCACACAAGCGACGGAGAGTTCCACCCATTGAAATAACATCATCATCAGGATGCGGACTGAACACAATGACTTTCTTAGGATATGGAGTTGCTCTTTCCGGACGGCTTGAATCATCAGCATTAGGCTTGCCACCAGGCCAGCCGGTAATTGTATGCTGAATATCATTGAATATCTTGATATTTACATTATAAGCAGAGCCAAACAATGCCAACAGCTCGCCCAATCCATTTTCACTATAATCCTTGTTTGTCAACTTAAGGATAGGTTTTCCTGTCTTCAAACACAACCATACGATTGCACGGCGGATAAGCTTGTTGTCCCATTCGCAGCTTGTAACAAGCCAAGGATGACTGATACGAGTCAGGCTATAAGCAGCAGACAAATCCACAATGATTTTAGCATTGATATGAGTCTGCAAATAAGAAGAAGGAACATTATCTGTTATTCTTTCCTCAACAGTCTTGGCAATTACATCAGCCTTGTCGTCGCCCCAAGCAAGAAGGACAACGCTCTTAGCCTTCATCATGTTTGATACACCCATTGTAATAACACTTGAAGGGATAGCTTCTGAAGAAGAGAAACGGCGTGAAGCCTCTTTACGGGATGCACCTTCCAAAAGCACAAGACGGATGCGTGAATTTGGAGTAGTACCTGCTCCATTAAACATGATATTACTATACTGACCTATTCCCAGCAACATACAGTCGATACCACCCAACTGCTGAATATGTTCTTCATACTGGTTGCAGAAATCAAATATTACATCTTTTGGCATCATGCCATCCGGTGCATAAATATTCTCAGGACAAATATCTACATGATTAAGGAAGTCTTCTTTCACCTTACCCAAAACTCCTGCATCAGAAGCAGACAGAGGATAGAATTCATATTCCAAAAAAACAACAACATTCTTGAAGCTTAGCTGTTCTTCTTTATGCATACGAATCAACTCTTTATAAACATTCAGCGGAGAGCGTCCACCAGGCAATGCCAAAACATATTTTTCTCCTGCACTCTGTTTTTTACGGATCTGTGAGGCAATTTCCTTTGCCACAGCAAAAGAACCTTCTTCCAAAGATTCATAAATTGTTGTAGGAACTTTTTCCAAACGAGTCAACACTGAATGCTCATAAGCATTCTCCGGACGATAGTATTTCTGGGGAATACGCGTAAGCGTGATTTGCGAGCTTAAGTTTGTTTTCATATATTATATCATTATTATTTAGTAGGAACTGACTTGTATTCTTTTTCAGAAAATTATAAATAGTCTTTTCTCTATTATAGTATAACAAAGATATAAAATTATTTGTTTTGAGAAAACACGACTAATTAAAGTTGACAAGAAAACGGCTTGGGAAGCATTTTAAATGAAAAAAGGCTCTGTGCCTGAACACAAAGCCTTTATAAAAACGGGTGAAAGATGGGGCTCGAACCCACGACCTTCGGAACCACAATCCGACGCTCTAACCAACTGAGCTACATTCACCATATAATCTTAAGAATCGCCACCTCTTGACAAAGAGGGTGAAAGATGGGGCTCGAACCCACGACCTTCGGAACCACAATCCGACGCTCTAACCAACTGAGCTACATTCACCATGTTTCGTCTTTCAGCAGGCGCTGTTTCTTTAAGACGGTGCAAAGGTAAGGATAATTTTTAATTCTGCAAATATTTTAAAGTTTTTATTCCAATATATTTTCTGAAATCCATAATAAAGACAGAACGAAAACTATCATCCAAATTATAAAGTAGCATCCGTAAAGTAGCATTGTCTTAACAGCAGCCTTTAGCCAACTGCTTCTGGAATAAACTCTTCTGACAGCTATAACACTATAAACAAAGAAATATGCCAACGACAGATTATATATTACAGAAATATTTATTCCATTCCACAAAAGAACAAGCATGAATGCCGAAATTATCAGCAACACCGAATGCATATGCAATGCAAAAACCAAATGCATCATATATCCCAATTTCTCTTTCCTGAAAAGGAATTTCAGCAAAACAGCAAAAACCGGAATCAGAAGCAATGCTATCAATGGCCAGTTCGACGAATACCACGAAACCAACTTGTTATATTCAACCTCCGAACGAAGGTCCTTCAGCTCTCTATTCTTAATTTGCGACTCATTCACAACGGCCTTATGCAAGGAATCTTCCGTCAGCACATAAATTGAATCAGATTTCTCCCACCGCGAAAAAATATCTTCAAATACTATCTTCGTCACCTTTACGCGAAAAGTATCCGAATATGGCGACTCCAATATTCTCAGAGCAGGTTTATATTCCGATAGCATTGATGTATCCGTAACGCTCCATACAACAGTATCTTCCAACCCGTGAATATCTGCCACCTCATGATATTCCTCTTCATCAGATGTACTTACAATTTCAATATTATCCATCATTTCCGTACGTGACTTCAAATCATTAAAATCTCCAATCAGAGAAAATGCGAAAATAAAGAACAAGCATGACAGGAACATGAACAATCTCAAAGGATGAACATATGAATTTATTTTGCCTGCATTGAATTCCCTGGTCAGAAATCCGGGTCGGCGAAAAAGATAATACAACGTAAGCCACACCTTACCGTCAAACTGATATACATTCTCTATATATTGCAGCAAATATTTCCAGAATGGCTGTTCTATATCCAGAGCATACTGCCCGCATTGCGAACAATACATCCCTTTCAGTTTCTTTCCGCAATTTTTGCAATACGAATATGCAGGAGTGTGCTTACGGCGAACACGCTTTAGGCGGCGATATTCAATATGCCGTGATATTTTATTCTTTTGCTTCAACAGTTTTTCCTTATATCCTTCTAACATCTCGTTTCCTCCCGCAATTACATATATTTTGAAAAATCCACACCAAACAAATGCACCGCACACCAGACAAAAGTTCCGATAATGGCAGCAAACAGGATTATCATATAAATAACGTAAAGCAAACCTGTCTTGATAAATGACTTTATCCATCCAGTCCGCTCATAAACCCGGTGTATGGCAAGCCACATATAAACCAAGAACAGGTTTATAAGCACAAGCGTAACCTCCTTGTTGTATGGAGTTTTGGTGTAATATACCCACAGCAGATTAATCGCCACAAGAATCAAAAGAACCGAATGAAGATGCAGCGCAAAAGCATAGTGTTTCATATATGCCATTTTTTCCTTACGGAAGAAAAGCTTCAGAAGAAAGGCAAACACCGGTATCAGCAACAATAATACAATGGGGAAATACGAAGAATACCACGAAACCAAAGCACCGAAATTAAGCTCATTTTCCATCTTCCTTATTTCCCTATCGACCTCTTTCGGCTGAGTGTCAAAATAATTCTTGTCGTCCGACAAGGCATATGCACTGCTATCCCCCGGTAAAGGTTTCAGGAATCCTTCTTCCAGCAATACTTTAGGAACGGTAAACAAAGCCATAGTGTCTCCATCCGCCGACGGTTTCTGCTTGCCGATATATCCAAGTTCCTTACGCGCCACAGAATCTCCACAAAAACTTATCACAGTGTCTATGGCTGCTGCAGCTTTACGCTCTTCTTCATCTAAATCATCATACCAGTAGTCCAGAATATCTTCCGATAACTGCACATCCACCAGCACATCACCAACCGTCACTTTCGATGAATCCGCCCTTTCGTCAGTCATCGACACACCAATATCTCCAGGATTGGACGGTATCAATGAAAAGAAAAACAGGAAAAACAGACACGACAGGAACATGAACAACCTCAAAGGATGAACATACGAATTTATCTTACCCGCATTGAACTCACAGGTAAGAAATCCCGGACGGCGGAAAAGATAATACAAGGTGAGCCAAACCTTGCCGTCAAACTGATATACATTCTCGAAATACTGTAGTATATATTTCCAAAACGGCTGCTCTATGTCCAAAGCATACTGTCCACACTGGTAACAGTACATTCCATCAAGCTTTGTGCCGCAATTCTTGCAATAAGTATATTGAGGAGTCCGCTTACGACGCACACGTCTTAATCTGCGGTATTCAATCTGCCTTAGCAGACGCTTCTTTCTCTTTTCTATCTGCAGAAGCAATGCCTTTGTTTTCATGTAATTAGAATTGATTGAAGTTAGGATGTGAATTTATTCAGATACAAGGCATCAGAGACAAGTTGACAAGGATTCAGGGGACAAGTTGACAAGGATTCAGATACAAGGGAACAACATCAAACACCATAATATTCTACTTGACTACTTAACTACTTAACTCCTTGACTTCTTAACTCCTTAACTCCTTGCCTCCTAAAAAAACGAGTTGGCAAAAGGACCTCCCCTTTACCAACTCGCCAACCTTATCACTTATAAATCTCTTTCTTTCCCGCCAGCAACGTGTTGCGCATCAACGAAATAATCGTCATCGGACCAACCCCGCCGGGAACAGGTGTTATATAAGAACATTTCGGAGCCACCTCGTCGAACTTCACATCTCCTGAAAGACGGAAACCGCTCTTGCGTGTAGCGTCCGGAACTCTTGTTGTTCCAACATCAACAATCACCGCACCTTCTTTAACCATATCCGCTGTTACGAATCCCGGAACACCAAGAGCAGCAATTATTATATCAGCCTGAAGGCACATTTCCTTAAGATTCTTTGAACGGCTATGGCATACAGTCACTGTGCAGTCACCAGGATAAGCCTTCTGCATCATAAGCGTAGCCATAGGCTTGCCCACGATATTGCTTCTACCAAGAACAACACAATGTTTTCCCTGTGTTTCAATATTGTTGCGTTTCAGCAACTCAAGTATTCCGGCAGGAGTTGCAGACACAAAACATGGCAAACCAATAGACATTCTTCCAACATTTATAGGATGGAAACCGTCAACATCCTTGCGATAATCTATAGCCTCAATAACTTTCTGCTCCGAAATATGCTTTGGCAAAGGCAGCTGAACGATGAAACCGTCAACATCCGGATCATTATTCAACTCATCAACCTTGGCAAGAAGCTCCTCTTCCGTAACATCCGCCTCATATCTGATCAGCGTTGATTTAAAACCTATCTCCTCACAAGTCTTAACCTTGCTTGCCACATAGGTTTCGCTGCCACCATCGTGACCCACCAATATCGCTGCCAAATGTGGAATCTTTCCACCTTCTGCCTTTATACGGGCAACTTCTTCGGCCATTTCCGCCTTCATCTGTGCGGATGTTGCCTTTCCGTCTAATAATTTATATGGTTCCATGATCTTAGGTTTTTAAGTTCTTGATAAAATTAAAGTTGACGAGGAAACGAGTTGACAAGTTGACGAGGAAGGGAATCCACCTTGTCAACTTGTATCTGAAGCCTTGTTTCCTATTATTACTTTCTGAACATCGGCAACTTAGGCAATCCCTTACCCGACTTCATTGAAGTAAGCATCTTCATCATCTTACGGGTTTCGTCGAACTGCTTGATAAGTTTGTTCACCTCCTGGATTGAAGTACCGCTACCTTTCGCAATACGCTGACGGCGAGAACCGTTCAGAATTGCCGGATTAGTTCTTTCCTCCGGAGTCATTGAATATATGATAGCCTCAATGCTCTTGAACGCATTGTCGTCGATATCAACATTTTTCAAAGCCTTGCCAACACCAGGAATCATAGATGCAAGCTCTTTCAAGTTACCCATCTTCTTTATCTGCTGAATCTGAGTAATAAAGTCATTGAAGTCAAACTGGTTTTTGGCAATCTTCTTCTGCAGGCGTTTTGCTTCTTCTTCGTCATACTGCTCCTGGGCACGTTCAACCAACGAAACGATATCACCCATACCCAAAATACGGTCTGCCATACGTTCAGGATGGAAAACATCCAATGCATCCATCTTCTCGCCAGTACCCACAAACTTGATAGGTTTGTTTACGACTGTGCGGATTGACAAAGCAGCACCACCACGAGTATCACCGTCCAGCTTAGTAAGAACAACACCGTCAAAATCCAATCTGTCGTTGAATTCCTTTGCAGTATTCACTGCATCCTGACCTGTCATCGCATCCACCACGAACAAAGTTTCGTTAGGATTGATAGCAGCCTTTATTGCAGTGATTTCGTTCATCATCTGCTCGTCTATAGCAAGACGTCCGGCAGTATCGACAATTACCAGGTCATTACCCTTAGCCTTCGCTTCCTTTATAGCATTAAGAGCAATTTCAACCGGATTCTTGTTGCCCTCTTCCAAATATACAGGAACACCTATCTGCTCGGCAAGAATCCGCAACTGCTCGATAGCAGCAGGACGATAAACGTCGCAGGCAACAAGCAGCGGCTTCTTGTTCTTCTTTGTCTTCAGCATATTGGCAAGCTTTCCTGTAAATGTAGTCTTACCAGAACCCTGCAAACCAGACATCAAAACAACCGCAGGTTTTCCCTCAAGATTAAGCTCAGTTGCTGTGCCACCCATCAGCTGTGCCAACTCATCGTGCACAATCTTCACCATCAACTGGCTAGGCTTAACAGAAGTAAGCACATTCTGTCCAAGCGCCTTTTCCTTCACCGTGTCGGTAAAGCTCTTGGCAACTTTATAGTTAACATCGGCATCCAACAATGCACGACGCACATCTTTCAATGTTTCCGCTACATTAATCTCGGTGATTTTACCCTCACCTTTCAACAATTTGAACGAGCGTTCTAAGCGTTCGCTAAGATTATCAAACATAATTCTATATATATTTTATTATTTTCTTTTTCTTGAAAGGTGCAAATATAATTCATTTACTCAAGTTTCGCAAGCTAAACTTCGAGATAACAAGTTGACAAGAAGAGAAGTTAACAAGAAAACTATTTTAAACACAGAGTCACAGAGAACACAGAGATTCTATTTATTCTCAACATATTTCCTCTGTATTTTGTATCTCTGTGTTTAATTTCTATTTTGTTTTGCAGCACCCTCTCCAATAGGCTATGTATGGAAGCCCCCCCGAAAGAGCTTACACTGATAACTCCTACAGTTTGTCAGTTATAAGACCAGGATCTATCTGCATCTTAGAGAAAGCAAACATTTTCTTGCCCAGATCTTTCAGTGATGCTCCGATATGGTAAACTTCCTTATCGTCAACTATAAGGAAACGGTCATGGCTGTTCCTGTAGGCTCTGATATTGATTGGCGAATACTGATCATTATGCTTCTCTAGGTCAAGCTGCAGCTGCGGTGTAATCTTATGCGTATATATAGTGGCAGACACACCCGGATTTCGCTTGCTCAACATAAGCAACACAGACTCATCAACATAGTTATCTATCAGAAGAAGGGATTTTCCGGCAGACCTGATAAGATCCGTTGCAAACTTGTAGGCATCAAATATCTGCCCATCAAAGAAGATACCTTCAACCGGAGGCAGTGAGGTATGGACAAAGAAGTCTATCTTTTTCGAATGTTCATAGAGAGTTTCCTTTATTTCAGCAAGCTCTTTTCCCATGTCATTAAGCCGTTGATTGACGGAATAGCCTTTTAAAAGATAATCTTTTAATACACGGTTCGCCCATTGCCTGAACTGTGTACCTCTGGTGCTCTTTACTCTATATCCTACAGAAATAATTACATCTAAACTGAAATACTTTACAGGTTTATCGGAATTTGCAATGTGCAAAAATTGCACATTGCTTTTTTCTTCCAGTTCTTTTTCTTTAAATACATTGTTTATATGTTTTGTTATAACAGTTCTATCACGTTCAAATAGTTCTGCAATCTGAGCTTGCGTAAGCCATACTGTTTCATTTTCCATACGTACCTCCAGCTTGACCGTTTCATCTGGCTGATACAATACTATTTCTCCTTTTTCCATTTTATTGAAGATTTGTTCTGAATATTCCATACACGGGGGGGGGAGTTATCTCGAAATTACATCCGTAACCAATCTTGTCCGACCGGCTAGGGCACGGCTAATACAGTAAAGTCCACGCTCATAAATAAGGCTGGTTGCAAAAACACTAGGTCAACAAACGGATTGATAAATATACTTTGTTTCATAGAAAGGCTATTTTTATGGTTACATTGCAAGTTTAGGGAATTAATTTGATAATAACAAATTATTTAAACACAGAGTCGCAGAGAACACAGAGATTTTTTTGTAAAAGAAATTAAGGCTGAAAGCCTTTAGCTTAGCCCAGGGTGTAAGCCCTGGGTTAAAGCCACCACAAATATAAAATAGCTCTGAAAGAGCGGCACTTTGTTCTTTTGCCGCGCTCTTTCAGAGCTGCGATGAGAAGAGGGATTATCATAACCCAGGGCTCACACCATGGGCTATAAACCCAAGGCTTTCAGCCTTGTATTATTTCAAATCATTTCTAAATGCTCTAATGCGCAAAGATTCAGTTCTTTTAGCATAACCTCCGTTACCTTTTTCATAAGCATAAGTATAACCACCATTACGATCACCACCACCACTATTATAATAATTACCATCAGGTTTTATCTTGGTTGCACGTGCGCGCTCTTTGTTTTGCCCCGAAGAACCATTCCATTCTTCACCAACAGCAGAACTCCAATAATAACTCTCCTGAAATTCCGGGAATGTTGTATAATATGCTTTAAGAGCTTTCTCCATCTGCCTAATTCCAGGAAGGAAATACTTCTTATTTGAAACTGAAACTGTTCCGTTAGACTCTCTCTTGTTTTTATTATAACAATATTCCGCAGCTGATCTTGGAATATCATTCATCACCATAACTCCTTGTCCTGTTTTATCAATTATCTGATTTGTAAACTCAATACCTTGGTACCAATTATGCGAAGGTTCTGTATATGTTGTTGCATAATCGTAATAATCAGGAAGTACAGGACGGTCAATCCAAAAATAATACCTAGCATTAACATTATCTAACAAAATATCTTGTGGAACATCTCTTCTACTCCATGAAAGTCCATTGTAAATTTGATCAGTTCTATGTTCATCTAAAGGATCATAATGATCCAAATACTCTTCATAAGCTTCCATGTATATAGTTACATCTCTGAAAAATTTATAACCTAGATGAACTCCTAATATTTCACTTCCACTATATTCCTCCTGTATTGTCACCGGCAAAAAATGCGTCTGCCCAATCTCAATAGTCCTCCTCTTAATCTCAGTTCCATTTTCCTTATATATAAGAGTAACTATTGCGCTTCTGTCCTGCAGTTGCAAATTCTCATCTATATAAAAATACACTCGGTCGCGAGTATTATCTATAGTTACTTTTTTACCTGATTCATTAAGTGTATTCGTAAGCAAATCTTTTGTAAAGAAAGCCCGCTTTCCATTTCCTGCATACCAAGGTTGGTGTGTTGCCAAATGAGTTCCGCTCCCTGATGAACCTTTCACATATTCAGAAAAGCCGGACTGATTTACCGTTCCTTTAGCCATATCACCAGCACAAATTTTCTCCATCCTTATCCAACCAGGTACATTTTTTATCTCTCCTGTTTCATCATCAATCTCTCCCAATACAACTTCCATTGTAGGATTAAGACCATTCCCATCAACATCTTTAAATAGGTAAACATCCATCGGAGTAACGCAGAAATGGGCATCGTGGTTACGTTCACGGAGCATGGCAATATAGAATTCATTATCCTGGTCTTTCACATTTACTCGTGCGTCAAATGTTATATGGTTAGGATTTGTACCCACTTGCGTCAGACCTTTGATTGTTATATTATTCTCATACTTATGGTTTCTCTTTACCTTAAAGTCATCTGTATGATTGGCTCCTAGATAAAGAGTATAATATACATCATAAGTTGCCGTACCGCTACCTGATTCATTATAAGTAGAATAAAACGCATGGAGCTGAACCGCAGCAGCGTTTTTGTTTGCAAGATACGGTTTATACCGCTGTTTCTGGTATGCAAGCTTATCATTTTTAATAATTTCTGCCGGATACAAACTTCCGGGATCTTTTGGATCAGGCTCTTTCTGCCAATCTTCTCCCTCATTCTTCTTCCATTCCGCATTCTGAATATTCTCGAACATATAGAAAGAAAGCGCAATCTCTCCATTCTTATTGTATATTGTCTTCTGTAATGAAGTATTTATATCCTTAGTCCATGTTTCATCACCCCATTTATCACCTGTCTGAGCATTACCAGTAAGCTCAGAAAAAGAGCCTTTAACCGGGATATTCTTTGCTGTCCAGTCAACCAAAGTCATAGCCGGATAATTATGGTCAGTTATATCTGACTCAAGACTTATATTCACATCAATACGCGACATCAAAGACTTAAGCTCAACTATATGTTCCTTAGTTGATGAAGTCAAATCCATTTGTACTTTGCTTACCATCGGCAAGCCATTTTTTGGAATACCCAATGATATATTTTCCCCCAACGAGAAATCCATATTTTCCAAATCGGATAAAGTTTTTACATTCGTTGGTAATCCATTTTCATCGAATTTTGAAAACATAAGCTGGTCCACATTTGCCACAGCATATATAATTGCATTCTTTGCCTTATCAGTATCCACAAATTTTTCATCATCAATTTTCAAAGATGTGACACCCTCTCCCAAAGCATAATATCCACCATCATCAGGCGCACTTGGATATCCAGTAAGATAGCCCCCTTTCAGATAGTCACCATCTTCATCAAAGAAAAATACATGAATATTATTTATTTTCTTTTCTTCATCATCTTTGGTATAAGAGGCACGTGTAGTCACCTTATATCTCTCCATAGGGTCACTTATAAAGCTAAGTACGGACGATGATGTATTAGCGGGGATTTCCGGAGTAAACATATCATCCTGCACGCATGATGGGAAAATACCGGACAGAAACAATATTAAAACAAAGTTCCGCAATATATTATTAATCCTCATATTCATACACTTTATATTGTTTATATATTATTATTAATTATATTTCGCAAGTTATTCATCTTAAAAGTTGCCAAGGTCAAACACCTTTTACTTCGTACTTTTTATATAAGAACTCTTGTCAACTTGTTTTCTTGTCAACTCGTAACCAGAAAGTTGAGCTTGCGAAACTTGAATTATTATTCAAAAACTATATCGTCATTTCCTGTATTTCCGTCATCAGCTGCACCGTTTTGCCACTCTCCATTGTTATCCACAACGAAGTTTATAACAAAAGCGTCACCCACAAAATTCAACTGTGCTATATATCTTTTCCCTGGTTGGGGCGTAAATGTTCCGGGACGGGTAAGTTCTTTATTTGGTACCCTAACATTATTAAAAGTATAATCAATAATCACTTTTACTTCTTCTCCAAAACTTGTGCCTGTTCCGGAAATAAGCATAACGAAATTTTCGTTTATATCATCTCCCGAATTAGGGCCGATAGGGCTTCGCGATGATGTAACAGTATTCTCGCCAGTTGGCGCAGGAAGGCTTAAACCTCCACCTTCCATTGCCGTGCCGTCAAATATCGTATATTTACCTTTATACCTATCTTCTGGAAAAGAAAAAGCCACATTATCTCCCGTCAGGTCAATATTGATTTTTTTATAAAACGAGCCTCCTAACTTTATGGAATGTATTGTCAAATCATAATCGCTGAAATTATTGACCTCAAACCCTAAAGCCGTCAGAACGTGGCTGAAAGTAAACCGTACACTTCCGTTATCCTTCGTCTGGTTATACAACACGGCAAGCATGGCATCAGGTGTGTTGTCATGGCTAAGTTCTGTAGTCTCTGAGTCTCCACTCTGCGGCATTGTAAATGTAAATACAGGCGCGCCTGCTGCACCTACTGCTGCCGGAGCATCAACAGTAAAACATCCTTCATACGGATAATAAGCAAAGAAATTGTAATTATAGTTTTCCGCATCCGGGATAGAACCATTCGATTTGTTATTCGTATCATATCCCTCTTTATACCAATATTTAGGGTCATTACTAGTTCCTCCGTTACGGTCATAAGTACAGCCATTATCGCCTACAATAACTTTCTGTTCGAAAAACACATCGGGAGGACAAAGCTTCTTCTTCAACGACCATATAGCTGAACCATTGTTATAGTCCGGTGTTGTTGTTCCCACCGTATATGGCACACAATATCCCAAAACACCGAAACTTGAACCAACAGGCAGAGCATCCAGCAAAACACTTTTCGTCTCACCTGCCCCGTCTGATGATTTAACCTGAGCAGGAACACTAAAATTTATAAAACTCGAATCATCATATTCCGGTTTTATATCTTCGCTTTCGGTGCAAGCCGTTGCAGCTATCCCCAGAAACAGGGCATATAATATTGATTTGTTGTTTATCATATTTCAAAACACTTTATTAATCTACAATAATAATTCCACCCGTAGCAGTTTCCCAAGGATTTACCTTTGGCACACCGAATATGATACGGTCTGTTTTCAGCGTAACCATTATATCCAACTGGGTATTCCGTTTTATTGACGATTGACTGAGTAAAGCCGGACCGAATGGGTTATTATTATGCGAAAAACCGATAGTATAATTCCCGGCATCAGCTGCCGACGGCAACTGGTAAAAACAAACCGACTTATCCTCTCCGGCTCCGATTGTCAGAGAATAATCATCTGAAGTTGTATAATTTGAATATGTTACACAATCAGGAACAATTATATCATCTCCTTGCTCAAACAAAAAACCTTTACCAGCCTGAAAATTTCCAAAAGATATTTGATTGACTGTAGTTTCCAATCCGTCATTATGGAATTTGGCATTAAGCTTCACCACCGCCCTCTTCATCCCAAACTCCAGCGACTGGTTGGTCTCTGTTGTTATCACCACATCGTCTTTTTTAAACGACATGGGCAAACCTTTATCCTCAATATCTGTTTCCGTCTTAGTTCCATAACCGGTAATAAGCAAAGCAGACAGTTCTTCAGATGAAGTTAGCGTAGCGTCTTTAGACCACACCCACTCACCACTTTTAAAATCTGCTGTCGGGAAAACAAATTGATTTTGTTCTTTTTTTATCGTCGCCCC
>CASFJQ010000023.1 GCA_949295065.1 uncultured Parabacteroides sp. | reverse complement strand
AAGCCCTGGCTTGTGAAAGTCGGGGCTTTGTCCCTTTTCTATCTTTGCTTTTCGGTTGGATATGAAAAGAGGGTGTACCTGAATTTTGATACACCCTCAATTACATTCGGAAGAAAATCAATTTTCTTTCGGATATAATTTACGTTACATCCGAAAGAATTTTTCAGTTATTAATATTAAATGTTTTTCCAACTCCTTTAGGAACTTATTCGTATTAAAAATAAAAAAATTACTAACTTTGCCATCTAAAAACGAAGACAAATAAAACTTCTTATAATATGAGCGAAATCAATATAACAGAAGAAGAAAGCAAAAAAAGCTTGAATTTTATTGAAGCTGCAGTTGAAAAAGATTTGGCCGAAGGTAAAAATGGCGGACGTGTACAAACTCGATTCCCGCCTGAACCGAACGGTTATCTGCATATTGGTCATGCCAAGGCTATTTGTCTGGACTTTGGCATTGCTGAAAAACACGGAGGTATCTGCAACTTACGTTTCGACGATACAAATCCTGTAAAAGAAGACGTAGAATACATCGAAGCCATCGAAGAGGATATCAAATGGCTTGGATTCCACTGGGATAATGTTTATTATGCGTCTGACTATTTCCAGCAATTATATGACTTTGCTATCAAATTGATTAAAGAAGGCAAAGCATATGTTGACGAACAGTCATCAGAAGTTATAGCACAACAAAAAGGTACTCCAACTCAGCCTGGTATTGAAAGCCCATATCGCAATCGCCCAATTGAAGAGAGCTTGGATTTGTTCCGCAGAATGAACGAGGGTGAATTTGAAGAAGGAAGCATGACTTTACGTGCTAAAATTGACATGGCTAACAGCAACATGCACTTCCGCGACCCTATTATTTACAGAATTCTGAAAACTGCTCATCACAGAACAGGTACAAAATGGAAAGTTTACCCAATGTATGACTTTGCACACGGACAGAGCGACTACTTTGAAGGTGTAACTCATTCACTTTGTACACTTGAGTTTGTACCTCACCGCCCGCTTTATGATTTATTCATTGACTGGCTGAAAGAAGGAAAAGATTTGGACGATAACCGTCCAAGACAGACAGAGTTCAACAAACTTAACCTGAGCTATACACTGATGAGTAAACGAAACTTACTTACTTTGGTTAAAGAAGGACTTGTCAACGGATGGGACGACCCTCGTATGCCGACAATTTGCGGTTTCCGCCGCAGAGGATATTCTCCTGAATCTATCCGTAAGTTTGTTGACAAAATCGGATACACAACATATGATGCATTGAATGAGTTTGCTCTGTTGGAAAGTGCGGTTCGCGAGGACTTGAATGCACGTTCAACAAGAGTTTCCGCTGTGCTGGATCCGGTAAAACTTATCGTAACAAACTATCCGGAAGGCAAAGTTGAAGAAATGGAAGCAATCAATAATCCGGAAGATTTAAGTGCTGGTTCTCATACAATCGAATTCAGCCGAGAATTGTGGATGGAACGCGAGGACTTCATGGAAGAAGCTCCGAAAAAATTCTTCCGCATGACTCCGGGCCAGGAAGTGCGTCTGAAAAATGCATATATAGTAAAATGTACTGGATGCAAGAAAGACGAAAACGGTAATATTGTTGAAGTATATTGCGAATATGATCCTAACACTAAGAGCGGAATGCCTGACAGCAACCGAAAAGTGAAAGGGACTCTACACTGGGTAAGCTGCGCACACTGCATTAAAGCAGAAGTTCGCCTTTACGACAGATTGTGGAAAGTGGAAAATCCGCGTGACGAATTGGCAGCTATACGCGAAGCCAAGAACTGCTCTCCACTGGAAGCTATGCAGGAAATGATTAACCCGGATTCACTGAAAGTTCTGGAAAACTGTTATGTTGAGAAATATCTGTCAACATGCAAACCTTTGGATTATTTCCAGTTCCAGCGTATCGGATACTTCAACCTTGATCCGGATAGTAAAGATGGTAAGCTAATATTCAACCGTACGGTTTCACTGAAAGATACTTGGAACAAGATTAAAAACAAATAATCGAAATTCTGAACATATATAAATTGACGGGCTATTGGAAATAAATGTCCGATGCCCGTCAATTTATTTTTAACCCATAAAATGATGAACAAACAAGAGCTTGACGAACTGCTTGACAAATTTATTGAAGCCGAAAAACGCGGACAATCAATTTACCTTGATTCAGACCAAATTGAGGAAATATTGGATATCCTTGAGGATGAAGAGGATTTTGAATTGTATGACCGTTTGTTGGCAGCCGGATTAAAGATGCACCCGGAAAGTACCCAATTGCTAATAAAAAAAAGCAAAGTACTGATGTGTGATGAAGAATTCGAAAAAGCCCTCTTGCTTATAAATCAACTTAAAGAAACAGAAAGTGGGGAATTGTATGCAATACAAATAAATTGCTTATTTGCTACCAATCAGAAAAAACAAGCATACAAAATACTGAATAGACTCACAGACGAAAATTTTGAAGAACTTGAAACTGTATATGAATTTGTTTCAACGTTCCTCAATGAAATGTATATGAATGATGAAGCCTCTGATGTCATTTCAAAAGGTATAACTCTTTTCCCGAAAAATATATATTTAAAGAACGAACTTTGCTTTCTGCTGGAAACAAGCAATGATATCCCGAAAGCAATACAAATATGTCAGGAATTGATTGAAGCTTCACCATATTCGGCAGAACATTGGTTCACATTGGGCAGACTGTATACTATAATCGGAGAATACAATAAAGCGATCGAGGCTTTCGACTTCGTGGCAACATGCAGTTCAGAACAAAATGACTATGAACTAAAAATTCTGAAAGCATACTGTTTTTATATGAACACCAACTACGAAAGTGCCATATCAATATATAAAGAGCTCATAGAAATAGATGACCTGAAAAAACGTATAGCACCTTTGATGGCTGAATGTTATATAAAAATGGGGAAATATGAAGAAAGCTATTTATTGATGAACCCCATCATAAACAAGGAAAACGACTGCGATGTATCTACATATCTGAACTATATCCGCTGCTGTATGGAAACAGGCAGAGAGTTTGAGGCTCAGACAACAATACATGAAGCCGTGAACTCTTTTCCGCAAAACATCAACCTTTTATCTTTACAGGCAATTTCATTCCTTGAAATGCAGGAAATTGAAAAAGCTATAGCTACGGCAAAACGGATGTTGGAGATTCTTGATCTTGAGAGATATGATCTCGAACAACTTTCGTGCAACAACAATGCAGACACTCTTTTCCGTCTTGCGCAAAGAATGCATAAAGAGGATGATATTGAACAAGCTTTGCATTACTATAAAGAAGCAAAGAAGGCTGATCCTGGTTTAAAATTCATCAATCTTTATATGGCAATAGCCTATCTTCAAAAAAGAGATATGGACAATTTTGCAGAATGCATAAAGCATATTTCATCAGAAGAAATGCAAAAATTAATTACGGAAACTCCGTCTTATTATATAGAAAAAGATGCTTTGTCAAGTATAACAGAAATGGTTTCAACCGCTAAATTGGCAAAAGAATATCTTAAGAATAAAAGTAATAACAATTAAAAACAGACTACTAACATTTAACAAACAAATAGAAACATGAATAGAAGTTTAAAAGATTATTCGCTTCTTGTTCTTAAAGGAATGGGAATGGGAGCGGCAGACGTTGTTCCCGGCGTTTCTGGAGGAACAATAGCATTTATTGTTGGAATCTACGAAGAATTACTTGATTCTATCAAAAGTATAAATGCGCAAAGCCTGAAATTACTTTTCACAGGCAAACTTGTAGAATTCTGGAAGGCTATAAATGCTAATTTCCTTGTTTCAATAGTGCTTGGTATTGCTATAAGTATATTCTCCTTGGCAAAACTTATTACATATTTACTTGAGTTCCATCCAATTCTAGTATGGGCATTTTTCTTCGGCCTGGTTCTTGCATCATCATGGTTTGTTGCGAAAACAATTAGTAAATGGGATATAAAGACAATTGTGAGTTGCATAGCTGGTATTGCAATTGCATATTACGTAACTGTTGCAACACCTGCGGAAACACCTACAAATCTTCCTTTTATTTTTCTGTGTGGTGCTATAGCTATATGTGCAATGATTCTTCCAGGTATATCCGGCAGTTTCATTCTGGTTCTTATGGGTAAATACTTCTATATCATGGATGCTGTGAAGAGTTTTAATATTATCGTAATGCTAGTGTTCATTTGTGGAGCTGGAATAGGAATTACAATGTTCTCAAGAGTTTTATCATATGCACTTAAGAAATTTCATAATGTAACTATCGCAGCTTTGGCAGGTTTTATGATAGGTTCACTCAACAAAGTTTGGCCATGGAAACAAGTACTCGAAACTTATACAGACAGTCATGGTAAAGTTAAGCCTTTGATTGAATCAAATATTATTCCAGATATGGCTAATCCAGACCATCAGGTTTTGATGGCAATCGGACTTATGCTGTTCGGTTTTATTCTGGTTTATGTTTTGGAAAAGCTTTCGGCAAAAAAGCAGTAAAAAACAATTAGTTTCAATCTTTCAATATAACAGTTATAATAAAAGCAGGTTCTGAGTTCTTACAGGTTTTGACTCGGAACCTGTTTTGTTATCTTACTTACAGTATTATTTTTCTGCTAATAGAAAACATAACTAAGTTATTAAAGTTGAGCTTGCGAAATTTGAGTTATATTACCTTCCCAAAATATATCCGACCACATTCCAATATACGTCCGTATATATTTCTCCGTGGGGCAATATATATTCTTTCGCGGGGTCGGACCTACAAAAAATATTTTCGGAACTTTTGGAAAACACTTCTGAATATATTTCCGTTTTTTCCATACGTTGAATCTTTCAGCAAGAGAACATAATTCTACAGAAAAAAAGAATACTACCTTTCCCAAAAAAGCTCGTTATGTTTTTCCAAATACATAGTTATGTTTTTCCTGAAACACTGCGAGCTTTTTTCTCCCATGTTTCACAATTCTATTATAACAGTGATTATCAAAGAAATCATGTGAAACATGAACATATTTTAACTTTTACCGCGTAACTGGATTTAAGAATTGTTTTTCTTAAATCATAACTTATGAAGTTACAGGAATTAAAAGAGAGTTGTGCTTGCGAAACTTGAGTAATCAAATTATCTTTGCATTAAATGATTTGCTTTTATTCAATATGAAGATATTTAAACACACCCCTATTATTATTCTTTTTCTTTTGGTTGCACAGAATATTAGTGCTAACAGCCAAAGAAAACTTTCTTCCTATCAAAAATATATCTACCAATATAAAGAACTTGCAATCGAGCAACAACGCAAATATAAAATACCTGCCAGTATAACCTTGGCACAAGGTATACTTGAGTCAGGCGCTGGAAGAAGTCAACTTGCATTGAAATCAAACAACCATTTCGGGATAAAATGCCACAGTGACTGGAAAGGAAAAAGAGTTTATCATGATGATGATCTGAGAGGTGAATGCTTCAGGAAATACAAAAAAGTAGAAGATTCATACGAGGATCATTCAAAGTTCCTATGCCGTCCGAGATATTCCAGCTTGTTCCGTTTGAACATCACAAACTATAAAGGATGGGCTAAAGGATTGCAAAAATGCGGATATGCAACAGACCGCTCTTATGCAAACAAACTGATAAAGGTTATTGAAGATTACGAACTATATAAATTCGACACTTCAAAGAAAAGCCGAAGAGAAAAAGAAAAAGAAGCGGAAGCAACACCTATAATCAGAAGAACTGTATATAAAACACACGGACTGCTTTATGTGTATGCTAAAGAGAATGACAATTTCGAACGAATAGCACATGATACTGGCTTCAAAGCAAAACATTTAAGGAAATACAATGAAGTGCCAGATGATTTCCCTCTTCAGGAAGGTGACATCATTTATCTGGAGAAAAAGAAGAAAAAAGCTGACAAGCCATATTATGACCATGTGGTTGAAGCTGGAGAATCAATGTACAGCATCTCTCAAAAATACGGAATACAGGTAAAAAGTCTGTATAAATTGAACAAAAAAGACTACGATTATGTTCCTAATGATGGAGATGTTTTAAGACTAAGATAATTCCCGAAATAAAGATTTGGTTTTAAATTCTTACAGTCTAAATCATTACGGCAATTATTGTAAAACTTGAATAAATATAATATCTTTGCGGTTCAAATACTATAAAAATGAGCGATCAACGTTATAATCTGCGCGGTGTATCCGCATCAAAAGAAGATGTTCATAATGCAATAAAGAACATCGACAAGGGTATTTTCCCGAAAGCATTCTGTAAAATCATCCCTGATATTTTGGGTGGTGACCCTGAGTATTGTAACATTATGCATGCTGATGGAGCCGGAACAAAGTCTTCATTAGCTTATATGTATTGGAAAGAGACAGGAGATCTTTCTGTGTGGAAAGGTATAGCGCAGGATGCTCTGATTATGAATATCGACGATTTGCTGTGCGTTGGTGCAGTTGATAATATCCTAGTTTCATCAACTATTGGACGTAACAAATTGTTGGTTCCGGGTGAAGTTATATCTGCTATCATAAATGGAACAGATGAGCTTCTTGCAGAACTAAGAGAAATGGGTGTTGGTGTTTACGCCACAGGTGGTGAAACGGCTGACGTAGGCGACCTTGTTCGTACAATTATTGTTGACAGCACAGTGACTTGCCGCATGAAACGTGCTGATGTAATCAACAATGCGAACATTCGTCCGGGTGACGTGATTGTCGGACTTGCATCTTTTGGCAAGGCAACATACGAAAAAGAATATAACGGCGGTATGGGAAGTAACGGGCTTACTAGTGCTCGCCATGATGTTTTCGCAAAATATCTAGCTGAAAAATATCCGGAAAGTTATGATGCTGCTGTTCCTGAAGAATTGGTTTATTCAGGCAATCTTAAATTGACAGACGAAGTAGAAGGTTCTCCTCTTAATGCAGGAAAACTGGTTCTATCTCCTACTCGTACATATGCTCCGGTAGTAAAAAAACTTTTGGATGCTTTACGTCCAAATATTCATGGAATGGTTCACTGTTCTGGTGGTGCTCAAACTAAAGTACTTCATTTTGTTGGAGACAATTGTAGAGTAGTAAAAGACAACCTATTCCCTGTTCCTCCATTGTTCCGTACAATAAAGGAACAAAGTAATACTGACTGGTCAGAAATGTATAAAGTTTTCAATATGGGCCATCGTTTGGAAGTATATCTTTCTGCTGAGTATGCTGAAGAAGTAATTGCTATAAGCAAATCTTTCGGTATCGATGCTCAGATTGTTGGTCATATTGAAGAAAGTGACAAGAAAGAATTGATAATCAAATCAGAATTCGGAGAATTCAAATACTAATATTTCTTTTATCCAAGAATGGCAGAGAACAATTCATTATTAAACAGACTTGACGGTTTGGTATCAAGATTCGAAGAGGTATCAACATTGATAACCGACCCTTCGGTAATTGCAGACATGAAACGTTTCGTCAAGCTGAATAAAGAATATAAGGATTTGGAGAAAATCGTTAAAACCAGAGAAGAGTATGTAAACACTCTCAACGGTATCAACGAAGCCCGTAACATTTTGGACACTGAGCAGGATCAAGAAATGAGAGAACTTGCCAGGGAAGAACTTGAAACATGCAATGCTAGAATTCCGGAACTGGAAGAAGAAATCAAACTGTTGCTTGTGCCTGCTGACCCTGAGGACGACAAAAATGCCATTGTTGAAATCAGAGGTGGTACAGGAGGTGATGAAGCAGCTATCTTTGCTGGTGACTTGTACAGAATGTACGTAAAATACTGCGAAGCAAAAGGTTGGAAAATCTCAGTATCCAGCTTTAATGAAGGTTCTGCCGGAGGTTATAAGGAAATAATATTCACAGTAAGTGGAGAAAAGGTATATGGAACTATGAAATATGAATCCGGAGTTCACAGAGTTCAACGTGTACCTGCAACTGAAACGCAAGGCCGTGTACATACGTCAGCCGCCACAGTAGCAGTTCTTCCAGAAGCTGATGAATTTGATGTTGAGATTAATGAAGGTGAGATTAAATGGGATACATTCCGCTCAGGTGGTGCAGGAGGCCAGAATGTCAACAAAGTTGAATCCGGAGTTCGCCTGCGATATGTATGGAAAAATCCCATAACAGGTGTCAGTGAGGAAATTCTTATTGAATGTACGGAGACCAGAGACCAGCCAAAGAACAAGGAAAGAGCTTTGACACGTTTGCGTTCGTTCATCTATGATAAAGAACATCAGAAATATCTTGATGACATTGCAAGCAAACGTAAGACAATGGTTTCAACCGGTGACCGTTCAGCTAAAATTCGAACATATAATTATCCTCAAGGACGTATCACCGATCATAGAATAAATTATACTATATACAATTTATCGGCATTTATGGATGGAGACATACAGGATTGTATTGACCAGCTTATAGTTGCCGAAAATGCAGAAAGATTAAAAGAATCAGAGTTGTAAAAATATTATTCGCAGAAATTAATGTCTATTTTAAATTCATTCTATTTAACCGATAAATATTTGTCAACTCAAAAACATAAAGCATATGAACAAGCAACAATTATTTGAAAATATCAAGAAAAAGCAATCTTTCCTTTGTGTAGGACTTGATACAGACATAAAAAAAATACCTCAACATCTGTTGAATGAGGAAGACCCTATATTTGCTTTTAACAAAGCAATAATTGATGCTACTGCAGATTTCTGTGTTGCATATAAACCAAATTTGGCTTTCTACGAAAGCATGGGAGTTCAAGGTATGATGTCTTTCGAAAAAACAGTAAAATATTTGAGAGAGAACTACCAAGACCAGTTTATAATTGCAGATGCTAAACGTGGCGATATAGGAAATACTTCAGAAATGTATGCACGCTCGTTTTTTGATCATATCAAGGTTGATGCAGTTACTGTAGCTCCTTATATGGGCGAAGATAGCGTAAAACCTTTCCTTATTTATCCGGAAGCGTGGGTGATTTTGTTAGCACTGACATCAAACAAAGGTTCACATGATTTCCAGCTTACTGAAGATGCTAATGGAGAACGCTTATTTGAAAAAGTTCTTAAGAAATCTCAGGAATGGGCAAATGATGAACAAATGATGTATGTAGTTGGAGCAACACAAGGAAGTATGTTCCTTGATATCCGTAAACATGCACCAAATCATTTTCTCCTTGTTCCTGGAGTAGGTGCACAAGGTGGAAGCCTTGCAGAAGTGGCAAAATACGGAATGAACGACCAGTGCGGACTACTAGTAAACTCTTCAAGAGCCATAATCTATGTAGACAAGACTGAAAACTTTGCTGCTGCATCACGCGAAGCTGCCAAACAAGTACAAACAGAAATGGCTGGCTATCTGAAAGAAAGAGGATTAATTTAACAAAATAATTCATTAAGGAATAACACTTGTTTGCCCGTATCTGTAAAAACATTTACAGCAGTCATGAGTGTATATAATATTTGAATAGTAATGGAGTTTTCAGCCCAACAAATTGCAACCTTCTTGAATGGGACAGTTGAAGGTGATCCTAACGTGAAGGTAAGCAACTTCTCAAAAATAGAAGAAGGAAAAACGGGAACATTAACATTCCTTGCAAATCCAAAATATGAACATTACATATACAGCACAAAAGCTAGTATTGTTCTGGTCAATAAAGACTTCTCTCCTATAGATGTTGTTCCTGCGACATTAATAAGAGTAGAAAATGCTTATGCTTCTTTGGCTATGTTGTTGAATATGGTAGAACAGAGCAAAAAGAAAGAATGCGGAGTTGATTCAACTGCTTTTATTGCAGAATCGGCATCCGTTGACGAAAATGCTTATGTAGGTGCATTTGCATATATTGGGAACAATGCTAAAGTGGGAAAAAACTGCAGGATTTATCCATATGCTTATGTAGGCGATAATGTAATTGTTGGCGATAACACGATTTTATATCCACATGTAACTGTTTATGACAGTTGTGTTGTGGGTTGTAACTGCATTCTGCATGCCGGTTCTGTTGTCGGTTCAGATGGTTTCGGTTTCGCACCTGAGGGTGAGACATACAAGAAAATTCCACAATTGGGTAATGTTATAATTGAAGATGATGTTGAAATCGGAGCTAATACAACTATAGACCGTGCCGTTATGGACTCGACCATACTAAGACGCGGTGTTAAACTAGATAATCTTGTACAAATTGCACATAATGTTGAAGTCGGAGAAAACACAGTGATGGCTGCACAAGTCGGTATTGCTGGCTCAGTTAAAATTGGTAAGCATTGCATGTTTGGAGGTCAGGTCGGACTAGCCGGCCATATCAAAATTGCTGACCATGTAAACTTTGGAGCTCAATCTGGCGTTATCAGTGATATTAAAGAGGCAACCACAGTTCTAGGAGCTCCTGCAATACCAGCTAAAAATTTCATGCGTTCAAGTGCAATATTTGGTCGTTTGCCTGAAATGTATAGGACTATCGGGCAATTACAACGTGAGATTGAAGAATTAAAAAAAGAACTAAATAAATAAAACAAACTATGCAGAAACAAAATACGCTTGCTGCAAGTTTTACCTTGCAAGGTAAAGGACTACACACAGGATTGGAAATAACAATCACATTCAATCCTGCTCCTGAAAACCACGGATATAAAATCAAACGCTTGGATTTAGAAGGCGAACCAGTGATTGATGCTATTGCTGAAAATGTTGCTAACACTCAAAGAGGGACTGTGCTTTCAAAAGGTAATGTTCAAATAAGCACAATAGAACATGCCATGGCAGCATTATATGCTATGGGTGTGGATAACTGTCTTATCGAAGTTAATGCTCCTGAATTTCCGATATTGGACGGTAGTTCACGCATCTACGTAGAGAACATTAAAGCAGTTGGAATTAAAGAACAAGATGCTGCTAAGGATTTCTATATTGTTAAGAACAAAATGGAAGTTAAGGATGAAGAATCAGGTTCAGTCATAACTATTCTTCCTGATGACAAATTCAGTGTCAATGTTCTTATTTCTTATGACTCTCCTGTTCTGTCAAACCAATTTGCTACATTAGACAATATTACTGATTTCGCTGACGAAATAGCATCATCAAGAACTTTTGTTTTTGTACGCGAAATCGAAATGTTGTTGCAAAACAATCTTATTAAGGGTGGAGACTTGGACAATGCTATTGTAATATATGACCAGAAAACATCACAGGAATCTCTTGACAAGCTTGCTGATATGATGTGTCAGCCACATAAAAATATTCAGGAGCTTGGATACATCAATAATAAGCCTCTTGTTTTTGAGAACGAACCTGCACGTCACAAATTGCTTGACATCATAGGAGATTTGGCATTGACAGGCAAAGCTATTAAAGGACGAGTAATTGCTATGCACCCGGGCCATGGTATTAATAACAAAATGGCTCGTATGATTAGAAAAGACATTAAGCTGAATGATGTTCAAGCTCCAGTATATAATCCTAATGCAACACCAATAATGGACATAAATCGTATCCGTGAGTTGCTTCCTCACAGATATCCGTTCCTGCTTGTTGACAAGATTATAGAAATTGGAGAAAACTATATCGTTGGCGTTAAGAATATTACAAACGACGAACCATTCTTCCAAGGACATTTTCCACAGGAGCCTGTTATGCCGGGTGTCCTCCAAGTTGAAGCTATGGCTCAAACAGGAGGTCTGCTTGTCTTGAATTCTGTTGAAGAACCGGAACGTTATTCTACTTATTTCATGAAGATTGATGGCGTTAAATTCAGACAGAAAGTAGTTCCTGGTGACACTCTTATTCTAAGACTTGAATTGCTGGCGCCAATAAGACGAGGAATTTCAACAATGAAAGGTTATGTCTTTGTAGGCGACAAACTTGTCAGTGAAGCTGAGTTCATGGCACAAATTATCAAGAATAAATAACTAATTAGAATAAAAACAAATATGAGTCATTCTCCATTAGCTGTTATACATCCGGAAGCAAAAATCGGAGAAAACGTAACAATTGATCCGTTTGCTGTGATTGAAAAAGATGTTGTTATCGGTGACAATTGTCATATATTCTCTCATGCAGTAATTTTAGACGGAGCCCGCATTGGAAATAATTGTAGAATTTTCCCGGGTGCAGTTGTTGCGGGTATTCCTCAGGATTTGAAATTCAAAGGAGAAGTAACTACTGCTGTTATCGGAAACAACACGACGTTGCGTGAATGTGTTACAGTAAATCGTGGTACAGCATCTAAAGGAACAACTATAGTTGGAAACAATTGTCTTATAATGGCTTATTCACATATTGCCCATGATTGTGTATTGAAAGATAACATAATAATAGGTAATGCATCTCAGATAGCCGGAGAAGTTGAAATAGATGATTTTGCCATAGTAAGTGGTGGTTCTCTTGTTCATCAATTCTCTAAGATTTCCAAGCATGTTATGATTCAGGGTGGTTCCAGAATAGGAAAAGATATTCCTCCTTATACTTTAATAGGTCGTGATCCTATTGTATATTGTGGAATTAATATTGTTGGTTTAAGACGTAGAGGATTTACAAACCAGCAAGTATATCTGATCCAGGATATATACAGAACACTATATACAAGAGGTCTGAATAATTCTGACGCTTTAAAAGCAATTGAAACTGAATATGAACCAAGTGAAGAAAGAGATTTAATTCTTAATTTCATTAAATCTTCCAAAAGAGGTATCGTAAGAGGTTCTATTGACGAATTATAACCATAATTATTTTCTTATAAGAGACGCTTTGATGCAGGTAAAATCTACATCAAAGCGTCTCTTTTTTTTATAATATAAACTATATTACAGCCAGACGAAAAAGAAACATTCACCCCTCACCTTTTAACTCCACATTCGTATAAATAAATTATTTTTACTATTTTTGGAGCATCAAAAAAACATTAATTATGGTATATAGATTCTTACTTTTATCAGACGAAGTTGAAGACTTCAAAAGAGAAATCCAAATAGATTCTGAAGCAACATTCCTGGATTTGCACAATGCAATACTAGATTCAGTAGGTTATACAAAAGACCAGATGACATCATTCTTCATTTGTGAAGATGACTGGAGTAAAACTACAGAAATCACACTAATGGAAATGGATACTTCTTCTGATGTAGATAATTATACAATGGAAGATACTCACCTTGATGAACTTCTCCAAGATGAACATCAAAAGCTATTGTACGTTTTTGATTATATGACAGAACGTGCATTCTTTATGGAGCTGCGTGAAATCATAACAAATAAAGATTTGGATCAAGCTGTATGTACTAAATCTAAAGGCGTTCCTCCAGTGCAGTTAATGTCTTTCGATGATTTCGACACAAAACTTGCAGCTTCATCTTCTACAGATTTGGGAGAAGATTTCTATGGCGACTCTGAATATGATATCGACGAACTTGACAAAGACGGTTTTGAAGGATTTGGAGACAGCGCCATGAGTAATCCATACGATGACGACCGTTATTAATGGATAAATATCTGATAATAATCTTAGGTCCTACTGGCGTAGGAAAAACAGAGTTGAGCCTTCGTATAGCAGAAAAGCTTAGCTCTCCGATTATTTCTGCCGACTCCAGACAGTTATACAAGGATATTCCTATTGGAACTGCTGCACCAACGGCTGAACAGATGAAGCGTGTAAAACACTATATGGTTGGAACATTGGATTTGAATGATTACTATAGTGCCAGCCAATTCGAAGAAGATGTAATAAGTCTATTAGGTGATTTGCACAAAACTATTCCAGCAGTTGTTATGACCGGAGGTTCCATGATGTATATCGACGCCGTAACAAAGGGCATCGATGATATCCCAACGGTAAGAGCAGACATACGCCAGCAGGTTTGGAAAGATTATGAGGAAAAAGGCCTTGCTCCTATTCTTGAGGAATTGAAACGTTGTGACCCCATCCATTACGAAGAAGTGGACAGGAACAATTACAAAAGAGTGGTTCACGCCGTTGAGATTTGCAGGCAAACAGGAATGCCTTATTCTTCATTCAGAACCAAAAGCCGTAAAGAAAGAGATTTCAAAATAATCCAGATTGGTCTGAAACGTGATAGAGAAGAATTATGCGATAGAATAAACCTCAGAGTTGACTCTATGATGGAAGAAGGTTTGCTTGAAGAGGCAAAGAAAGTATATCCTTTGAAACATCTGAATTCTCTAAATACGGTCGGATTTAAAGAATTGTTCAAATATTTTGATGGTGAATGGACTTTGGATTTCGCTATTGAAAAAATAAAGCGCAATAGCAGAGTTTACGCCAGAAAACAAATGACATGGTTTAAACGCGATAATGAAATCAAATGGTTTAATCCGGACGATGAACCTGAAATTATGGAATATATTGAACAATGCATCAATAAGTAATTGATATTCCACCACAATTTGGGAATACATTATAAGAAAGCTATAATTCATAAAAAAGGTCGTTATGTATCATAAAAAACATAACGACCTTTTTTTAAAAACATAGTTACAAAACTTCAGATTCCCAATATTAGGAACAATGATAATATTAACGCAAAAACAAACTCATTGCGAGCTGTATCACCTAAAACCTTGTTCAAAGCTCTTCCCTCTAATCGAGATAAATCAATCCACGACTTTATAAAAAGGACAAAAAAAGCAGAGAAAAGCAAGATGAAAATAATCGAAGCATTCAACAACAATGGGAATATTAGCGCTACAGCAATTATTCCATTCAATAGATAAATATATTTCCCAAATGTCCGGCCAAATATCACAATTGAAGTTCTCTTGCCAACTGCCTTATCCTGATAATAATCTCTATAATTGTTAACAATCAGAATATTGACAGACAAAACACCTAAAGCTATAGATAACAATAATGACAGCAAACTGAAGTGCAAACATTGAACATAGTAAGTGAAACAAACAGGAACAATTCCATAGAACAACAACACACAAACATCGCCAAGACCATTATAGGCTAAAGGATAAGGACCTGTGGAATATGCCAACACACAAGCTGCTATTGCCAAACCTACAGGAATAAGCTCCCATCCACCATAAGGAATAAGCATACAACCGAAAAGACAAGCCAAAACCAATGTGATAGCCGTCGCCTTCAACATATCCTTAGGTTTTATCCAACCTTGAGCCACTGCCCTTTCCGGCCCCAGACGGTCCGCACCGTCTGCTCCTTTCTTAAAATCAAAATAATCATTGGCAAAATTACTAGCAATCTGGGCAAACAATGCAACCAGAAAACATAAAACCGCCGGAACAAGCAACAGCATTCCACCATTATCCCTATATGCCAACGCACATCCCAACAACACTGGGCTCAATGAAGCCGGCAAAGTCTTTGGCCTCGCAGCTTTGAGCCAAAGAGAAATAGAACTGATAAGTCTCATTACAATTTTTTTTGCAAAAATAGGAACAAAAAACACAGATAATACCTTTTGTTTTAAAAAAACCTTATATATTTGCTGCGTGAAACAAATATTATACATATTCGGTCTGCTGTTCGCTTTATTTTTGTTTTCTCCAGAGAAAACATTGCAAAATAAAGAGAATGTTTTCTTATGTAATACAGAAACTATTACACAAGAGGACAGTTCTGACATGCAGCACCAGATAAGTATACTAAGCAATGATTTGAAAAGCAACAATCTTCTCACTCCACGCAGAGCTTTTCAAATAAACAACAACGCAACTTCACTTCGCGTTCTTGACACATCGACTTATCGCTTAATACAATATTTGAGAATTAAAAATCTCACAAATTTATCAAAGACACAGGAACAGAGTGCATTCGTACGTTCTGTTGCCTGCTCTTCCCTATTCTGCAGTATGGCTCACCACGTATTTGCCATGCGTAAACTAATCATTTAGGTTAATCTTTTTTACTTCAGCAAAGAGAGGCTTTTTTATCAGAACAAAAAGTTTCTCAAACATATATATGCTTTTTACCAACTTTAAATTTGCATAAAGCATATATTCATCCCAAGAACTTTATTACTTTTTTATTTTTTTGGATACAATAGCATGTGTTTTTGTATCCCAAATAATATTGTCAAATTATACAAATGGGTTATCTATTTGTGTGTCTTTACTTGTGCAAACAAGAAACATACAAACTAAACAACCCATTAACTTAAAATCTAAAAAAGATATGGCTACAAAGAATAAAAAAATGACAATTTGGTTTTCAATTTTAATGACTATTGTTGGATGTGTTTTGGCATGCAGCTCTATAATTCCAAATGATTATATCAAATTACTTATTGTATTACTGACTTTAGGTGGCGGTATATACGGAATTATGAAAAGCTTGAGTAACGAAGTTGAATCAGAAGAGGTTAATAATTAATTGAATAACAAATAAAAAAAACAAATAGAATCATGAAAGTAAATAAAGATTTAGCAGATGCAGTAATGATGGTTTCATGCATTATTTTGGTGTTAGCTGGAACAAGTGATTTTGAAAGTAGTTCAATGAAAACTATATTGATGTCTGTTCTTGGCATTTTAGCTATAGGTATGGGAGTTGCCCGTGTTTATGCTTCAAGACAGGACAATCAGCACGAAGCTAACTAACCCTTCCATCATAAATTATCGACATAACTTTTATATTCTCGAATTCCCTGGTTGTCGCTTCGGCGTGACCCCGCGGTTATCTGAGATTCATTTTTCTGCCTATTTCAATAAAACTTGCTGTTACTTGGATAGAGTGTTTCACACTTGACAACAGAGGGACGAGAGATAAATTAGAGGCAGTGCGACACAATCGCACTGCCTTTTATTGTTTGTCTAAAACTGTATCCTCCTCCCCTAATCATAATGACAAAAAAACTGTCCGAAAATCTGCCTCAAACTTTATGCTAATGATTCACTTATTCCATAATATATGAAAAACTTTTTCCATATATTATGAAAATCTTTTTTCATATATTGTGAAAATTTTGTTTCATATATTATGAAAAAAGTTTTCCAACGCATAGAAATACGATGAAAATATAATCGACTATATTACAACAAATTACACAATGCGGCTTATAAACAGAATTTTTATATCCCTTTTAGTGAAACATATCAGCTCAATTTCTCATATTCTTTACTCAAAATCATATAAAAATATTTAACTTTGCGACCTCAGATTTCTATAAATTAACTGTATGAAAAGAATCTTCATTTTATTATTTCTATTGACTTCTTTTATTGGACTTAATGCCCAGAACATCCAACTTCATTATGATTTGGGAAGCGCTCTTTACAATAACGACCTTAAAGATCGCCCAGTCGTTACAACTACAGTTGAAATGTTCAAACCAGACTCATGGGGAAGCACATATTTCTTCGTGGATATGGATTATACAAGCAAAGGTATCGCTTCTGCATACTGGGAAATCGCAAGAGAACTTAAATTCTGGCAGCCTCCATTTTCAATCCATGTAGAATATAACGGTGGATTGAACAACATGGCTTCATTCCAGAATGCTTATCTTGGTGGTTTGACATATACATACAATAACAGCTCTTTCACCAAAGGGTTCACACTTTCAGCAATGTACAAGTATATTCAGAAGCTTAAATCTCCAAACAATTTCCAGCTTACCGGAACTTGGTATCTGCACTTCGGAAAAAACGGAGTATGTACGTTCAGCGGCTTTGCTGATTTCTGGAGAGAAAAAGGGAACAATCCTCACGGCGATTTCATTTTCCTTTCAGAACCTCAATTCTGGCTTAATCTGAACAAATTGCCGAAAGTTAATGACAAGTTTAAATTAAGTGTCGGTACGGAAGTGGAATTAAGCAATAATTTCAGCTTCAGAAACGGATTTTATGCAATACCGACATTGGCAATCAAATGGTCTTTTGATTAATCATATATATAGAAAAAGACAGTGTTCCGTTTGGAGCACTGTCTTTTTCATATCTGTCAATCAATTATCTTAATCAGAAAAGTTTTGAAGGATATTCACCGGCATCAACCAAAGCCTGGATTTTGTCAACCACGCCCTGACGGTCAGCAGCATAAGTTACGCCAAACCATTTTGAAGTTGTGTCAAGAACTTTTACTGTAGCCTTGCCTTTTGTAATAAGTTCATTAACCATCAATGGAATGAAATATTCGCACTTCAAATTGCTGATATTTGCCTTAAGGAAATCTACGAAGTAATCTTCTGAATATTTGAAATAATCCGGAGTGAATCCCCACATATTCATTGAAACAGGAGTGTTTTCTTCCAATACAACCTTCTGACCGTTTTCGTCAACAAACTGAATGTCGCCGTCGATTCTTTCAATTGCTGTACGTTCAACAACGCCTGTCAAATATCCGTCAGCATTAGTTTCGCAAACACCACGAGCCACAGAACCGCTTTCACTCAAAGTATTTCCTACGCGATAACCAACCATGCAATATTCATTCTGTTTGCCGGCAACTTCAGAAAGCCATTTTCCCAGCACAGCAAAACTGTCACGACCATAGAAATCATCAGCATTGATAACAGCAAAAGGTTCTTTGATAACATCCTTACCCATCAGAACAGCATGATTTGTTCCCCAAGGTTTTTCACGACCTTCAGGACAAGTGAATCCTTCAGGCAGATTATTCAAATCCTGGAATACAACTTCTACAGGAATATGATTTTCATATTTAGAAATAATTTTTTCACGGAAATCCTGCTCAAAAGATTTACGGATTACGAATACAATTTTACCAAAACCACCGCGGATTGCATCAAAAATTGAATAGTCCATAATAGTTTCACCATTAGGTCCGAGTCCGTCCAACTGCTTAAGACCACCATAACGGCTACCCATGCCGGCAGCCAAAACAAACAATGTAGGTTTCATCACTATATAATATTTTAATGTTTTATTTATAAACAGAGACAAATGTAAGTATTTGTTATGAATAATATTGCCTTTAGCTTTTGTTTTTTTATTACTTTTGTGCGCAGTTTTTAGGCAAAAGAAAAAGATGAAAAAAACAAGAAATCTATTATTGCCAATCTTGGCAGCCGGAATGGTTGCTATGGCAAGTTGTACTTCTGCACCCAAAACAGAAGTAGTTAGGAATCTGGCAATCGACCCAGCAAATCTGGACACTACAGTTGCTCCCGGCACAGACTTTTATCAATACGCCTGCGGAGGATGGATGAAAAACAATCCATTGAAACCGGAGTATTCAAGATACGGAACCTTCAACCAGCTTATGGATGAGAATCAGGAACAGCTCCGTATATTGATTGAAGAGTTGAGCTCCCAGCCTCAGGAAGCCGGAAGTGTTTCTCAGAAAATATCAACGATGTATTCTCTTGCTCTTGACAGCACTAAATCAAACGAACTTGGATTTGAGCCTATCAAAGAGCAGCTAAACGATATAATGCACCTTGCCTCAAAAGCTGAAGTGGCAAAAATGATTGCTACTATGCAAAGACAAGGAATGACTCCTTATTTCGCGTTCTATGTAAGTGCCGATGATAAAAACAGCTCACAGAACATTGCAATGCTTTATCAGGCAGGCCTTGGAATGGGTGACAAAGACTATTACTTGCAGAATGACGATAATATGAAAAGTATCAGAGATGCTTATCATACTTATATCAACCATTTGTTTACTGCCATCGGCTCCAGTCCTGAGCAGGCAGAAGCGGCTGTAAATTCCGTAATGAAAATCGAAACAGGAATAGCAGAAGCGTCATACAGCAGAGAAGATTTGAGAGATTCTCAGAAGAATTACAACAAGATATCTGTAGAAGAACTTAAAAAGCAGAACAAGGCTTTCGATTGGGATGTTTATTTCGAAGCTTTAGGCGTTGCTGACCTGAAGGAAATCGACGTTAAGCAGATTGATTACTACAAGGCATTGGACAAATTCCTGAGCAATGCTTCTCTTGACGATCAGAAATACTATCTTGCATTCAACCTTATGGATGCTGCTGCTCCTTATCTGAGCGACAATTTTGTGGATGCGAACTTTGAATTCTATGGCAAAGTGATGTCCGGCCGCCAGGAACAGCAACCAAGATGGAAAAGAGCTATCAATTCTGTAAACGGAACATTGGGCGAAGCTGTCGGCGAAATGTATGTAAAGAAATATTTCCCTGCTTCATCAAAAGAGAAGATGATTACCTTGGTAAAGAATCTTCAGACAGCTTTGGGTGAAAGAATAAATGCTTTGGAATGGATGGGCGATTCAACAAAGATGAAGGCTCAGGAAAAACTGGCTTCATTCACTGTAAAAATCGGATATCCTGACAAATGGAGAGATTATTCATCTTTGGAAATCAAAAATGACTCATATTGGGCAAATATCTGCCGTGCCAATGCTTTTGAATTCGACTTTAATCTGTCTGAAGTAAATAAGCCGGTTGACAAATCTCGCTGGCATATGACTCCACAGACTGTCAACGCATATTACAGCCCTAATACAAATGAAATCTGCTTCCCGGCAGCAATTCTTCAGCCTCCTTTCTTCAATCCTGAAGCAGACGATGCTGTGAACTATGGTGCTATCGGTGTGGTAATCGGTCACGAAATGACTCACGGATTCGACGATCAGGGAAGAAATTACGATAAAGACGGAAACCTTTCAGACTGGTGGACAGAGGAAGATGCGAAACTGTTTGTTGAACGTGCTGAAGTTTTGGTAAAACAGTATGACGATATAATTGTTGTTGACACAGTTCATGCAAACGGACGTTTCACTTTGGGTGAAAACATCGCAGACCAGGGCGGTTTGCTTATTGCTCATCAGGCTTATATGAACAGTCTTAAAGGTAAAGAAACTCCTGCTCCTATCGAAGGTTTCACACATGAGCAGAGATTCTATCTTGGATATGCAACATTGTGGGGAATGAATATCCGTCCTGAAGAAATTGTAAGAATGACTAAGATTGACCCTCACTCTCTTGGAAAATGGCGCGTAAATGCTGCTTTGAAAAATATTGACAGCTTCTATGAAGCATTCAATATCAAAGAAGGCGATCCAATGTATCTTGCACCGGAAAAGAGAGTAAACATCTGGTAATTCATTAAATTCCACATAACAAGAAGCAGAGCTGATTCGTTGAAATACACGACTATCAACTCTGCTCCTTTTGTTTTAGACTTTAATATACGCAAACAGAAGCCTAAAAAATGGAATCATAAATAAGCAATAAAGCTTAGTTTTATGATTCCATTTATATTTTAAAATTAAAAGGATTTTCAGTCTCTATTAGCAAAATACTTCATAAACTGAACTCTTTCATACATTGCAGGATTATCAATGTTTGAATAACTCAATTTTCCTACAAAGTCAGGCAATGATTTGAAATGTGCCTGTCCCATCCATTCTTCCACGCAAGTCAGAACTTGAGATATGATTTCAGTTCCATGAGTATAAATAGCACTACACATCTGAACAGCAGAAGCACCGGCCAACAGACATTTTACTACATCTTCCCAATCATGTATACCAGTTGATGAAGCAATGCTTATACCTTTTACCTTTCCGCTTGTAATAGCAGTCCAACGTATTGTATCACTCAAATCAGAATGATTGCTGAACACCTGTCCTGAAACAAGCTGCATGGAATTTATATCTATATCCGGCTGATAGAATCGGTTAAACAAAACAACACCGGCTGCACCATTAGCTTTCAGTACGTTTACCAATGAAGGAATATTCTCGATATATTTTCCCAACTTAATTATAACAGGAATTGAAACAGTCTCTTTAACCTTACGCAGAATATTCACATACAAAGACTGAACTCCGCCGTCGCAACTTCCTTCCATATCTGTTTCAAGGAAGAACACATTCAATTCCAAAGCATCAGCGCCAGCCAATTCAATCTGCTTAGCAAAATCAATCCATGAATCAGCCTTATAGCAGTTGATACTTGCGATAATAGGAATAGAACATAATTCCTTTGATTTCTTGATAATGTCCAGATAATTGTTAACCTGGTTCATTCTGGCATAAGTCCTGATATAATCTTCAGCTTCAGGATAATCAGAATGCTGGGAGAGCTGGTCGCTCTGCATCTCTATCTGTTCCTCAAACAATGACTTGAGAACAATTGCGCCTGCACCGGCTTTTTCATATTCTTTGTTTCGTTCCGGACTCAGAGTTAAACCGGAGCTACTAACAATGATAGGGTTACGAAGAGTAAGCCCTGCATATTCAGTTTTTAAATCTATCATGTCTGTATAGTTTTATGCTCTACACAAAAGTAAGCATTTATTTTATAATTCAATATTCTCTTTCACCGAAAATATCTGTACCTATACGCACCATAGTGCTACCCTCTTCGACAGCAATATGATAATCATGGCTCATTCCCATCGAAATTGTCTTGAACTCAGAATTATCTGCAAAATACTTTTCCTTGAATTCAGTAAATAGAGAATGAAGCTCTTTAAACTCTTTGCGGATTTTTGACTCATCATCAGTGAAAGTAGCCATACCCATTACACCGGAAAAGACTACGTTTTCAAATTCACCTAGGTTTTCATCAAGCATCCTGCGGCATTCATCCGGATTAAATCCATGCTTTGAATCTTCTTCAGCCACGTGAATTTCGAGCAAGACTCGGATTTTTCTGTTGTTTTTCTTCGCCTGTTTCTCCACCTCACGCAAGAGTTTGAGCGAATCTATACTCTGAATAGTATGGATGAAAGGAGCGATTTCTTTAACTTTATTGGTCTGCAATGTCCCAATAAAATGCCACTCTATATCTGCATATCGCAGGAGTTTCTCTTTCATGACAAGCTCCTGTGCACGACTTTCACCAAACACTCTTTGTCCTGCCTTATAAGCTTCGTCAATAGCTTCGATTGGATGAAATTTCGACACAGCGACAAGCGTTACTTCCTTTGGAAGCGACGCTGTGATTTGTCTTATATTTTGAGATACACTCATTTCATTTTCTCCTTAAAAATATTATTATGCTTTCTGAGCTTTTTCTTCAGCTAATTTTTTCTGTTCAGCAATGAGTTCTTCACCACTTTTAGGTTCAGAAGGAATTTTGCTAGCATCGAATGGGAAAACATCCATCAAGGCAGTTTCAGCAACAGAAGCTATGACATAATCTGAAAGAGTTCCCTTCATTCCTTCTTCAAGAACAGAAATTGCTTCCTTCAAAGTGCAAGCCTGAGCAAGCATCTGTGCAGCTGTTTTTTTCTCAGCACCGCTTTTTTCGTCAAGAGTGATAAAATATACCTTTATTTTATAGAAACGGTCTCCATTCTCATTAAAGAACAACTCTGATATACGGGCACGCTTAATATCAGTGATAGTGAATTCGCCCGTGATATACGGACGTATTTCCTCTATGATACGGCTTTCTGCTTCTGTAAAAGACAAAGCATCTACCAAATAAGGTTCTGTAACTCTTTTCTGCATTCCGTTTTCAAGCATCTTTTCATAAGACACTTTACATTCAAACCAATTGTGCATTTTTATTTCTCAATTAAATTTTACAACACAAAGAATATGCCAAAGACACATTCCTTTTTCTTATGGCAAAAGTAACTTTAATTCGTCAATTAATCAAGAACAGAGAGTGGCTTAATCAGCATCGAAGCTACACTCATCACATAATTACATCTGGAAAGTCCGGATATAAAAAAAGCGGAAACCCTTATTCTGAGTTTCCGCTTTCCTGAGCCTCTTGTCGGATTCGAACCAACGACCCCGAGATTACAAATCACGTGCTCTGGCCAACTGAGCTAAAGAGGCAGGTGGGCAAGCTTACTACATCGCGCCGCTACAACCAAGTACCCTTGCTACGGTCAAGTCCTGGGGGATTCCGAGGGAGCTTGCCGTGTAGGACTTACCCGTGTGCAAAGGTAGATATAATTTTTTATTCTGCAAGAGATTTATCAAATATTTTTTCATACTCATACATAACATCAATTATTATAAGGATTTACGCATATGTTAATATACATTAATACAATATTGAAACATATAACGCCCTACTGTCCTATCCCCTATAATCAATCCATATAAAATATATCCGAACAGAATAAAAAATATATATTGCCCCAATCGGGAATATATATAGTTGTAGAGAAGAATATATATAGTAGTAATTTTCACTACGGCAATATGTATAATCAAAGAATTGCTTTTACAGAATATTGATATCTTGAGGCTCGCAATATCACTAAAAAAGCTGCATGACAAAATGAGATTACCCACTTCGACATGCAGCCCTATTTATTCTAAGATTTAATTATCCTATATACATTCAGAATTATAACTGAATCCAACGGATATAAGCAAAGTCCATTCTATGAGGCAATTCCGCATTTTTTGGGAATACACGGAAACCTACACGCTGTGTTCCTGCTTCTGTTGGAGTTACTTTCAATTCGAAGAACAATTTAGAACCTTCTTCTTTCATAAGTTTGAATTCTTCCTTAAAGATAATTACAGGAATATGTTTTTCCATATCTTCCTTAGTAACAACCATTTCAACGCCAAGCATTCCCTGCAATTCATGACGGTCAATTACAAGATTAAACTTAGCTTCAGTTCCGACAACAGGACCATTAGCAACAAAGTTGTCATCAGCTATGAATGATTCAACCTGGAAGCTATCCCAGTGAGAAGCAACTTCTTCTTTCCATGCTGCAATTGATTTTGCCTTAGCAAATTTATTTTCTGTCAACATAGCAGAACGAGTAGCCAACTTGTTATAGAAACGGTCAATATAATCATCAAGCATACGTTTCATTGTATAGTCGTATGCAATCTGTGACATAGAGTTCTTGATATACTGAATCCATTCCGGAGAATAGCCCTTACTGTTACGTGCGTAATAAGTTGGGATAATTTCAGTTTCCAACATCTGATAAATTGTAGCAGCATCCAGCTGATCCTGATATTGCTGGTTTTCATAAGTACGCTTGTCAGTCAAAGCCCAACCAGCACCTTCACGATAACCTTCATACCACCAACCGTCGAGTACAGAGAAGTTCAATACACCATTCATTTCAGCTTTTTCACCTGAAGTACCTGATGCTTCCAATGGTCTTGTAGGAGTATTCAACCAAACATCTACACCTGCAATCAAGTGACGAGCCAAACGCATATCGTAGTTTTCCAAGAAGATAATCTTACCCTGGAATTCCGGACGGCGAGAAATCTCAATAATGTGTTTGATCAAGCCTTGTCCACCGCCATCAGCAGGGTGAGCTTTTCCTGTAAATACGAACTGGATTGGGAACTGCTCGTTGTTGACAATCTTAGCCAAACGATCCAAGTCTGTAAACAACAGGTGCGCACGTTTATATGTAGCAAAACGGCGGCCGAAACCAATCATCAATGCATTAGGGTTAATCTTTTCCAAGATTGAAACAACCTTTGCAGGATCACCCTGGTTCTTCAACCAAGTTGTCTTATATTCATTCTTTATATAAGAGATAAGTTTCTTTTTCAATGTCTGGCGAAGATTCCAGATTTCCTCGTCAGGAATAGTCTGTATTGTTTCCCAATATTTAGCTTCTGACTGGTGCTGGAAGAAATCTTTTGCAAATCTTTCCTTGAAGAATCTCTTCCATTCTGTAGAAGCCCATGTCGGCATATGCACACCGTTGGTAACATAACCTACATGCAATTCGTCAGGGAAATAACCTTTCCAAATCGGAGCAAACATTCTCTGAGAAACCTTACCATGCAACCAGCTCACACCGTTTGCTTCCTGGCAAGTGTTCAAAGCAAATGTACTCATACAGAACTTCTCGTTTGTTCCAGGATTTTCACGTCCCATGTCAATGAATTCCTGCCAGCTGATACCTAATTTGCCAGGGAATTCACCCATATATCTGCCGAAAAGACCTTCATCAAAATAGTCGTGACCAGCAGGCACAGGAGTATGAACTGTATATAATGAAGAAGCACGAACTACTTCAAGAGCTTCGTTGAATGAAAGGCCGTCGTTCTGGATATAATCAACCAAACGCTGAGCATTGATCAATGCTGCATGTCCTTCATTACAGTGATAAACCTGCTTCTTGATTCCAAGTTTGTTAAGCAACAAGATACCACCGATACCCAACAGATATTCCTGTTTCATACGGTTTTCCCAGTCACCACCGTAAAGCTGGTGAGTAATTGAACGATCCCATTCGCTGTTCTGAGGAATGTCTGTATCCATCAAATACAATGGAACACGACCTACCATCACTTTCCATACATATGCATATACTACACGGCCTGGATAAGGAACTTCAAGAACGAAAGGCTCACCATTAGACTGCAAAACCTGAGTCAAAGGCAAAGAACCGAAATTCTGTGCTTCGTAGTTTGCAATCTGCTGGCCGTCCATTGACAATGTCTGAGTGAAATAACCGAAACGATACAAGAAACCTACGGCACACAAGTCGATATTGCTGTCGCTGGCTTCCTTCAAATAGTCACCGGCCAAAACACCTAAACCACCGGAATAAATCTTCAATACATTTGTAAGACCATATTCCATACTGAAATAAGCAACAGATGGCTTTGTTACATCCGGTTTAACATTCATATAGTTTTTGAAGTCAGCATATACGCTATTGACTTCTGCCATCAATTCTTTATCAGAAATAATTTCTTCAACTCGACCGTAAGAAAGATTCTGCAACAATTGTACAGGGTTTCCTTCAGTTGATTTCCATAATGCAGGATCAATTTTACCAAACAATTTAGCTCCTTCGTGATTCCATACCCACCAAAGGTTTGTTGCCATTTCTTTCAATGGCTCTAACTGTTTAGGAAGTCTTGACTGAGAATAAACTTCCTTCCAAATTGGTTCGTTTGCGTTATTCGCTTTGATTTTCATATTATGAAGTTTAAAGTAAATTCTACGTTATAATTAACTTGCCATTAATTTTTCCGCTGCAAAGGTAAGACTTTTTGTCAAAAAATTTGCTTAACTATTTCTTTTCTTGGATTTTTCCAATGCAATACGGAATGCTTCATCATAATATTTGATGAATTTAGCCCATTCTGCCTTCTTAGCCAATTCAAAACAATTAGTTTTTATTCTATTTAAAGTATTCTTGTTTTCCTCAGCAGCCAGTTCCAAAACAGACTGTTTGATTGCATCAGCAACTTCAAAATAATTGAAGTCCGTACGGTTAACAACAACAACACCTTCCTTAATGTTATTTCCAGAAACATGCTGTTTTGCCCACATACCAAATCCGGCAAGGTTAGTAGTAATAGTTGGTATTCCAAATGCTACACTTTCCAATGGAGTGTATCCCCAAGGTTCATAATAGGAAGGATAAACAGTAGCATCCATACCAATAAGCAGATCGTAATAAGTTTTATTGAAAATTCCATCTTTACCATCCTGATAACATGGAACAAAGATTATTTTAAGTTTCTCGTTTGGCTGATTTGTGAAACCTGCGTACTGTATGTAATTCAAAACACGGTCTTCATTCATATGATGCAACCAATGAGTACAGAAGGGCATCTGCATCGGTTCTGTTGTCTCGATATCTTTATCAACGACCTCTTTCAAATCCGCACGCACGTCTTTTACCCATGCGGGAACCATAATGAATGCGACAACTTCTCTTTGCAACTGACCGGAAGTTCTGGTTCTGTTCATCGCTTCAATAAACACATCTATACCTTTATTCCGGTATTCATATCTGCCACTGGTAGAAATCAGCAATGCGTCAGAATCTATTTTGGTTCCTAAAAGTTTTTCTGCCACATTAATCAAGCACTTTCTGGCAGCTTTTCTTTTCTGTTCGTAAAGTTTTCCTTCAGGAACAAAGTTGGGTTCAAATCCGTTGGGTGTGACAATATCTGGAGCTTTGTCCAACAACTGCTTACACTCTACAGCCGTAATGTCACTTACTGTAGTAAAGCAATCCACATTATGAGCAGCCTGCTTTTCCACAGAATGTTTTGCCTCCATATTAAGCTCAAATGCCATCTGGTCACCATTATAGCCTTCCATATATGCATACAAAGCTTTATTGTTTCCGGCAATAGAACGTCCGATTGAAGTAGCATGAGTAGTGAACAATGTTGCTATCGCAGGAATATTCTTACGTATATATAAAGCACCCATAGAAAGCATCCATTCATTAAACAGAGCTACCACATTCTTATTTTCCAAATGGTAATATTTATAAAAACTTTCTATAACTTTACCTACGGCATATGCAAATATGCAAGATTCATCATAATCTCCGTACGCATGCATAGAATCGACCCGGAAATCCTGCCACATTGAAAAGAACAAGATATCTCTTTCAGGGAAAAATTGCTTGAAATCAACAAGAATCACCGGAGGCTCGCCCGGGACAGTCCACCGACCTACTTTTATCTTCAAATTGTCATTCTGCTCGGCATGTTTCTTCCAATCAGCAAACAATTTTTTATCTTCTTTAAAATCTGCGGCTTCTGTTTCTTTCCAAACGTCAGGACCTATAAATACAACTTTATCCTTAAATATTTGTTGAAGTGTATGAGCTTTCGTTGAAAGTACCGTATAAATTCCTCCAACTTTATTACATACTTCCCAACTGCTTTCGAAAAGATACTCTGGCGTAGTTTTTGTATTGTCCATAATCATTAGAGTCAGTTATTTCTTTTTTGCAAAGATATTCATTTTTTTTTCATTTTCAGACTGTCAAATTTCTTTTTATTTCCAAACGCATACGCTCATATAAGCCTACATCCTTGTCTAAATAACAAAAAAGGCTAAGATTATCCCTATTACAGAATATCTTAGCCTTTAGCTTTTTTAATATATTTTATAATATAACGGCCTTAATTAAAAGCCAAATATTGCACAATTTCTTCTGAATATTAATTGATACATATTATAAAATACCCTGAGCCATCATAGCTTTTGCTACCTTCATAAATCCGGCAACATTAGCACCCTTAACATAGTTTACATAGCCATCAGGCTGTTTACCATATTTTACACACTGTTCATGGATATTTTCCATGATGCTCTGCAATTTCTGGTCAACTTCTTCACTGCTCCAGCTCAATTTCTGAGCATTCTGAGTCATTTCCAAACCTGAAACAGAAACACCACCTGCATTGGCAGCCTTACCAGGAGCATAAAGGATCTTAGCAGCAAGGAATGCTTCAATAGCTTCAGGAGTAGATGGCATGTTCGCTCCTTCGGAAACTGCGAAACAACCGTTAGCCAACAGAGTCTTAGCGTCGTCGCCGTTCAACTCATTCTGAGTGGCACTCGGCATAGCAATATCACATTTTTCACCCCAAGGACGTGCTCCCGGAACGTACTTAACACCATACTGTTCAGCATATTCTTTGATTCGTCCGCGATACAGATTCTTCAATTCCATGATATAATCAAGCTTTTCGCGGTCGATACCATCCGGGTCATAAATATAACCGTCTGAATCAGACATAGTCACAACCTTAGCACCCAAACTGATAAGTTTTTCAACTGTATATTGTGCTACATTACCTGAACCGGAAACTGTAACCACTTTGCCTTTGATATCAATATTTCGTGTTTTCAGCATCTGCAAAAGGAAATAAACATTTCCATAACCAGTTGCTTCAGGACGGATAAGAGAACCACCGAATTCGATACCTTTACCAGTGAATGTTCCTGTGTTTTCACGAGCCAGCTTCTTATACATACCATACATATAGGCTACTTCACGACCGCCAACACCTATATCACCTGCTGGTACATCAGTATCCGGGCCAATGTGTCTCCACAATTCAAGCACGAATGCCTGGCAGAATCTCATAATTTCAGCATTAGACTTTCCGCGAGGGCTGAAATCAGAACCACCTTTACCGCCACCCATAGGCAATGTTGTCAATGAATTCTTGAAAGTCTGCTCAAAAGCAAGGAACTTCAATATTGACTGGTTCACTGAAGCGTGGAAACGGATACCGCCTTTATACGGGCCAATTGCATTATTATGCTGGATTCTGTATCCCATATTTGTCTGAATCTGACCTTTGTCGTCCATCCATGTCACACGGAATGAGAAAATTCTGTCTGGAATACAAAGTCTTTCAATCAAATTTGATTTTTCGAACTCTGGATGTTCATTGTAAACTTCTTCAATTGTTCCTAGCACTTCAGATACTGCTTGATGATATTCCGGTTCATTCGGAAATCTTCTTTTCAAATTGTCTAATACTTCAATTGCCTTCATTTTTGTTTTTTCTTTTTTTTAGTCTCAAACCAGCCACAAAAATTTGGTCAGCTTATGCTGGTTCAAGAGTAGTACTTGTTCATTATTTAAAATACCTATTCATTTTGTCAAAGCTTTTCACAGCTCCGACATCGCAAAGGTAAGCAGAAAATCGAAATATGCAAATACTTGAAAGAAAAAATCAGAAAAATATATCATTTAGTAATATTCCCAGTCAATAATTTACAAAATGTCAAACATTATCTTTTCTTCGCATATTCTTATAAATGGGGACAAACACTATTATCGCAGAAGCGACAATAGCAAACACCACATCAAAAGTTATTGTCTCAGTGTTTGATATGAGGAAATAACATAAAAATCCCCACAATAAAGTAAGACATACAGCCTGACTGTTAGAAATTTTTCTTCGTGCCATTTTTATATCAATTTGTTTTTATTATTCTACGATTCATATTTTACATCCACTGTTCATAAAGTAACAAGTTGACTTAAAAAACGACTTTTATCCATACATAAAGAATGCGGCTGCATAAAAAATCAAAGCCAACGTCAATGCAATCACAATAATCCATCCCAACAACTGCTTCTCCAGTTTCTGTCCTTTGAACAATGGCAACTTATCCATAAACTTTTTCAAATCCGATGCCCAGTCGATATTTCCTGAGGGCAATTCATAACCGCCATCTTTCATTATACGCAATGCTTCAGGCAAATCTTTTTCAAGAATTTCCAGACTAACGCCTCCAACGTCGGCATAACCATAAAGAAGGCGGGCACTCAGCTCATTACGCAAATAGCAATCTATGCCTTCGGATTTCAAAAGCGAAACCAATGTCTGCGCATCCGCCGGATACGTAAACTGTGCTATGACTACCATTTTATCCATAATAATCCTGATTTAGAGTTTGTACAAATTTAGGAAAAAACGGGAAATGCTTCCGTATGTAACTGAATTTTCTTTCGAAAGGAATCAGGTTTTCTTCCGTATATAAAACCGGCTACATCCGAATGTAAATTGCCGAAACTATTGTAACAAAAAAATCTTACGGCATGATTAGCATAAAATACAAAACTCTTTTCGTATATTAGCAACACTAAAAACCAATAATAACACATATGGTCGCAGACATATTGAAAGATTTATATAAATCCTATATCGGAAGTGAAGCAGAAGACATAGTGGAATTACCCTCTTCCGGTTCAAACAGAAGATATTTCCGTCTGAGTGGAAAACAAAATATTGTTGGCGTTAGCGGTACTTCAGTAAAAGAAAATGAAGCTTTCCTGTATATGGCGGAACATTTCCGTAAAAAAGGTCTGCCAGTTCCGGAAATATATTGTACCAGCAACGACAAAGCTTTCTATTTACAGGAAGATTTGGGAGACACTCTCCTATTCGACGCTATAGAAAAAGGGCGTAAAAGCAGTGTATTTGACGAAACAGAAAAAATCCTACTCCACAAAACCATCAGGTTATTGCCTAAAATACAATTTGTAGGTGCCGACGGCATGGACTTCAGCAACTGCTATCCACAGCCGGAGTTCAACAGCCGTTCTATTCTTTGGGATTTAAATTATTTCAAATATTGTTTTCTCAAAGCAACCGGACTTGAATTTCAGGAAGACCGGCTGGAAGATGATTTCCAGAAAATGGCCGATGTGCTGCTGCGCAATTCTTCCGCAACATTCATGTATCGTGATTTCCAATCGCGCAACGTAATGGTCCGTGATGGTGAGCCTTGGTTAATAGATTTCCAAGGCGGCAGAAAAGGTCCGGTATATTATGACGTTGCGTCATTCCTTTGGCAAGCAAAAGCAAAATATCCTGAAGATTTAAGAAACGAACTGCTTGAAGAATATATCGAAGCTCTACGCCGCTATATGCCTGTCGATGAAGCATATTTCAGAAGCCAGCTTCAGCATTTCGTTCTGTTCAGGATTCTGCAAGTCCTTGGCGCTTATGGTTTCCGCGGATATTTCGAGAAAAAACCTCATTTCATCCAAAGCGTTCCTTATGCTATTGAGAACCTAAGGGAACTTTTACGCAATGATTATCCTGAATATCCATATCTGTGTTCCGTATTGCGTGAACTTACAGAGCTTAAACAGTTCACTGACGATGCGCAAAAACGCCGTCTGGAAGTCAAAGTTGTAAGTTTTGCTTACAAAAAAGGCATTCCGAACGACCAGACAGGAAATGGCGGAGGTTTCGTGTTCGACTGCCGCGCGATAAACAACCCAGGGAAATATGAAAGATACAACCATTTCACAGGACTTGACGAACCTGTTATCAGTTTCCTTGAAGCTGATGGTGAAATAACAGACTTTCTGGAGCATGTTTACACTTTGGTCGATGCTTCTGTAAAAAGGTATCTGGACCGAGGTTTCACAAATCTTATGGTATGCTTCGGGTGCACAGGCGGACAGCATCGTTCTGTCTATTCTGCCCAACATCTTGCAGAGCACCTCAACAGTAAGTTTGGCGTAAAAGTACATTTAGTACACAGGGAACAAAATATTGAACAAATCTTTAATCCAACTCTATGAAAGCACTTATATTTGCAGCCGGACTGGGCAGCCGGCTAAAACCTCTTACAGACAATACGCCCAAGGCCTTGATTCCGGTCGGAGGAAAACCCATGCTCGAACATGTGATTCTGAAACTGAAAGAATCGGGATTCGACCAGATTGTTATCAATATACATCATCTTGGACAACAAATAATAGACTTTCTGGAAGCTAACCAGAATTTTGGCGTTGAAATTCATATCTCTGACGAACGCGATTATTTGCTAGACACCGGTGGCGGTATCAAAAAAGCAGAAAAATACCTGACGGGAGACGAACCGTTTCTAGTCCACAATGTAGATATCTTGTCGGATGTTGACCTGAAAATGTTATACAACCATCACTTGGCAACACCGAAGAGCCTTGCCACTTTGCTCGTCAGCAAACGCAAAACTTCACGTTATCTGCTTTTCAACAAAGAAAACCAGCTTTGCGGCTGGCGCAACAGAGAAACCGGAGAGGTAAAATCATATTATCCGTATTTCGACCCTGAACAATACACCGAATATGCTTTTAGCGGAATACATATCATTTCTCCGGAAATATTCAAATGGATGGACGAATGGACTGGAAAATTCCCGATAATAAACTTCTATCTGTCAATATGCGCAAGGACCAAAATAATGTCATATCCGTTGGAAAATTTAAATTTACTGGATATCGGCAAACCTGAAACCCTGCAACAAGCCAACGAATGGATGGCGAAAAAACAATTGTTGATGAAATGAATTTTATATATTATTTCTCTTTACCGGTCCGTTTCCTGCGTGCCTGGTGGCGCTCAGTGAAACGGAGCGTGTTCCCAATGGAAGCAATAGAGCCGGTAATTTTCATTTTGTTCTTTTCTGTTTATTTTTTCCTTGGCAAATTCACCCTTGAGCACTCAAATATATTGACAGATTTAAAATCAAGCAGTGGAACTTATCTTGGTTATGACAATATATACCAATTGTATTCAAACGGAGGTGATTTCAATCCTCATAATCCTTTATTCAACTTTTTCCACTTCGTAAAATGGAGTATAACTTCTATTGTGGAACATTTCTGGGGAACAGACATACGTGCAATATTCTGTATTATTGTAATGAATTTCTTCGTGAGCAGCGGACTGGTATGCATTTTCAGATATCTTAGGAGAATTGCAGCCTTGCCAAAAAGAAGAGCTTTTTTACTGACTCTTAATGCTGCATCATGCTTCACAACTATTATTCTTTCATTCACTGTGGGCACATTTCCTTTCTCTTTCTTCTTTCTGATACTGTCACTTCTAGTTCTGTCAACGGAATACATGAATAAAGGACGGTTCAATAGCTACACAACTGCTGTGTTCTCTTTTATTCTTGGTGGAATAAATCTGAACAACTTATTTAAACCTTTACTTATTCATTCCATTTTTTCCGGAAATTTAAAAGAGAAACTGAAATCCCTGCTTTCAGGTACTGTTCCTCTGTTCGTATGCTCCATGTTATTGTTAGGAATATATTCTGTAAAAAATACATTTTCAGATTCTAAACCTCTAAAAAACAACTATGAGAGCTCTGCTAACTTTATAAAAAACAAACACGAAGAAGAGCAGAAATATATCATAATGAACAGCTTCATGTCAAACACAATAATGTCAACGCCATTAGTTCCGCAATGGGCAGACGGAGAAAAGGAACTGAGGCCGACAAAATATCTGATGGGATGGCAATATGCTGTTCCAATATTGCTTTTCCTGCTTTGTGTATCTTCCATATTCCTTAATATACGGAATCCGTATGTATGGTTTCTTTCCCTATATTTTTCCATAGATATAATAATCCATCTCGTTTTGGGTATAAATATAGGAAACGCTCCTGCCTTCGGTGGACATTGGTTATTCCTGATTCCTATGTATATAGGTTGGATATACAATAAAATTCCTATACGAGCTTATCGCGCTATCGACATAACAATGCTTTTAATCACTATCTGCATGATTACATTCAACACATTGGAACTTTACAGGATAGCTGATAAATATCTGAATATTTTCTGATAAAAGAAAAACCGAAAGAAGGTGTTTCGGAAATATCCGACATTTGCCACACCATCTTTCGGCTTTTATATTAATTCTGACTCGCAATGTCCAAACAAACATTGTCTGTCAAGCTATTTTATTTTGCAAAACTTACAGCTCTTGTTTCACGGATTACCGTGATTTTAACCTGTCCCGGATAAGTCATCTCATCCTGAATTCTCTTGGCAATTTCGTTTGACAAGTTTTCTGTATCCTTATCACTAATCTTGTCAGCACCTACGATAACTCGCAATTCACGACCAGCCTGGATAGCATAAGTCTTGACAACACCAGGATAAGAAGAAGCCAACTGCTCAAGGTCATTCAAACGCTTGATATATGCTTCAACGATTTCACGGCGTGCACCCGGACGAGCACCAGAAATAGCATCACAAACCTGAACAATCGGAGCAAGAAGTGTCTGCATTTCTATTTCATCGTGGTGAGCACCAACTGCATTGCAGATATCCGGTTTCTCCTTGTATTTTTCACAAAGCTTAGAGCCTAAAATTGCGTGTGGCAATTCCGGTTCGTCATCAGGAACTTTACCAATATCATGCAACAATCCGGCACGCTTTGCTTTCTTAGGATTCAATCCAAGCTCAGAAGCCATCACAGCACAAAGATTTGCTGTTTCACGAGCATGCTGCAACAAGTTCTGACCATAAGAAGAACGATATTTCATCTTACCGATCAATCTGATTAATTCAGGATGCAATCCATGTACACCAAGGTCGATTACTGTACGCTTACCTGTTTCAACGATTTCTTCTTCAACCTGCTTACGTACTTTATTTACGACTTCTTCGATACGAGCCGGATGAATTCGACCATCCTGAACAAGCTGATGAAGAGCCAGGCGGGCAACTTCACGTCTCACAGGGTCAAAGCCGGAAAGAACAATTGCTTCAGGAGTGTCATCAACTACAATTTCAATACCGGTTGCAGCTTCCAAAGCACGGATGTTTCGACCTTCACGACCGATAATACGTCCTTTTATTTCGTCTGATTCGATGTGGAACACAGTTATAGAGTTTTCAATAGCTGTTTCTGTTGCCACTCTCTGGATAGACTGTATAACTATTTTCTTAGCTTCTTTGTTTGCTGTCATCTTTGCCTCTTCCACGATGTCATTTATGAAAGAAGCTGCCTGAGTCTTAGCTTCATCCTTAAGGGATTCAACAAGACGTTCCTTAGCTTCCTCGGCAGACAGCCCGGACAAAGTTTCAAGATGTTCAATCTCTTTCTGATGCAATTTGTCCAGTTCAGCCTTTTTCTTTTCAACCAAATCAAGCTGTGTAGCCAAATTTTCTTTTACTGCATCAACTTCAGAATTCTTTCTCTGAAGTTCCTCATGTCGCTGATTTATAGTGAGCTCCTTTTGTTTCAGTTTAGTCTCAATAGACTGGATTTTAGCATTTCTTTGAGAAACCTGTTTTTCCAAATCAGCTTTAAGGTGTAAAAACTTCTCTTTGACCTCAAGTAATTTATTCTTTTTCATTACTTCGGCCTCCTTTTCCGCCTCACGAAGTATAGATTCAAACTTCGATTTAAGCAGGACACGCAACACAAACCATGTAAGCAATCCTCCAATGAAGAAAGTTACAATAGATATGATTATATACATTCCCATTTAACTAATAATTTAAATTCACTATATTTATATATATAAAAAAAGCACTACAACTGCATGGTCAAACATGCGAAGCAGTGCGGAAAGTATCATATTTCTAAATAAATAATCCTATTGTTCCTTTACATATTGGCTCAACATCTCACTCACCTGAGATATTTTCTCAATGAAAGGGGCAGCATCATTAGCTTCTTCAAGACGCAAATTGCGATAAGAAAGATGCAACGCAACCATAGCCAGCAAATCCTTTGCGTCAACAGAATCGCTTCCACCGAAATGTTGGCGATACTGGAACAACATGCTGTTTATCTGTACAGCAGCAGCACGAATCTTCTCTTCTTCATCTCGCTTGATATTCAGAGGATAATGCTTACCTGCTATTTCTATATTTATAAGAAAATTATCATCCATCGCTCTATTATTCATTTAAGAGTGCGATGCACTTATCTATTTCCCGCACCATTTTCGACAATCTCATCTTTGCGTTTCGGACTTCAGTTTCATTTACGGAAACAATCCTGGCAGTCAGAAGATTGTCACATTTTATATTTAAGTCCCGAATGGTCTGCAAAGCCGTCTGGAGTTCTTCCTCCTTCTGCGCCAACAATGATTCCAACTCAGCAATCCTTGATTTCCTTGCCTCACACAAGTCTATCAAATCCTGGATTCTGACATCGAAAATTGACAATAACTTTTTTCCCTCTTCGGTCATATCATAATAAAATCTATACAAAAATAGAATTTAGTATTTAAATTTCCAAGGCTCTGTTAAAAATATTACCACAAAATTGCATAAAACACAAAAGGCCGTCCAATAAAATAATGAACAGCCTCTTTCCTAAAATTCTTCAATATTTCGTTAACCAATCAACGAAACATAAGTTTCTCCATTCAATTCTTCAAAAGACAGTTTACCCTCTTTAGCCAACCAGCCAAGTGCAGCATACATATCTTTTTCTGCTCTGATCTTCGTAGCTTTTTTCACTGCTTTAAGAGTCATTTTTCCACCGGTATTCAAGGCATTCCACACTAGTCCGGCATTTGTTCCAATTAATTCAATCATTTTATTTTATTACATTTTTGTCCGGCAAATGTACATATTATTATAATATTCCAAAAGTTTTTGTTATTATTTTTAGCTCAAACCATTAGAAGTTATCAACTTTACATTCAGTTTTCCCATCTTTTGTTATTAAATTCACCTCTATTTCCGAAATATTCAAATAACGGCGAAGCAAATCCAACGAATATTTTCCGGCTTCAAACAGACCTTCTCTTCCTGAATATCCGTTTATAATCATAAGAAGAGACTTTGTTTCCATATCGATTTTGGTACGTTCCTCATCACTTGTCGGAGTTCCGATGCCTCCAACTGAATCACGATATACAGGCAAACCTGCAATATTAAGTTCCCCTCGCCCGATTCCATGATAAATCTCTCCTTCCTTGCCTACACCGAGGATAAGATTGCCATTTATCTTGCCAGAATCAAAACCACCGATGGAATAGCCTGTTTTCAAGGATACAAGATTTATCAGATCCACAAGTGTATCAATCCTGTAAAGCGACATCCCTTTCAGAACTCTGCGGCGCAAAGCTTCAGCTGACGGACGATAGCGATTCGGGTCTTTACCAAGCTTCTTATATGCCTTACGTGTAGCATAAATAGGTGCAAACTTATTTATATCCTCAACTTTCAGGGAAGTTCGCAATGCTTCTTCTTCAACTGATATTTCTTTCCACAGATTTTCATCCGAAGGTGTGTTTTCCGCTATTTTGCAGGAAACAGCCAATACATTCAAATCCGGACAAACATCCGTTATTTCCGCAGACAATTCTATTCCTATCATATATGTTTGTTAATTTTAATTTCTCAAGTACAGGAAACAAATGAATAAGGTCTTTACAATATACACAATTGACAATTCCGTAAAATCGTCCCCTTAATCATCTGTCTTTTATAAATATACCGGACATTATTCTGCCACTGTTTATTCCCAATCGTCGGGCAGAGAAGAAATTCTGATTATCAGTATAAGTACAAATCCCCGACACTTCAATATTTTCTGCTCTTACACCGTAATGCAACATCTGCAAACTGTTGGCTTTCCACAAATCAATATGAGCCTTCCCTGTAATGGCATTACGGATTGATATTTCTTTCAGTTCTGATTCGGTCCATAATCCGGATTCGGCAAAAGCAGTTAGAACCTCATCTCCTACTTCAAAAGACGGCAAACTTATGGAAGGGCAAATGGCTGCAATTACACATGAAGCATCAACCCCATATCTGTCAACCATCACAGAAACAGTTTTTCCCACTATTCCTTTGACAGTTCCACGCCATCCCGCATGAACTGCAGCTACAACTTCTTTGTCCGGGGCATATAAAAGAACAGGAACGCAATCAGCCGTAAGCACCGACACGCATATTCCCGGCACATCAGTAACCAAAGCATCCACGCCATAAAGCAGCTTTTGCCTATCAGCAGCATCAAGCGACAGAAAGTGCTCATCAACAGCAAACACTTCCGTTCCATGAGTCTGATGCGGAACTATAATATTTCCCTTATCTACTCCTATATAGCCTGACAGCAAATCATAATTCCGGCAAATCAACTCTTCATCATCGCCGGAATAAAGTCCCATATTCAACGAAGCATAAGCGTCCTTGCTGACACCGCCATGCCTTGTGGTTATAAAATGTGAAATGTTGCAATACCGGCTCATTCCCGGCAATTGCAACACTTCAATATCATTATGCTTTTGAGGATTCAGATTCTTCATATTCTTCATCTTCTTCCCAATCATCATAATCTTCGTATTCTTCATACTCTCCATCATCGAGGTCGTCGTCGTCCACCGGAATGATAAAGTCATCGTCATCATCCATCGGCAAAGTGCTTACATCGATATTCTTATGAACAATACGTTCAACTTCGTGGAATGTTTCCTTGTTCAGCTCTTTCCAAAGAAGGTCCTTAAGCTCCGTTATGCCTATCTGCGCAATTGAAGATATGAATACATACGGAATGCCTTCGGGCAATTCCTGCTTCATAGCTTCGATAAGCTCTTCGTCGAGCATATCACACTTAGTAATAGCCAGAACACGAGGCTTGTCCGCCAAATCCGGATTATACTTCACAAGTTCATTGTTCAGGATTTCATACTCCTTGCGGATATCGTCCGCATCGGCAGGAACCATAAACAAAAGCAACGAGTTACGCTCGATATGGCGAAGGAAACGCAATCCCAGACCTTTACCCTCACTTGCTCCTTCAATAATACCCGGAATATCAGCCATCACAAACGAACGATGGTCGCGATAGCTCACAATACCCAAGTTAGGCTCAAGCGTAGTAAACGGATAATTTGCAATCTTAGGCTTTGCCGCAGAAACAACCGACAGCAAAGTTGATTTTCCGGCATTAGGGAAACCAACCAAACCAACGTCAGCAAGAAGTTTCAACTGCATGATGACAGTCCTCTCCTGTGCCGGTTCGCCCGGCTGGGCATATCTTGGAGCCTGGTTTGTGGAAGTCTTGAAATTCCAGTTACCCAAACCTCCGCGTCCGCCTTTCAGAAGCATCACTTCCTGTCCGTCTTCCGTTACGTCGCAGATGAATTCGCCAGTTTCAGCATCATAAACCACTGTTCCGCAAGGAACTTCGATAACTCGGTCCTCTCCATCTTTACCGAAACTACGTTTTGCACCTCCGCTTTCACCGTTAGTCGCCATAATATGACGCTCGTATTTCAGGTGAAGAAGAGTCCAGTAGTTACGATTTCCACGAAGATAAATATGGCCTCCTCTTCCCCCGTTACCTCCGTCGGGACCTCCTTTCGGAATGTATTTCGCACGGCGAAAGTGAGAAGACCCTCTACCGCCTTTACCCGAACGGCAATAGATCTTTACATAATCTACAAAGTTAGATTCAGCCATCTTCTTATATTTTTATTAAAGTTTTGAAGTTAAACTGTCAGTCAACAAGTTGACAAGAAAACAAGCTGATAATAATTTTCTGATAATTAATACTTATCAACTTGTCTCTGAAGCCTCGTCAACTCGTTCCCTTTCTTTCAATATTATTTTACAGCGTTAATAGCTTCTTTGATACGACCGAAGATTTCTTCGATTGAACCCATACCGTGGATAGCAACGTGTTTGCCTTCACCGATATAATATTCAGCCAAAGGAGCAGTCTGGTTGTGGTAAACTTCCAAACGAGATTTGATAGTTTCCAGGTTATCGTCTGAACGGCCAGAAACTTTACCACGTTCCAAAAGACGATGAATCAATTCGTCTTCGTCAACCTGAAGGTTCAACATAACAGAAACGTCTGTTCCGCGTTCGTTCAACATAACCTTCAAAGCTTTTGCCTGAGGGATTGTACGTGGGAAACCATCGAAGATAACACCCTTAGAGTTTTCCTTGCTGTCCAAAACCTTAGCCAACATATTAACGATCAATTCATCCGGAACCAACTGACCTTTTTCGATATATTCTTTAGCAGTCTTGCCAAGTTCTGTTTCGTTTTTCATTTCTGCACGCAAAACATCACCAGTTGAGATATGATCCAAACCGTATTCTTTGATAATCAATTCGCTCTGAGTACCTTTACCTGAACCCGGAGCACCGAAAATTACTACGTTCAACATAATTGTCTGTTTTTTTATATTAAATGATTAATTAAATGACTTGAGTAAAAGGAAACTAATTCTTAATTATCTTGCTCTGAAGCCTCGTCAAGCGGTACACACTACTCTTCCACCTGGTAAATATCCTTAAACGCACGACCTTCACCGTCATAGTCAAGTCCGTGTCCAACGATAAATGCAGGAGCAATCTCCAGACCGACATAATCAGGCTTCAAGTCGCATCGCAAAGATTCAGGCTTAAACAACATAGTTACAAGCTTGACTTCCGCAGCACCTTTATCCAGCAGCATGCTCTTCATACATTGCATAGTGAAACCCGTGTCGATAATATCCTCAAGAATATAAACAGTTTTGCCACGCAAGTCTTCCTTGACAGGCATTATTTCATGAAGAACTCCAGTGCTTGCCGTCCCTTCATATGATGAATATCTTGCAAATGTTATAGGATATGAGGCATCAATTTCTTTCATCAGTTCTGTAGCGAACATAAATGCGCCATTCAGCATACAGACGAACAACACGTCCTTTCCACGAACGTCGTTCCTGACATCTTCAGCAACCTTCCTTACAGCAGCCTGTATTTCCTCATCCGAAATAAACAAACGGAATTTTTTATCTTTAATCTGGATTCTGTCCATACAAATATATTAATTAGGGTGTCCAGTTTAACGTTCCCAATTTAGCCTACATTTTTAAGCTGTTTGGTACGTTCTGTAACCCAGTTTATGGACATGTGCTTCTTTGCAA
>CASFJQ010000022.1 GCA_949295065.1 uncultured Parabacteroides sp. | reverse complement strand
GAGAGAAACTCTCAAATTTTGGCTGCTTGAAGAATTTCCATACCTCTCATAATGAAAAAGAGGGCGTGTCAAATATTTCTCAATTTGATACACCCCCTTCATATCTAAAATATTCTGTTTATATCTTCTATTAATAGAAACGTATGCGGTTATCTTCGATATCTGCTTTATTAATCAAAGACTGGATTGCCTGATAAGAAATTCTATATGAATTAGTAGCATCGATTGTACGCAATTGAGATGCCTCATCATATTCCTTGTTTTCCTTGTTACGTTCATATACCTTGAATACATAAACACCGTTATTGCCTTTAACTGGCTGGCTTACCTGGTCAACTGTAGCCATTGAAACTGCAGCATTCAAGTTTGGTTCAACACCGATACCTGAGATACGGCGAGTACCGAATGAAACAAACTTAACAGAATCAACATTTGCACCCATTGCCTCAGCATAAGCTTCAACAGAAGTAAGATTTTTTGCAGTCAAATCAGCAGCAATCTTTTCACCTTTCTTCTTAGCAATCAACTCTGATTTCAATGAAGAAGCAACCAATTGAACAGGACGATAACCTTCTTCCAATGTTGATTCAATTGCAGCGATAACGAATTTATCATCACATTCAAAAATTTCAGAGATTGAACCCTTTTCGTTCTGGAAAGCCCAACGGATTACAGGACGAGAATTCTTAATCATTCCCAACATCTGATTATCTGCTGTAACTGTCTGATTTGTCACAATGCTATATCCAGCTTCTTTAGCTGCCTCATCAAGTTTGTTTATATCTTGGTTTTTAGAGATAAACTGATTAAGTTCATTATATATATTGCTATATGTTTTTGAACTTGGAGAAACAGCCATATCTATATCAGCTACTTTATATTTAGTAACTTTCTTAGTCTGCTCAGTTACCTTAACTAAGTGAGTTCCATACATTGACTTCACAATTGTAACTTTGTTCAAAGGAGAAGAGAATACTGCATTCTTGAAATCTTCGTTAACACCACGCAAAGCAGTAACTTCAGTAAACCAACCAAGTTCACCGCCATTTTCTGCAGCTTGGTCTGCTGAATATTTCTTAGCCAATTCAGCGAAATCAGAACCGTTCTTCAAAGCAGTCATAAGGCTATCAGCCAAAGTTTTTGTTTCAGCCTCACTCTTGCCAGCCAACATAATATGAGAAACTTTCACAGAATCCGGAGCTTCTGTTTTTGCAACAAGCTTGAACATTCTGTATTTTTCATTTTCAAATACAGGACCATAAACATCACCAACGCTTGCAGTCGTAGCAAACTGTTTCAATGAAGCATCGAAAGCTTTGTCTGTGAAATAAGCATCAACGTAAGGAACATCTGAGTTTTCGTTTACAATATCATCAACCTTTTCAGATGTTGAGAATTCATTTTTCAAATCTTCGATATCTTTCTGCACATTGTCATAATCTTCCTGGCTAGGGCGAATATCTACAGAAATATATTTCAAAACTTTAGCTTCTTTTTGTTTGAAAGATTCTTTACGTTGGTTGTAAAGTTTATCAATCTCACTCTGGCTTACCTGAATAGTTGAATCAGGTATTGTAGAATAAGACTGCATTGCATAAACGATATTTGATGTTTCAGCAGTTTCATTAAAAGATTCCTGAGCATCCAGTTTGTTTGCAGAAATAGCTTTGCTCAACAAAGTTGTATATTTCTGCTCCAGTCTCTGAAGTTTTATATTCTTTTCCCAGAACAACCAGAAGTTACGAGCTTTGATAAACTGTCCTTGCTGGTCAGCAGGAATTGATGCAATATTTTCATCATCGATAGCCTTCAAGTAATTCAACAATGCAGCTTTGTCGAACTGGCCTGTCTGAGGATTAGCAAACATTGGCATCTGTTGGATTAGCGGTGAGATGTTTTCACCCTGAACCATATCAAACAATTCGTCAGGACAAACAGACATTCCGATTTCTTCTGCAGCGTCGTTTAATACGATTTCCTGCACCATGTTATCAAAAACAGACTGACGAATCTGTGTCATATATTCTTCCGGTAAACTAGAAGAACCTGTCTGCATTTTATATACTTCAGACATATCGTCAATTCTCTGCTGATAATCCTGATAATTAATAACCTCACCATTAATCTCAGCAACTTTTTCCTGTGCTTGTCTGAAATAAGTTGAACCGGAGTTTAAAAAGTCTCCAATGATAAAAGCGAATAATGCTAATCCCACAACAAGGACCAGCAGACCTGCTTTGTTTCTAATTTTTTCAAGCGTAGCCATTTATTGTTTTTCTATTTTTTAAGTTTATATTTGCTATTTTCATTTAAGAGCACGAAGATACGAAAAAATAAGAACGATACATCATTTTATCATTATTTTTTAATCAATCAGCTATTTTCATACGCACAAGATCGATTTTAGTTGATGTCATTCTTATTATTTTAAAAGAATACTTGTCTATAACTATTGTCTCATTAACCTTTGGGAAATTCTGATAATGATGAAGTATAAATCCGGCAACAGTTACAAACTCATCGGACTCCGGAAGGTTCAAATCAAACTTTTCATTCAGTGAATCTATTTCAACTCTACCGGAAAGAAGATACTCTTTTTCAGATATCTTACGGGCAACATACGTTTTGACATCATGTTCATCTTCTATGTCGCCGAAAATCTCCTCAACCAAATCTTCCAACGTAAGCATTCCTGATATACCACCGAATTCATCAACGACTATAGCAACTCCTTTCTTTTCCTGCATCAGCTGACGCATTAGCTTGTTAGCAGCCATAGTTTCCGGAACCAAAAGAACCTCTCTTATCCTTGTTGTCCAATCTTTAGGGTTAAAAAACAACTCTGAAGAATGAATATATCCTATTATATTATCAATATTATCTTTATATATCAGGACTTTTGACAATCCTGTTTCTATGAATTTGTTTTTCAGTTCCTGCAATGAATTGCCATATTCGCAGGCCACAATCTCATTTCGCGGAACTATACAATCTCTTAAACGTACATTTGAAAACTCCAAAGCATTCTGAAACATTTTCACTTCAGTCTCTATTTCCGAATCCTCCGGAGCTTCTTCAAGACGCTGCTGCAAGAAATAATCCAAATCAACTTTGGTCAAAGAAGATACTTTTTGGTCTGTAAAAAGTTTGTTCCCTGTCAACAATAAGATAAGGTTGGACAATATAGAAGCTAATTTGGAAATAGGGAACAATAATATATATATGATAAAAAGAGGAAGGGCAAATATCTTAAGTGAAAAATTAGGGCTTATTCTAAAAACGGTTTTAGGAACAAATTCACCGGCAAACAAAATCAATATTGTTGAACTGATTGTCTGCATAATCACTACCAAAGCATAATTATCCGTATAAGTCAGAAAAAACGGCTCCAACAAATCTGCCATCTGCAAACCATATATAACCAATGCTATATTGTTTCCAACAAGCATTGTTGATATGAACTGGTTAGGATTATTATAAAAAACATCCAGTATTCTTGTTATAATGGTATTACCGTTCTTATCCAATTCATGTCTGAATTTACTAGCCGAAACATAAGCTATCTCTATTCCGGAAAAGAATGCGGAAAAAGCTAATGATATCAATATGTAAATATAAATATCCACTTACTCTTTTTATTGTTCTATACTTGAAACATTCTGTAGAGAATCAACTTCGGCCGAATTTGCAGAAGGTGATGATTCCGACACAGGGAATGTTCCTTTTGAATTAAATATTTTATACTGTGTCATTTCCTGGTTAGACTCAAAACCTACTCCAGTTATTACTTTGTCTTCCTGCTCAATCTTTATATATTTATCAGAATATACTTTCCCCTCTTTCTGGTTCCAGAACAATTCTGAAGTATCAAACTTTTCACCTTGTAAACTTTCCACTTTAACATTTCCTACCAAACGCCAAAGTTCCTGTTTGCTATAATAAAATGCAGTATCGGCCTTTATACTTGCTTCTGCCTGAAACAAAGTATCAAATTTCTCGACATAAATACCTTCCGGGAAATACCAGTAAGGCTCTTTCGCTTTATCAAAAACCAGCCATTCTTTTGCATTAAGCCTGTAACGTGTCAATCCCGAATCTGAGACAAGAGAATTTACCTCTGTAGCTTTCATCGTATAAGTTTTTTCCGGATCAAAAGCGACATCAACAATTTCTTTTTTCTCCGAACTGCAAGCTATTGTCAATAAAAGAAGAAGCATAACAACAACCATACTGGTCGTTGTTATGCCATTTCTTTTCGTTTTACTAAGAAAACGCGTATTTGCCATAATAAAATATTATCTTACGATAGTGCTTTCACCAATCCATCCACCGATTGTAACAGCTTTACCTTTTTCCAAATCCGGGTGCATGAAGACTTCTTCGTTTGAAGGCAAGTGAGCTCTGTATGAACTAATCAGCTGATTAGCTTCTTCAGCACAAGATTCATCAACCTGTTTTGCTTTGCTGAATTTGTCGATTGCAGCATAGTAAACGGCACGCGCCATAACACCATCGCTTGGATAAATAGACTTAGAAGTAGCTGCATACATCTTACCAATCAACAAATATGGAGCACCATAGTTTGCGTTTTCAGCGATAGCTTTACGGCAATATTCTCTTGCTTTTGAGTAGCTGTTCTGTTCGAAAGCTAACAATGCAATCATATAATAGTCGTTAGCTTTTTCAACAGGATCTGATTCCAAAGAAACTGCTTCTTCAAAGAATTTAATTGCAGAATCATAATCTTGTTTTTTAACAGCCTGCTTAGCCAAACCAACAGCAGATTCAGCAGTAGGTTCAATAGCATGAGCATAACCAGAAGCAGTAAAATAAACTTCAGCTTCCTGGCAACGAGAACGACGCAACAAAGCAATTGTCTGTTTCAAGAAATCCAAGTTTGTCTTGTTTTCTTCAACTTTAGATGCATAAACATTCTGCAAAGTTTCGCAATCAGCAGCTCCACTATTAGCAAAATTGTTTTCTACACTTGACATATATGCCTGTACAGTCTTAACTTCTTTCTCGTTGTTTGCAGCCTGTGCAGCTTTCAACTGAGCATCCAAAACTGAAGCAGCTTTCAAATAATCCTGGATATACTGATCTTTGAAGTTAGCATCAGCCTGCATCTTAAGCAATGAAGCATAAGTAAACAAGTTCACACCTAAAGCATCAGTGTTGTTGCCAAATTCATCAATAATTTCCTTCAACCAGCCATAAAGTTTATTGGCATCAACATTATTTTCCATATACTGGATATAATCCTGAGCTTTTCTCGCTACAATCCAGTCTTTTCCATAACGTTTGTCAGAACCGAAATACTTAACACGCTTGTCATAAACTTCCATCAAATTATTAACAAGCTCTGCTTTTTTAGCAGCATCCTTTTCATTTTCGATCTGCCAACCAACAATACGAACGCCATACAAATAAATATCCTTTGTTGCAGCAGGACATTCATCATAAGCTATTTTCCAAAATTCACGTGCATCCTTGAAATTACCAGCTTTTGCATATGGTACAAACAAGCTGATATTTGTGATACAACGAACGCTGTCTTCACCAGAACCAAATTGGGTTCCATTATCGACACCTTTTTGTGCATAAGCCCCCAATGTTCCCATTGTACAGCCAAGTGCTAGTAGTAATACCTTGATTCTCATATTTTACTTACTTATTAAAGTTAACTATTTGTTTTAATCCACTTTTCGTTTAAAGAACCAGAATTCATTAAATGCATAACTAACGGAAAAGCGAAAATACTGTTCCGATATCATTGAAGGATGTTCCGGTTTTACATTAACATATTCAACTCCAAAATTCAAATAAGAACGGTTGTCGATCAAAGGAAAGCCAAAACCAACAGTAGCACCATATTCCTTATATCCATAATTCTTGGCTACACCTCCATCTGCCATATTCACATTCAAATAAGAGTTAGAGTAATGAACTCCAGCACGATATTTAATACGGTTAAAATACAGTCTTTTATTATATGCCGGTATATATTCAACTCCAGCACCTATACGCATTCTGTTGCTGAATGCATCATCTTGCCCCATATACAAGCATTTATCCCATGTTTCATACAGGAAATCAGCCGCAACAACAAGCTTATTATTTTTCTTATATGACAATCCTATACCATACGTATCCGGCAAATCGGATATAGCTCCTGCCAATGTATCAACTTTCGATTCAATCAAAGTTCCGCTCGAATTTGAATAACGTTGGAATGAATTATAAGATGTTGAGTTCAATCTGTTGGAGGGCGAATAAGTCAAACCTAAAGTAAAACTTTCTGTAGCACTTACAGGTTGAGTATATTGGATACCAAAATCAAACTTCACATCTCTTACATCCATTGACTGGCTTCGGCTTGTTGTGTAAGCAGATGATGCATCATCGCTAAATGTCAAATTCTGGCTATGAATAATGTTTCCAAACAAATAACCGACATTTGCACCAACAGCCAATCTTTTCTTCCATATATCTATAGACAATCCAGCATACAATTCGTTTAATCCGCCTTCTCCACTATATGTATTTGCATATTTTGTATCTCCAATTGTTTCAACAGCTCCATAACTATAACCGACAAAGGAATAAGGTTTAATACCCGCACTCATCGCCAACCAACGCGTAATCGGGAACTGCATTGCAAAATACTCCAAATTACCATTCAGTTTATTGTCCGAGTTCACTCCGTCACTGAATCGCGCCAACTGCAATCCTGCTCCAAAATCGAACAAAAATGTCATTGAATCCATACAACTATATGAAGCCGGATTCATAGGATTTATCTGAGATGGGTCACGTAATGCAATGCCTACGCCTCCCATTGAACGGTTCGCACCAAATGAATGATCTGCCAAATTTCCATATCCAAAGCGTGTATATGGCGAATTTGTATTATTTTGAGCTGTTACACCCAACTGTACAAGAAGCAATAATGCAACTATTATTAATTTATTACACTTCAACATTATACTCTAAGATTCTATTTAATCCTGTCAACACTAAATTAATATCTGCAAAGATGGTGTTTTTTAGTCGGCTTTCAAAATAAAATGAATGACCGCCTGTTAAAAAAACCAAAAGTCCGGGATATATCTTTCGCAAGCTATCAATATATCCTTCCATTTCAAAAACTACACCATTGACAACACCTGCCTGGATGGCAGTTATTGTACTGGTTCCAATCAACGGAACGTCATTCTCTTCTTGTACCAAAGGTAGTTTTTTTGTAAAACAGTTAAGAGCCTTGAAGCGGGTTGTCATACCTGGTGATATATTTCCACCTTTATAAACTCCTGTAGATTCAACAAGCTCATATGTTATTGCTGTTCCAGCATCTATAATCAACAAATCTTTCCCCGGCATAAGATAATTAGCTCCGACAATCGCTGCAATTCTATCTTTTCCTAGTGTTTTAGGAGTATCATATTCAATCAATACCGGCAATTTGACAGACTCATCAAGAAAAATAAAATGCGTCAAATTTGTTTGCAAGTAAGACACAAGTTCTTCATCAATATCTATAACCGTTGACAATATACCGCACGTACAACTATACTTTTTTAGCAATGCTGCAATCTCTTCTATATTTACATGTTTATACATGAAATATTCCTTAATGCATCCTTGCTCATAAATAGCAACCTTTGTTGATGTGTTTCCTTGTTCAATTATAAGATTCACGTCATTTAATATTTTCCGCAAAGAAAAGCAAAAAAGGTGAGAAATTCATAAATATAAAAGATTTTATTTCCCTTTTCATTAAAAAATCAGCTTTTCTTTTTTTTCAATCATAAGACATAAGTATATAAAAAAAGCCTTTCCGGACGATAAATCCGGAAAGACTCCCTCTCTGCACGGAACGAGAGGCTCGAACTCCCGACACCTGGTTTTGGAGACCAGTGCTCTACCAACTGAGCTAGTTCCGTATTGCGGGTGCAAAGGTATAAACATTTTTATTAAATGCAAATTTTTCTCCGGATTTTTAAACCTCAACTAATATTTCTTTTTTCACTTGACACCTAACATTTCATATAATACATAGAATTTAAACTTAATATTAAAACTTGTCCGAAGCCAAGTAAATCAGCTTCGGACAAAAGGAAACACATAATAAACAAACGGCTTTACAGCCTTTGCTATTTCTTCTCACATTTAAACTTATATACGGTAAATGTATATGCTGGAATATCTGCATCAAAACCATTCTCTCCCATATTCATAAATGAATTTTGAGGAACAATCTGTAAAGGTTTATCCAACGTATTATCCAGATATATATCATCTGAATGAAGAGTTATAACTTCAACTCTGCCAGATAATTTCTTCTTCTTAAGTCCTTCAAAATCCAATTTAATACTTTGAGGTTGTGATGAAGTATTTGCTATTTTCACGATATATTCCTCTGTGTTACTATCCCAAACTGCACTTGCAAACAAACCGTTCTGATCAGGATTACCAGCAACCGGCTTATCATCCATTAACAAAGGAACCACATTAGTACCTTTATTGTTTCCATACAATTGCTGAACATAATAACTACATGAACGAGCCACTCTAAGATTGTCAAACCAAATCAAATCCGGACGCCACTGCCATCCCTCAACATGAGCAAGTAATGGCGCATAAGTAGCCATATGAACAACATCTGCATTTCTCTCAAGTCCGGTCATAAAAGCAGCTTCAAGCAAAGAAGCATGAAAATGATTCCATTTCTTGCCATTTGCTCCATGGCAAGCATATTCACCGGCAAACACTTTAGGACCTTTTCTGTCATATTTATCATAACGATTGCCTTGCGACAAGAACCATTTCTCCGAACGATAAAAATGTTCATCAACCAAATCCACCTTGATTCTCTTCATCTCAGGCCATAAATACTCAAAATCCTTTCCTTCTGAATTAGGTCCTGACGAACCGATAATCTGAATATCCGGATATGCTTTTCTGATTGCCTTTACAAAAGGTTCAAGGCGTTTAGTATATAAATCGCCCCATTGCTCATTTCCAATAGCTATGAATTTCAAACCAAATGGTGCCGGGTGGCCCATTTCTGCACGGAGTTTTCCCCACTTGGTTGTAGTTGCATCGCCATTAGCAAATTCTATCAAATCCAAAGCATCCTGTATGAACGGATCCAACTCATCCAAACCGGCGTGAGCGTCTTCATTGTCATTCTGGAACTGACAAGCTAAACCGCAACTCAACACAGGCAGAGGTTCTGCTCCTATTTCTTCAGACAAAAGGAACATTTCATAAAATCCCATTCCATAACTTTGGAAATAATCCGGGAAAAAGCGATGTGGAAAAGTATAATGCCATCTGTTCTCATTGCAAGGACGATTCTCAACCGGACCTACAGAGTTTTTCCAGCTATATCTTGTATCCAAATCTGTTCCCTCAACAATACATCCGCCGGGGAAACGGAACACGCCGGGTTTGGTATCAGCCAATGCCTGAACCAAATCTTTTCTCAATCCGTTTTTGTGTCCTTTCCAAGTATCAACCGGGAACAATGATATATGCTCCAAATCGACATCACCGTCTGATGTAAGGAAAATTCTCAGATGAGCTTTGTCTATAGTAACAGGAGAAACCATCTCCAACTCATATTTTGTCCATTCGGACGAATTTATATCCAATTTGGAGGACACCAGAACTTGTGTTTCAGCCATGGAATCATTATCTATCAACTCCACTCTTATATTCTGGCCTTTGCCCCTAGCCCAAACAGAAAAACGATATTTAGCGTTTTCCTTAAGCCCGATTCCGAAAAAGCCTTCATTTTCCAGACCTGTATGTTTTTCTCTGTGTCCGGAATTTCCCAATCTCACATAATGTGGATTTCTTTCAAACGGGCCATCATCCATAAGTTTGACATTGCCAAAAACATTCCATCCCATAAAATTCTGAGGGAACTCGAATGAACGGTTTTTCACCAACTCCGCATAAAGACCTCCGTCTGCTCCGAAATTTATATCCTCGAAAAAATGCCCATACATTGTCGGTTTTATCTCAGCCCCAATTTTATTGGCTTTCAATACAATATTATTTACATTTCCGGCATAAGCAAACGATGTAGCAAACAATGCAGCCAAAGATATCCAAAAAGTCTTTTTCATACTTTACAATTAAAATACTACAACAATTTTATTTCAACTCAAGAGCGACGATAGATTGAGCCGGAACATTTACAACCAGCTTTCCTCCGGAAATCTTGCAATCCTTGAAAGCTACAGGTTTTACTTTATCCGGATTCTCAAATGAATTATAATCATCTATCTTTTCTGAGACCAAGATTCTGCCTGTAACAGCTTTGTTCTTTATACCATCCAAATCTATTGATACAGTCTGAGATTCTTCAAGATTCACATTAGCCAATGAAATATGAACCAATCCGTCTTTATCTTTCGATGCAGTTGCGCTAAGCATTGGAACTATTCTGTCATCACGCACAACTTTACGTTCACATTCTATATCCAAAGGAATATATGTTGCATCCTGATGAACATTATACATTTCAAACACATGATAAGTCGGTGTAAGAACCATCTTTGGTCCATCAGTAAGTATCATTGACTGCAGAACATTTACTATCTGAGCAATGTTAGCCATTTTTATACGGTCAACATATTTATGGAATATATTCAGGGTCAATGCAGCCACAAAAGCATCACGCATTGTATTCTGCTGGAACAAGTGTCCCGGTGTCGTTCCAGGTTCTTCATCCCACCATGTTCCCCATTCGTCAACAAGCAAATCTATATTCTTGTTTGGGTCATATTTATCCATTATAGATATATGACGTTTGATTACGTCCTCAATCTCCAGACATTTTCCCATTGTCCAGTAATAATCATCAGCAGAAAATACTGTTGCAGCACCTTTACTACCCTGCCAGCCGGTAACAGTATAATAATGAAGAGATATACCATCCATTCTGCCTCCGATATTCTTCATCAGCACCTCAGTCCAGTTGTAGTCATAATCACTTGCACCGCTGGCTATTTTATAAAGTTGGTTTCCATTATAATTTCTGCAATATGTTGAATATCTTCTGTACAAATCTGAATAATATTCCGGGCGCATACTTCCTCCGCAACCCCAGCTTTCATTACCGACACCAAGATATTTGACTTTCCAAGGCTTTTCACGTCCGTTTTCCTTGCGCAGTTTTGCCATTGGGCTTCCTTGTTCGGCCGTCATATATTCAACCCATTTTGCCAATTCTTCAACGCTTCCACTTCCCACGTTTCCGCTAATGTAAGGTTCACAACCCAGCAGTTCACACAAATTCAGGAATTCGTGCGTGCCAAAACTGTTATCTTCCACTGTTCCGCCCCAGTTGTTGTTCACCATCTTAGGACGGTTTTCCTTAGGGCCAATTCCGTCCATCCAATGATATTCATCGGCAAAACATCCTCCCGGCCATCTCAGCACCGGAACTTTAAGCTTTTTCAAGGCTTCAAGGACATCTGTTCTGTATCCGTCCTGATTTGGTATATCCGATTCCGGACCAACCCAAAGTCCTCCATATATACAGCTTCCCAGATGTTCGGCGAACTGTCCGTATATTTCTTTGTTGATTTTCTGTGTAGCTTCTTCTGTATGAAGAGTTACAGATACTTGTGTCTGTGCACAGACTGACAATGTGGTAAATAATGCTAAACTTAAAAAAACTTTTTTCATAAATATCAGATTTATAAATGTAATCCATACACAAACATATATAATATTTTTATCTTATGCAAAATACTGAGAAATAAGTTCCCCGAAATCAAGTATTTTTTTCAAGAATCGACACACAAAAAAAGGACCACGCCGAATTTAACAAATCGGCGTAGTCCCTTAATTGATTACTTTAAAAAGCACAAAGGCTTATTTTTCTTTTTTAGATTGTCTTTTTTTAGCTTTGTCCAGTTCTTTCTGCAATGCTTCAATTTCTTCACCCTGGTTCTTGATTGTAGCCAACAAAGAGTTCAACTCTTCGTTTTCGATAGTTTCAGGGAACTGAGCTTTAACACGGACAATAAAGTCAGACAACACATTCATATAATTATTGAAAGCATCATATGGATTGTCATAAGGGCTGAAGCCTTTCTGTCCCATATGTTTAGTGCTCATATAATAGAAATGGTCGCTGCTCTGAAGATAATACCAGTCCTGACGGATACGGCGAGGTTCGCACATACGAACACGTTCACCAATCTCGCAAATCTTGCGGAATGCTTCCTGCTGGAGAACATTACCCAACCAAGAGCTTGTATCTCTTTCTTCGTCCACCCAAGACATTGGATATGGAACTGACAAACAATCCACCGGTTTCATCAATTTAAAAATCTCAGATGGAGTTGAGAATCCGATATTCTTTTCAGCCGCATACTGAGGCAAAGCCTTAAAGAAGTCAAAGATTCCTGAAGAAGCACTATGCAAAGAACCAAGAACTTCATAATTCATAAACAGATTTATAACCTGTTCTGATTCCGGAGTTGAAGCAATCCATGAGATGAATTTATCAGCAGTCAATGGATATTCGTTCCAACTGTAGTCAGTGAATCTTTCAGAAAGGTCTTCACTGAATTTGTCGTTCTTAAGCAACAAATGCAAATCCGGTCTGACGCATGATGCATACATATAGTTAGGACTCTTCCAACCAAGAATATGCTTAGCACCTTCTGTCAACATACCTCTGTAGCCCATTTCATAAACTGCTTCAGAAATATCGTCAGAATAAATAAGCTCAGTGTTACGGAACACTTTAGGTTTTACACCGAAAAGAGTGTATATCTTATCTTCCTGTTTCTTAATCTGATGTTTGAATTCTTCGATATCACCTAATGAAGACAAAGAATGTGCATAAGTTTCAGAAAGGAATTCAATGTTTCCTGTAGCAGCCAGTTCTTTAAAGCTGTCAATTACCTCAGGTGTATAAATTTCCATTTGCTCAAGGGCAACACCTGAAATTGAGAAGGCAACCTTAAACTTACCTCCACTGTTTTTAATCATTTCCAGAATTGTCCTGTTTGCCGGCAAATAACATCTCTCAGCTATGCGGCGGATAATCTCTTCATTCTGGAAATCATCATAGTAATAATGATCATTACCTATATCGAAGAAACGGTATCTTTTTAAACGAAACGGTTGATGTATCTGAAAGTAAAAACAGATTGTTTTCATAATTGTATGTCTTTTTTTAAATTTATACTGTTATTTTGACTATTTGGCACAAAACTATTTGTGCATTACCATATCATAGATACGGCGAACCTTCTGTCCGGCATATTCCCATTTGATATTATCAACTTCACGTTTTCCTTCAACCTTCAGGAATTCGTGCATAGCCGGATAAGTTATTATTGAATACATAGCATCAGCAAGTGCTTCAATATCCCAATAATCTACCTTGATTGCATAATCAAGAATTTCCGCACATCCGGATTGTTTTGAAATAATACTCGGAACACCGCACTGCATAGCTTCCAAAGGAGAAATACCGAAAGGCTCCGAAACAGAAGGCATCACATACACATCGCTAGCCTTCAATACTTCATACACTTGCTTTCCTTTCATAAAGCCGGTGAAATGGAAACGGTCCGAAATGTTTCGGGAAGCAGCCAGACGAATCATCTGGTCCATCATATCCCCGCTTCCTGCCATCACGAAACGTGCGTTAGGAGCTTTAGCCAAAACCTTGGCAGCAGCCTCAACGAAATATTCCGGTCCTTTCTGCATTGTTATACGTCCAAGGAAAGTAATGATTTTATCGTTCACACCTTTCTTGTCCTGTATTGCCAGGATTTCCGGGCTCAAAGGTTCAACGGCATTGTGCACAGTTGTCACTTTTGCAGGATCTTGATGATATTTCTCAATAACAGTATGGCGTGTAAGATTACTTACAGTGATGATATGGTCGGCATTATCCATACCATTCTTTTCAATGGCATAAACATCAGGATTGACATTACCGCGGCTTCTGTCATAGTCCGTTGCATGAACATGGATTACAAGAGGTTTTCCTGTAACCTGCTTTGCATGTATTCCTGCAGGATATGTCAGCCAGTCGTGAGCGTGAATAACATCGCAAGGAACAGTTCTCGCAATCACACCCGCAACAATTGAATAGTTGTTTATCTCTTCCAGCAAGTTATCAGGATAACGGCCGGAGAATTCAAGGCATCCCAAATCATTTACATAGCGATATGAGAAGTCCGCATAAATATTGTTCCTGAAATCAAAATATAACTGAGGATCCATATATTTGCCCAGGCGTTCTTTTACGAAATCATAATTCACATCGCGCCATACAATAGGAACATTGTTAACTCCTATTATCTTCAAAAAACTCTGATCCTCATCACCCCATGGCTTTGGAATACAGAATGTAATATCCATATCCGGCTGTAGAGCCATACCTTTGGTCAAACCGTAACTGGCAGTTCCCAATCCTCCAAGGATATGAGGAGGAAACTCCCATCCAAACATTAATGCTTTCATATATAGTACATAGTTTATTCGGCGTTATACATATCTAAAATATCCAATATGCGAAGCATAGCTGCCACGTTCATCGCATACGAAATGGCTCCACGGCCTGTGAACGGAGGATTACCATCAAATATTTCCGCAATAGTTCCTATACAATGTTTAGACATTTCGTCTTCCATACTAATAAGCATACGTTCAGCAAAAGCCACACCTGATTTTCCAAAAACTCGCAAATAAGCTTCCAAATATGCACCAAGCAACCAAGGCCAAGCTGTTCCCTGATGATAAGCAAGGTCTCTTTCGCGCTGCGGACCGCTGCAATACGGACGATAACCTTCGCTCTTAGGACTCAACGAACGGATTCCCTTAGGTGTCAGCAACTCTTTGGTTACGATATCAAGGACTGCACGGCGCTGCATTCTTGTCAGAGGTGAATAAGGAAGTGCAACCGCAAAAATCATATTAGGACGTACACTCCAGTCAACAAATGAACCGTTCACATAATCGAACAAATAGTTGTATCCATTTATAAATGTATTCGGGAATGACACATCTATATCTTTTATCAGACTTTCAACCTTTGATCTTATAGTTGACTCGATCTGAAGTTCTTTGTAGAAGCACAAAACATTATACCACAATGCATTGAATTCCACAATATAACCTGAACGTGGAACAACAGGTTTTCCATCAACTACTGAATTCATCCATGTAATAGCCTTGTCGCGTCCTTCGGAGTAAACAAGTCCGCTATCCATAACTTTAAGATTCGGGTGCTTCTGGCTGATAATATAAGTCAATGCATCAGTCAGGAAGTCTGAATATAATTCTTTAGTCTTTTCAACACCTTCTTTCTTTGCATACTGCTGAATTGCCCATATTGCCCAAAGCAAAATATCTGGATGTTCAATTTCAGTGATAACAGCATCTTTCGAACCGTCTTCCATAAAGGCTGTCAACGCAGGGATTGCCGTTGCCATAATCTTTTCAAAACGGACTGGATCGCCTATTGACAAAGTACATCCCGGAGTAGAAATAAACAAATCTCTTGCTCTTACCTTAAACCAAGGATAGCCTGCCAGCAAATATGCATCCTGTTTTTTAGGACGGAAATAGAACTGCTGAGCTGAATTCTTCAAGCAATTGAAGAAACTTGTTCGCGGTGTACGTGATTGAACTTCTGTTTCGTATAATGTTTTCAGGCGAGTAGTAGCCACCTGGCTGTCTCCTGCACTGAATATTATAGACTCGCCCTTTTTGATTGGAATTTCAAAATATCCCGGAACATACAAATCTTCCTTATAAGGATAGCCTCTTTCCTGTTCCTTTGAATATTCTATTCCATAATACCATTTCGGGTCAAACACGAATTTCGGCTTTTTGCTGAACTGCATGAACAAATCCGGATATCCGGCATACATACAAGTCTTTATACCACCCGGGACCTCTGTATAATTCTGGTTTACAGAATTATTAGCATAAGTAAGGTCTTTCACGTTTCTGAAAGCCAGGAACGGGCGGAAACGCAAAGTTGTAGCTGAATGTGCGTCTTCAAGAGTATATTTAATCATAATACGATTCTCAAAAGTTGAGAACACTTTCTCTTTTGAGAAAATCACACCGCCAACACGATAAACAGTTCTTGGCACCGTATCACAAGAATATTCTCTGATGTATTTATGACCCTTTGGACTGAAATTGTTTTCGCCATATTTGTGAAGTCCAAGGTTAAATTCTGCACCGTGCTGAATAACTGTTTCATCCAATGAAGATAATATGACGTGGTTGTCATCATCCAGGGTTGGTACCGGCATTACAAGCAAACCGTGGTATTTCCTTGTATTGCAATCAACAACAGTACTGCTATGATAAGCCCCTAACCTATTTGTTCGTAACACTTCACGGGTTAAAGACTCTTCCAAATTTATCATTACTGTTTTGTCAAATTTAAGATAACTCATACGATTATTTGGTTTTTAAGTTTTTCGTCCATTTAAATCACACAAGTTTCAACAGGAATAATATGATAAGAACGTGTTTTTCAATATAAGAACGTGTTTTTCAAAATAAATATTCAAGCAGCACTTTCTTAATTACATAACCCGACATTTATGATTAAATCGCCTTAATATGCTTCGTCTTTGAAACTTATGTTATTTTGTATCAAAAGTAAAACTAACAAACTAAAAAAGCAAATAGATTTTCAGTTATTTTCATAAACAATTTATTCTTTTCATTTCTTAAGGTTTGCTTATCAAAGAGTTAAAAAACAAAGTATGTTCTAAACATATGTTATCAAACACAAAATATAATTATCTTCATTACATATTATATTCCAAATACTTAGGTTTTCAAACATAAACTTAAACAATTGAGAGCAAAATCAAATAAATTATAAATTAAGATGTAGAGGCTCCTGACTCAAATTGGCAAGGTTAAGAAGCAGCATTTTCACTATTTAAATGCCTGAAAACGCCTGAAAACGTATTTCCTTTTCATCCATTAACCTGATTATAAGATTAAAATACTTAATGTAATCTTAAAACTAAGGCTGAGTTTTTATAAACTCAGATTTAGTTTTCATAAATTAAGTCTTAGTTTTTATAAACTCAGCCTTAGTTTTAAGATTATATCATTACTTATATAATTAATGGGAAAGCAATTGAAATCAAATATGGAATCAACATAGTTTATTTTGAACAATCAATTCTCAAACTTTGTTATTAATACGATGAAAAAGACAAAGACTTGCAGTGTAAAACAAACCTATAAGTGCGAGCCTTGATATTTATATGAATATTTTAATGTAAGACAATTAAAAACAAACTATTTATGAAACGATTCAACAACTCAGTATTACGCAGCATCCTTGCCGTTATTCTTGGTTTGGTTCTTATATTATGGCCGGAATCAGTAATCCATTATCTGGTTATGCTAATCGGTATATTCTTCATAATTCCAGGCATTATTTCGTTCATAAACTATTTCACTTATGACGAATCACAATACAACGGACGCAAGAAATTCTTCCCGATTGATGGAATAGGCAGCTTGCTTTTAGGTATATGGCTGGTTGCAATGCCCGGATTCTTTGTGAATTTCCTGATGTATCTTCTTGGTGCTATACTAGTAATTGCAGGTATTCAGCAGATAATAACATTGGCCAAGGCACGAAACTGGAGTCCGGTTCCAGTATCATTCTATATTTTGCCGACATTGATTTTACTGACCGGATGCATGATAATATATAATCCGGCATCAATTGCTGCAAACACATTTGTAATTTTCGGCATTGCGATAATGATATACGGAATAACTGAATTTATAAACTGGTATAAATTCCGCAAAAGAGATTACATCCAGATTGACTGACGGATGCACCCATTATAAACCATGGAGTCAGGATTTCCTGAACTCTATCGGTGAAAGTCCTACATGTTTCTTGAAGAATTTGCCGAATGTTGACTGGTCGGAAAAGTTTAGCAGGTCGGCAACACGCTGCACTGTTATATCCGGAGTTTTCAGCAAAATCTTTGCTTCAACAATAAGGGACTCGTCAATCCACTTATTGGCTGACTTACCGGTCATTTCTTTAAGTACAAGCGACAAATACTGCGGCGTGATGAAAAGCTTTTCGGCATAGAACGTAACTCCATGTTCTTTCTTGCAGTTCTCAAAAAGGAGCTGCAAGAATTTGTCGAGCAATTCTTCCTTACGGCTCAAGGTTGGCGGAGACAGGAATTCTCCGCGGCAAATCATTATATTGGCAACCTCAATAAAGAATTCCAACAGGTTATTTTGCAAAAGATCGCGTTGCAGGAAATGAGTCCTGCAACGTATTTTTTCCCTTATCCTTTGCATACATTTATCCAAAAAGAACAAATCTTTCGGCTGAAGAATTACACAAGGATTCTTGCGGATTTGCATATAATGAATGTTTGACGAACGCTTCGACGGAAATGTTTGCTCCATAAACGGGCGAGAAACTATCAACATTCTTCCCCGCAAAGAATCCGAAGCATTTTTAAACCTCAAAATATGCGTAGGCATTATCGTGAGGAATGTATTCGGTCCCAAAGTGTATTCGGTAAAATCTATATCAAGTTCCAATGAGCCTTCAAAAATCAAAAACACAATCAGCGCATTAAGCCGAAAAGAATTAACAGTGTTTATTCTTTCGACAAGCACTCTTCCTTCGATATCAGCAACTGTCAAATCATTGAGGAAGCTGTCTCTGGAAAATATTTCCGCATTCAAAACATCTATTTCTATTTGTGGAATATCTGTCATTTCTTGATTATATTATGGAGAAAACATATAAAAGAGATTCACATGTAGTGAATTTTCTACAAAGATACAGATAAAAAAGACGATACACAAAACGGATATCAATACCAGTTTTGCATATCGCCTTTTTAACAAATATATTCCGGAACGAAAAACTACCGGAATTTTTCTTATTCTGTCATTTCATCGAACCGCTCATTATATCCAACAATTCATTGGTAATAACTTGCTGGCGGTTCTTGTTATATTGCAATGTCAATTGCTGAATCAAGTCGTTTGCATTGTCGTTTGCCACCTGCATAGCCATCATTCTGGCAGCGTGTTCTGCAGTTGTTGTATCGAGCATAACCGTATATACAGTCAGTTTCAGCAACTTTGGAAAAAGTATCTCCAGGAGATACCCTATTGATGGTTCAAACAAGTAATCTTCAACGACTCCGCCGTTTGAGTTATTCTCAACAACAACAGGAAGAAAAACCTTTGTTGTAAGAATCTGCGTCGCAGTGTTCTTGAAATGATGATACAAGAACTCAACTTTATCCACCGTATGAGAAACGAACAGATTGGTCAATTCTTCAGCCATTTCAACCGCTTGCGCATATGAAGGTTTTTCCGCAGCGTGAATGAATCTGTCATCAATCTCATATCCGGCATGCTGCAACTCATCAGCCACCTTTTTCCCAACAGGAACAAGCCGAACGGATATATTTTCAGCCTCATAACGGCGAATCATATTCAACAGTTCTTTCCATACATTGGCATTATAGGAACCGCAGAGTCCATTGCTGGAAGAAAATACGACCAAAGCAACAGAGCTGAGCTTGCGTTGTTCCGCATACGGAGTGTTCAAATCGTCGGAATCGGCAAGCAATCCGTTCAATATTCCGGTCAGCTTTTCCGAATAGAGCAAAGTATGTTCTGCTTCAGCCTGGAAATGATGCAATTTGGCAGAAGAAACCATCTTCATGGCAGAAGTAATTTTCTGCGTACTCTGGACAGAGTTTATTCGCAATTTTATCTCCTTAAGGGAAGCCATAGAATTAGTTCTTTAGTTTTTGAGTTTTTGAGTTTGAAAATTGACGAGGTTATAAGTTAACAAGGTAACGAGTTGACATGGTTAGAAAGCTTATTTTCTACTTGTTTCCTTGTTTACTTAATCACTTATACGATTCTGCCAGCTGACGTGCCTCTGTTTCCAGCGTTTTCTTTATTTCATCGTTGATTATTCCCTTACGAAGCAAATCCAACACATCTTTCTGATGTGAAGTGCGCATTGTTTCAAGGAAAGCCGATTCAAAATCATGAACTTTTGACAGCGCAACCTCCTTCAGCAAGCCTTTTGTTCCGCAATAAAGTATTGCTATCTGTTCCTCAACCGGCATTGGGCTGTATTGCGGCTGAATCAGAAGTCGTGTATTCTTCTGTCCCTTGTCGATTGTGAATGCAGTAACAGGATCCATATCTCCACCGAACTTTGAGAATGATTCAAGTTCACGATACTGAGCCTGGTCAATCTTCAATGTTCCGGCAACATTCTTCATTGCCTTCAACTGAGCATTACCGCCCACACGGGAAACTGATATACCGACATTGATAGCCGGACGATTACCCTGGTTGAACAAATCTGTTTCAAGGAATATCTGTCCGTCAGTGATAGAAATAACATTTGTCGGGATATATGCGGAAACGTCGCCTGCCTGAGTTTCGATGATTGGCAATGCCGTCAATGAACCGCCGCCGCGAACCTTTCCTTTCAAACTGTCCGGAAGGTCGTTCATCTGCTCAGCAACTTCCTGCTGATTGATAATCTTAGCAGCACGTTCCAGCAAACGAGAATGCAAATAGAAAATATCACCCGGATAAGCTTCACGGCCTGACGGACGGCGAAGAATCAATGAAACCTCACGGTATGCAACTGCCTGTTTTGACAAATCATCATAAACAACAAGCGCATGGCGGCCAGTATCACGGAAATATTCACCAATCGCAGCGCCGGCAAATGGAGCAAAATACTGCATGGCTGCCGGGTCTGAAGCAGTTGCACTAACAACAACTGTATAATCCATCGCTCCTTTTTCCTGAAGCGTATTCACCAATGCAGCAACAGTTGAGCCTTTCTGACCGATTGCAACATAGATGCAATAAACAGGATTGCCTGCTTCATAGTTTCCTCTCTGGTTGATTATCGTATCAATAGCTATTGAAGTCTTTCCGGTCTGACGGTCGCCGATTATAAGCTCACGCTGGCCACGTCCGATAGGAATCATTGCATCAACAGCCTTTATACCTGTCTGCAACGGCTCGTTTACCGGCTGACGGAAAATAACACCCGGAGCCTTACGTTCAAGCGGCATCTCGCAAGTCTCACCAACAATATCACCTTTTCCGTCGATAGGATTGCCCAGAGGATCAATAACCCTGCCAATCATGCCTTCGCTCACGTTGATAGAAGCAATTCGTCCGGTACGTTTCACCGTATCGCCTTCTTTCACATGGTCAGTAGGACCAAGAAGAACGGCACCGACATTGTCCACCTCCAGGTTCATCACAATGGCACCCATTCCATTGTCGAACTGGAGCAACTCGCTAGCCCCGGCATTGTCAAGACCATAAATACGAGCCACACCATCGCTCACCTGAAGAACAGTTCCGACTTCCTCCATCTTCACATCAGTGCTGATGCCTTCAAGCTGCTGACGAAGAACAGCCGAAACTTCACTAACTTTTATCTGATCTGTCATAATTCTTTCTCTATTTATCTGTTTCAATTTCGGCAAGCAGTCCGCTCCTTATCCTGCGGAGCTGCGAAGCATAGCTGGTGTCCAGCCTGTAGTTTCCAATCTGCAACTGGAAACCGCCTATCAAATCTGGATTTACCCGACCGGAAAACTCAACTGTATATCCCGTTTCCTCACTCAGCTTTTTCTGCAGATGTTCCTGAATATCCTTGTCAACAGGAACAGCCGTAGTGAAACGGACTCGAGTTATTTTCTTGACCCTGCGGTATTGCTCGATGAAAGAACGGGCTATGAAAAGCAGAATGCTTTCCCTTTTGTGCTGCAGGACCAAACGGATAAAACGGACATACAAATCGCACACCTCAATACCTCCGGCTGCAATCAATATCTTTTCCTTGTCAGCATCCGATACCAATGGATTATCCAAAGCTGTCTGCAATTCCTTTTCCATGAGGAAACTGTCGGCAAGCATTTTTATATCTTTATAAACTCTTTCTTCCTCGCCTTTGTCTGTTGCCAGGGAGAAAAGAGCATTGGCATATCTTGAGGAAAGTGTTCCAATATCCATAATTTATGATTTTCTAAATGAAACATCGTCAAGAAGCTTATCAATCATCTGCTTTTGTTTACCTTCGGCAGATAGAGATTCACGCAAAACTTTCTCGGCAATGGCAACAGACAAGTCTGTAATTTCGGCACGCACTTCGCGGATAGCCTTTTCTTTTTCCTCACGGATACGTGCAGTTGCTTCTTCCATTTGCCTGCGAGTTTCGTCATTAGCTTTCTGACGGGCTTCAGCTATAATATTATCCTTTTCTTTCATCGCTTCTTTCAGAATGGCATTCTGCTGTTCTTTAGCTTTGGCGATGATCATCTCTCCTTCTGCCTGCAAATTGGACAACTGCTCATTTGCTTTCCGAGCTGCATCCAACGCATCATTTATATACGCTTTTCTCTGTTCTACAGATTTAATGATAACAGGAAAACCATATTTTGAAAGAATCACCAAAACAATACCAAACGACAGAATCATCCAAAAAAGAAGACCTGAATCTGGTGTTAACAGTGACATAAGCTTTTAATTTTATTATTGGAACAAGCCCAAGAAACATACCACAATAGCAAACAAAGCAACACCTTCAACCAAGGCACTCATAATCAACATTGATGTACGGATATCACCAGCGGCTGACGGCTGACGGCCTATAGCTTCAACTGCTCCTCTACCAATCAGACCAATACCGATACCTGCACCTATAGCTGCCAAACCTGCACCTATTGTTGCACCCATCTTTGCTATTCCCATTCCTGCTGCTTGTAATAAAATTGTTGATAACATAATCTTAAGTTTTTAATTGTTTTCTAAATCTTGATAATACTATTTATTTTTCAGACGTTTCGCAACACCTCAACTTAAAGTCAGTATATTGCAAAACATGAATTTGTTAAATCAATCCTCGTCTTCAACTTTTGAAGATCCAATGTAATTAGCCGATAACAATGTGAATATATACGCCTGCAAACAAGCCACAAACAATTCCATACAGTTCATAAACACACAGAAGAAAACTGACACAACTGTCATTCCACTATTTATCACAACACCCATTGATGCTGTAATAAATATCAGGCAAGTAAGCGCCAGGATTATCGTATGTCCTGCCATAATGTTGGCAAAAAGACGAATCATCAAGGCAAACGGCTTAGTAAACACACCGAAAAACTCTACAAAAGGCATAATTGGCAAAGGCAGTTTCAGAAATATCGGAACCTTAGGCCAAAATATATCCTTCCAATAACCTTTGGTGGCAAACAAATTTATTGCCAGGAAAGTAAACACAGAAAGAACCATCGTGACAGCAATATTTCCTGTCACATTCGCACCACCGGGAAATATCGGGATAATGCCCAGCAAATTGTTAAACAGGATAAAGAAGAATACAGTCAACAAATATGACGAGAATCTCTTGTATTCTTTTCCTACCGATTTAATTATCACGTCTTCCTGCATGTACATTATTACAGCTTCCATCATGCCGACAAAACCACCAGGAGCCTGGTTAGGATGTTTCTTGTACCACGAAGCCGTTCCAAGAACTGCCGCCAACAAAAGCGCGCATCCCAGCAACATTCCACACACATTCTTGGTCATCGACAAATCAACTGGACGAACATATTCGCCTTCACTGTTTTCTCTCACGATTTTTCCGGCAAACTCACCGTCTTCAGCTATCTTATAGCCATTATATACGTTTCCGCCATGAAGCCGTGAGGAAAGGAAAACATCCAGTCCGCTTTCTTTATCCCAAACTATAACAGGCAGCGGAACAGATATTTCAGTTTCACCGATTTTTGTCACATGCCAAGTGTAAGCATCTTGAATATGCGAGAAAACTATTTCCTGCACATCAACCGGCTCAGCAATCTCTTCAGCCTTCAAACTGCCAACAGACAGGAAAGCCAGAAGTGAAACCAGCCACAAACCTATTTCATTTCTGAATCTGTTCATCACGTTCTCTCTTCTCCCTTTTCATCCTCTTTTTTTCAAACAAATACAAAGAATATGTCTCAAGTCCCAAATAGATAAAATAGAAAAGTATCAATGTAAAACCAAATGCTCTCATTTTCTCTCCTATCAGAACTGCATAAAGCCAAAGGAAAATTATTGCCAGAGTGAATTTGCAGAATCTTACTACCATAAATGTAGTAACTGTTACATCACCTTTCTTTCTATTGACTCTGTCCAGGAAGGAAATCATAGCCAAAGCCGTCAACCAGTAAAAAGTTGGAATTAAAGGATACCAATGAAAATAGTGGTCCGGCCATATTGTATAAAGCAATCCTCCCAATGAAACACCCACAACAACGTTTATAAACGTCACGAGAGCCATCAGTTTCATTTTTAATCTGCCAGTCATATTATTTAAGTTTTTGAGTTTGTAAGTTTTTGAGTTTGTGAGTTCGACAGGCTTCCTTAACTCTGTAAACCCACAGTTCCTTATGTTCTTTATATTTACAATTTACAACTCGTAACATTTAGTAAGAACCAGCACCTGCTTCTACACAAACGCTAAGCAAATCATCCTTGACCTCAACAAAACCACTTTCAATCATCATCTCCTGTGTTTTCCCATCCGATTCATAACGGATAACACCTGCATGCAAAGCTGCTATCAATGGAGCGTGATGCGGCAACACATCAAACATTCCACCTGCACCGGGGAAAGTAACACTATTTGTCTCTCCCTCGAACAACAGTCCTGCCGGTGATATGATTTCTAACTTCATAAGTTACTTTAATACTATAATTACAAGTTTTACTGTCTCACCAAAAAAACATCAATTAGCCTGCTCTGCAAGTTTCTTAGCCTTCTCAAACACGTCGTCAATTGTACCGACATTCAGAAATGCCTGCTCAGGAATATTATCTGTTTCTCCATCCATAATCATATTAAAGCCACGGATTGTGTCTTCAATTGATACCATTACACCTTTGATTCCTGTGAACTGCTCAGCAACGGAGAACGGTTGCGACAAGAAACGCTGAACCCTGCGCGCACGGTTCACAGTAAGTCTGTCCTCCTCGGACAATTCTTCCATACCCAAAATAGAAATGATATCCTGAAGCTCCTTGTTGCGCTGAAGTATCTGTTTTACTCTCTGGGCAGTGTCATAATGTTCTTTACCTACGACCAAAGGATCAAGGATTCTTGAAGTTGACTCCAGTGGGTCAACTGCCGGATAAATACCAAGCTCGGCAATCTTTCGGCTAAGAACTGTTGTTGCGTCAAGATGCGTAAATGTTGTAGCCGGAGCCGGGTCAGTCAAGTCATCTGCCGGGACATATACTGCCTGAACGGAAGTGATAGAACCTTTCTTTGTTGAAGTGATTCTCTCCTGCATCGCACCCATCTCTGTAGCAAGCGTTGGCTGATAACCCACAGCCGACGGCATACGGCCAAGCAGTGCCGAAACTTCAGAACCAGCCTGTGTGAATCGGAATATATTATCAATAAAGAACAATATATCTTTTGACTCTCCTTCTGCCGACAAGTCTCGGAAAGATTCAGCAATTGTCAAACCGGACAAAGCTACTGACGAACGTGCTCCAGGAGGTTCATTCATCTGTCCGAATATCAATGTTGCCTGTGATTTTGCCAGCTCTTCATGATCCACTTTCGACAAATCCCAATTTCCTTCCTCCATGCTCTTCTTGAATTCATCACCATAACGGATAACGCCTGATTCAATCATCTCACGAAGCAAATCATTTCCTTCACGTGTACGCTCACCAACACCTGCAAAAACAGAAAAACCATTGTTCTTCTTTGCAATATTATTGATAAGCTCCATAATCAAAACTGTTTTACCAACACCGGCACCACCAAACAAACCAATTTTTCCACCTTTCATATAAGGCTCCAGCAAGTCGATTACCTTAATACCTGTATATAACACTTCTTTGCTGGTTTTTAGTTCTTCAAATTTAGGTGGTTCTCGGTGAATAGGAAAAGCTCCTTTCTTGTCTAATTCATACATTCCATCTATTGAATGTCCGGTAACATTCATCAAACGACCTTTCACCTGGTCTCCAACCGGCATCGTAATAGGCGAACCGTAGGAAACGGCCTCCATACCTCTTCTTAAACCATCTGTCGTATCCATCGCAACAGTACGGACCGTATTCTCTCCAATATGCTGTTGCACCTCAACAATCAGAACCTTTCCATTAGGTCTGGTTATTTCCATGGCATCATGGATACGGGGCAAAGATATTTTTTGTCCGTTTTGTTTTTCTTCGAAATGAATATCAACGACAGGACCAATAACCTGTGAAATACAACCTTTTATAACTTCCATTTCGTTTTGCCTTTTATAAAAACTACCTAAATTCTGCATAGCAATATTACTCAGTTTTGATTTTGCTTTTCTAAAAATATTACTTTTTGTATCTTTTTTAAGTTAGTTAAACCATTTACCATACATATAATATATATAAATATACCAATATCCATTACAAAAAGACTAATCATTCATTAATCCATATAACAATCAAAAGACTATATATTAACGCAGTAACAAAACAGCATTTGATTAATATCAATATTTACGGCAGATTGTATCTTTATGTTAATAAGCAAAAGATGTTATTAAACACAATAAATAAATTTGTGCAATAAATATTATTCTATACTTTTGCATCAAACAAATCAAAATATTTTACCTCTTTAAATGAATATCATAACTTGCTATCGCAAGTTTTTTTCATAGTTAAGGTTTTGGTTATGAATGAGGAAAGGCTGTGAAGTTTTTCCTCATTATTTTTATATATATGTATCATATTTTATTCCTACACAATCAGCATAAGATTACAATTTACTCATAAACAAATTGATATTTTATCTTGTTATTTTCATAAACAGAGTTCGTAAAACATTCATTTTTACATAAACTAAAATATCAATTTTATGAGAAAATTATTTTTTGCAGTTATTTCTTTCTTTACTCTAACGTCAAATATCAATTCGCAGGAAAAAGTTTCAGTTCGCGGTGTCGAAACCATTCTGAATGGAAATATTCCAAAGGAAGATACAAAAGCGCCTAACTTTACTGCTACTAAAGCTGACATGACTGATGTTCAGTTATCAGATTATAAAGGAAAGAATGTTATATTAAACATATTTCCGAGTCTCGACACACCTACTTGCGCAATGTCTGTGAGACAGTTTAATGCAAAAGCATCTTCACTTGACAATACCGTGGTTCTTTGTATATCCATGGATTTGCCTTTTGCACAATCACGATTCTGCAGCGTTGAAGGATTAAACAACGTAATTCCTTTATCTGTATTCCGCAGTCCTGATTTCAAAAAGAATTACGGAGTCATATGTACAAACGGACCATTGAGAGGCCTGACTGCAAGAGCCGTAATAGTCATAAACAGCGAAGGGAAAATAATTCATACTGAATTGGTCAAAAATGTTTCAGAAGAGCCGAACTATCAGAAAGCTTTAGAATCATTGTCTAAATAATCAAGACAAATATAGATTCCGTTGCTCGTTCGCAGAAATAAAAAATTTCATTATCTTTGTACCACTCAATTAAATAATAATAGTATTGCATGCACGAAAGACTTATTATTCTTGATTTCGGCTCGCAGACAACTCAGTTAATTGGCCGACGGGTCAGAGAGTTGAATATGTATTGCGAGATCGTTCCTTACAACAAATTTCCGCATGATGCAACGGATGTAAAAGGAGTCATACTTTCCGGTAGTCCTTACTCCGTTTACGACGAAAACGCATTTAAGACGGATTTGAGTGAAATTCGTGGTAAATACCCTGTATTGGGAATTTGCTATGGAGCACAGTTCCTTGCATACACATCTGGTGGTAAGGTTGAGCCAGCAAACACACGTGAATACGGTCGTGCAAATCTGGCAAAAGTTGATGCAGAAGATCCATTGTTCAAAGGTATTGAAACAGGTTCACAAATCTGGATGTCACACGGCGATACCATCACCATGCTTCCAGAGAATTTCAAAATCATTGCCAGCACTAACGACGTTCAGAATGCAGCTTACCGCATCGAAGGAGAACAAACATGGGGCGTCCAGTTCCATCCGGAAGTTTTCCATTCAATTGACGGAACAAAACTGCTCGACAACTTCTTGAGCATCTGCGGATGTGCAAAAGACTGGACTCCGGCTTCATTCATCGAATCTACAGTTGCTGAACTGAAAGAACAATTGGGCGATGACAAAGTAATCTTGGCTTTGTCAGGTGGAGTTGACTCTTCTGTAACAGCTGTTTTATTGAACAAAGCTATTGGCAAAAACCTTACATGTATCTTTGTAGATCACGGTTTGTTGCGTAAAAATGAATTTGAAAACGTATTGAAAGATTATGAGCATCTTGGATTGAACGTAATCGGTGTAAATGCGAAGAACAAATTCTACAGCGAACTTGCCGGAGTTTCAGATCCGGAAAAGAAACGTAAAATCATAGGCAAAGGCTTTATTGATGTATTTGACGAAGAAGCCCACAAGCTAAAAGACATCAAATGGTTAGGTCAAGGAACTATTTATCCGGACGTAATCGAGTCTTTATCTATAACTGGAACAACTATCAAGAGCCATCATAATGTTGGAGGTCTTCCTAAAAAGATGAACCTTAAACTAGTTGAGCCTTTGCGCCTATTGTTCAAAGACGAAGTTCGCCGTGTTGGTATTGAGCTAGGAATGCAAGAGCACCTTATCAAACGCCATCCATTCCCAGGACCAGGTTTAGGAATCCGTATTTTAGGCGATATAACAGAAGAAAAAGTACGTATCCTTCAGGAAGCAGACGATATCTATATGTCATTGATGCGCGAATGGGGACTGTATGACCAGATATGGCAGGCAGGAGCAATCTTGTTGCCAATCCGTTCTGTAGGTGTTATGGGCGATGAACGTACATACGAAAACACTGTAGCTTTGCGTGCCGTTACATCTTCAGATGCAATGACTGCAGATTGGGCTCACCTTCCATATGAATTCCTTGCAAAAGTTTCAAATGAAATCATCAACAAGGTGAAAGGTGTAAACCGCGTAGTTTATGACATCAGTTCTAAACCACCAGCAACAATTGAGTGGGAATAATCTGATGATTTAGATTAAAAATATATTAAGCACAGAGGCGTTGACAAATTCCCGTCTCTGTGTTTTTTTATGCCCATGCTCTAAAAAAAAGATAGTAGTGTTTCAAAAAAAAGACTACAGTGTTTTTCCAAAAACTATATTATCATTTTTTACAATAAGTATTATCTAATCCATGAAAAAAAGTCCGCCGAATCCGCCGAGTCCGCCAATACCGCATATTTTTGGAGGAAAAATACACAATTAGCTTCGGCCCTTACCTCATATCATTAATAATCAATCAAATACAAGTACAAAACATCAATTTCTCACAAAAAATTCGAGAAGTGGAATTTGCTCTTCCGTACGATGCCTACTCTTATAAATTAGCGGTTAATTACACAAGAAGAAAATACAATAAGTCCAAAATATTAAATAATATTAGAAGTTTTGCTAACTCCATTTTCAGTTAACAACTTGACTAAGTTTTATTAAACAATTCAAGTTTCGCAAGACTCAACTAAAAGGAATTATACGAAGTTATGCTTCTCATAGCTGTGAAGTTAAAAGTCAATAGATTTTAGATGCAATTACATAATGCTGCAGGAGACTTATTGTATATTTTAATAAAATAAAAATATGAAAAACACATATTATCCTCATTATTTTCCGTTTGTACGGAAGGTTATTTTCCGAGATAAACAAATCTAAACATAATTTCTTCTAAGGATTTATATATCAGGGAAATATAACGAAATCAACAAAAAGTCCTCCGAAAATATAAGGTATTGGCGGACTCGGCGGATTCGGCGGACTTTTTATTAGTAATTTATTGTTAATCTAGAGGAAATACTAAAAGAGTTATTGTATTTTTCTTAGAAACAAAAAAGGCGGGATAAATAATTATCCCGCCTTATATTAAATCAAAATATTATGTATGAAATAGAATATTTATCCATAACATAATCATTGTCTTGCATAACCTGGATTCTGTTCCAAATTAGGATTGCGCTGTATTTCATTTGTAGAAATCGGCCACAACAAATCTGTATCTTTAATAGTATATCCAGATGCATTTTTAGCACCAACTAAGCTAACCCAAGTAATCTGACCCTTAGTTGTTTCAGAGATGTTCGGGAATTTACCTACACGAACGCATAGATCCCACATCTTGAATTCCAAAGGCATTTCACGAAGACGTTCGTTCCAGCATTCTTCAATGAATTTGTCTTTACCTAAAGTCTGTAATTCAGCAGCAATCTCACTGACAGTCTTACCATCCATGTTAGCACGAGCCTTAACCTGTGCCAAATAGTTAGCAGCTTCAGTTGTTACACCTGCAGACTGAGCGATTGATTCAGCAGCAGAAAGCAATGTTTCAGCATAACGATAAATGTTCCAGTCTTTGCTTCCTTTACCAGTATTTTCCATAGCATCCTGATCAAAATAATACCAACAACCTGCAACATCAGAAGTCCAAGTCTTATTATTTGTTGGATTAGTATATTCCCAAACAAAGAACTGCTGTGGCTGGATACGAAGATCGTTATCCTCATAAATATTCAGATAAAGATCGATCGGACCATGAGTACGTTCAAAGATAGAATATTTATCAAATACTGAAACAGCAGAACTACTAAATGCATATGTAGGTAACCAACCGCTTGTTGAAATAGCAGCATCATGTTCGTAAGAATATACAACTTCTGCATTGTTGTCGATAGTACGCAATTGGTTGTATGCACTATTCAGCCCCATGTCTGTATTAGACAACAAGCTATGCAGACCAGAGTTAATGATAGATTTAGCAGCTTCTGCAGCTTCTGCATATTTATGCTGATACATATAGACATCTGTCAACAACATGTTTGCAGTATTCTGAGTAATGTGATGGCTATCAGTGAATCGGCCATTTGTCAAATTTGGAATAGCTTCCTTCAAGTCAGTCTCTATCTGAACATAGATAGTAGATGTTTCAGTACGCGGTAACTCCATGTTTTCAGCAGATTCATATGGTTCTGTATAGAAAGGAACCGCACCGAAAGTCTTCACCAAATAGAAGTAGTTGAATGCACGGAAGAACTTAGCTTCAGCTATTAAACGTTCACTAACACCTGGTTCAGTATAACTAGCTGATGAAATGTATTTAATAGCCTGATTTGCACGGTTAATACCTTTATAACATGCATCCCAAACACCATCCATTTTGCTAGCCATTTCAATTGTGTGCTCCTGACGAGTCAACTCACGGCTATATTTACATTGAATTTCCTGATTCTCGTAGCTGTTAGTAAAATAACCTGTTAATTCTTCAGGTAGAGAAGCAAAAGTGTTTACGTATGCACTACCAAAACCAACATAATTACTTATAGCACCTGTTCTGTAAAGGTTATAGATAGCACCTTCAGCTCCTTCTTGAGTCTGGAAGAGTGATTCCGTTGCCATAGAAGAGCGCGGATTCTCTTCCAAGAAATCATTACATGCCGAGAAACTAATCAATCCGGCACATGCAATTGCAATTGTTAATATATTTTTCATTTCTAAATTGTCTTAATAAATGGTTTTACTTAAAATGTTACGTTAACGCCAAATGTAAATGTTCTTGCTCTCGGATAAGAGAAGAATGTCATATTCTGACCGAACTTAGATGTTGAAGAAGTTGATTCAGGATCATAACCCAAGAAGTCACTTGCTGTAACCAAGAACAAGTTGTTACCACTAGCGTAAACACGCAAACCTGAAAGACCAATCTTTTTAGCGATGCTTGAATCAAATGTATAACCAAGCTGGAGCATATTCAGACGGAGATAAGAACCATTGCAAATCCACTGAGAATCACTTGTTGTATCACCACCTTTGTGACCAGAGTTTGCCAAATAGATCATCTGCTGCATTGTATCAGGGTTTGTACCATCGTATGCATCATACAAGATGTTTTCCAAACCGTTTGTGATACCGAAGCGGTCGTAAGTTGAGTGCATGAAGCGCTGCCATGCGTCAACACCCCAAACAAACTGGAAGTCAACTGTTAAATCGAAACCTTTATATGAAAGGTTATTTATCCAGCTACCTGTCCAGTCAGGTAAACCTTTACCAAGAATCTCTTTGGACTCGCTACGTCTTGCGTGACCAATCTGAGTCTTTTCGCACTTACCTGCTTCAAAATCTTCTACTGTCCATATGCCTTCACGAACAACACCATAGAAGCTACCCATGCTTTCACCAACACGAAGGATTGTACCACCATTAACCCAGTCATCCATATAAATATCAGCGTCAGTGTCACCCAGCTTAGTGATTTCGTTCTTATTGAAGTTTAGGTTCAAAGTTGAATTCCAAGTAAATTCACCCTGAATAGGTGTAGCATTAATCATGATATCAACACCTTGGTTACGAACAGAACCGATATTTTTGAAAATTGTAGAGTAACCTGTTGAGTGAGGAACAGGGCAATCAAGCAACAAATCTGTTGTATTCTTCAAATAGTAAGAAACATCGAAATTCAAACGATTCTGGAACAATCCCAAATTGATACCTGCATCAAACTGAGCAGTCTTTTCCCACTTCAAATCTGGGTTCGGCATATTATTCACATACAATGATGGAACACGTGAACCATTAAACAATGTTGTACCTGAAGAAACGAGACCCAATGATTTGTACGGATCAATTTCAGAGTTACCTGTCAAACCATAACTTGTGTGTAACTTCAAGTTGCTGATATAATTATTATCCTTCAAGAAGTCTTCCTGAGAGATATTCCAAGCCAAACCTGCAGATGGGAAGAACGCATACTTATTGTTAGCACCGAACTTAGAAGAACCATCGACACGACCTGTAACAGTTGCAGAATAACGATCCTTGTAAGTATAAGCAAAACGCAAAAAGTAAGAGTTCATTGCCCAACGATTCCAAGATGATTCTGGAGAGCTAGGGATTGTACCTAGACCCATGTTATTGTCTTGGAAGAAATCATCAAAGAAACCTTCTGTATAGCTCTTATTATATCTGTAAGTACGTTCCTGCCATGAAAGACCAGCCATAGCATTCAAACGATGATCTTCCCAAGTCTTATTGTATGTCAGGTAAGTTTCTTCCTGCCAGTACATAGTCTGTTCATTATTGAACTCAGCCCAACCATTCGGCATTGAGATATTATTCAATTCTTTAGAAGAATATCCACGATAGTCTATATTGTGGAAGTCCATACCAAACTGAGTCTTCAAGTCCAAACCTTCTGCCAAGTGGAATGTCAATGCAGCATTACCGAAAATCTGCGTATTGTATTTCATACGCTTCTGTTCTTCAAGGATAAATACTGGGTTAGACATACCCTCAAAACCTAAAGTTTCGTTAACAGTTGAAGACGTACTTGTAGTGTACTTACCTGTGTTAGGTTCATAAACCGGTAACCAAGGCAACATTTCAATCATTGTACGACGAGCATCCTGTCCACCAGTATCCTCCGGAGTATAACGGCCCCAAGTGTGGTTAACCATAACATTCACAGAAGTAGATAACCATTTAGTAGGATCTGCATCGTAAGTCATCTTAGCATTCAAACGCTTGTTGTAAGTATTATTTACAATACCCTGCTGGTCTGTGAAGTTCAAGAAAGCACCCATTGAAGAATTTTTACCAGCTTGCTGGATATTCAACTGATGGTTGTGAGAAACCGCATTACGAGTTGCTTCATCCTGCCAATCTGTATCATAAATAGGATTACCGTTAGCATCGAAATATGTTGGGTCATTAAACCAGTCTGTACGATTCAAAGACCAATTAGTACCTTGGTATTTGTTTTCGTTTTCCAAACCAATCATAAATGCATCACACCATTCCTGAGCATTCAAGGTTTTCATCTTACGAGCCATTGAGCTAACACTGACAGAACCCTGATAGCTTACAGAAATACCTTCACCGTCTTTCTTACCACGTTTTGTTGTTACCATGATAACACCATTCGCACCACGAGCACCATAGATTGCGGCTGCAGAAGCATCCTTCAATACTTCCATTGACTCGATATCGTTAGGGTTAACCAATGCGAAGTTTTCCATTACCACACCATCAACAACATACAACGGGTCTGAAGATGAGTTGATAGTAGCCATACCACGGATAATCACACGGTTACTATAAGCACCAGGCTGGCTGGAGTTTGAGAAGATGTTAACACCGGAAACTTTACCACGCAAGTTATCCAATGCACTAAAGCTCTGCTGCTTAGTCAACTCTTCACCTTTAGCTGTTGCGATAGAACCTGTTACGTCTGACTTACGCATTGTACCGTAACCTACTACTACTACTTCATCCAAAGCCTGAGTGTCTTCTTGCAAAGTAACATTGATTTTTGACTGGTTGCCAACAGGAGTTTCAACTGTCAAATAACCGATATAAGAGATTTCCAACACTGCATTTGCAGGAACATCCAATGAGAAGTTACCGTCAAAGTCAGTGATTGTTCCGTTTGTAGTACCTTTAACTATTACGTTAGCACCAATTACAGGAATACCTGCTGCATCAACTACTGTACCTGTTACAGTTTTTGTCTGTAATGTCTCTTGAACTGATAAATTGTCATCTCCATTTAGCTGAACGTCAGCTGCATTTACAGGTAATGCGAATGCGCTGAAAGCAGAAGCCAACAAGAAAGATGAAATTTTCATGGAATTACGAAAATTCGGCTCTTTTTTCATTTTAATTCTTTTTTATATAAATGATAGTTGTTTTTTATGTCTTTACACCTTAAAGTCAACAATAAATAAACATTAATGTAATTGTTACTAGATTTATGTTTTGTCTTTTATCCTTTAGATTTATGTTTATAGCAATTACAGATGATTCAAAATGTTGTTAACCGTCTTGCAAAACTATAATTAAAATTTATATTACAAAAGTATTTCCTTAAAAAAAATTTCACGTTGCATATAAAATATTCCGAATTAACATTTGCACTCTTACATATCTAAAAAACAATAAGATAATAAAACCGACAACATTTCTGTCATTATGATACTCAAACAAATAAATATATATGTTTTCCTTATAAAAAACAGTGTTTTTAACATCTTTGACTATAAAACAAAACTATTTGTAAAATGATTGTATTTTATTAGAATTTTATTCTGCCCCACAAAAAAATAAGGAGACCTCACGGCCTCCTTATTCCAAAATTAATTGATCTTAATAAACAATATAGGGAATAATCCCCTTATGAGTTTTGGTAATTTTATTTGTATCTAAGTTTTTCTTAATCATTAAAACAAAAAACGGTATAAATATAAAAACTTTTACGCAATTTATCATAAAATCGAATAAAGTTTAATCATATTGGTATAATGTTATTCCAAAATGAAACTTAAAATTCAATTTTAATGAATTTATTCTCCCACGGCTTAAACTGTAAAGTACCATTTATTGTTGGAGAACCGACTACATCGCAAGCTGTCATTCTAAGAATCTTAATCTTTTCGGAAACAGCCTCGAATACTGCAGATTTTCCACCAATCTCTCTTAACTGGAGCATCACGGCATTCTCTCCAGCAACAGGTGTCATATTCACCAACAAAAGGTTATCCGGAACAATTTTCAATAGAGATGTCGGTTGAAGTCTGTTTCCAATCTTAGCCTTTTCATCAGCTTGCAGTACACGTGTAAGGAATGGAATACGGTTTTCCCACGCAAAACGTGTAGCATAAGCTATACTATTGTCTGCCGAAGAATTTATGCAATAGCTCCACTGCATTTCTCCCATCTGGTCGGCATTGAAATTAGTTACCCAATAATTGTTCATAGGCCAAGAATACATATTCGTTGTCTGAGGAACAGCTCCAGCTTTATAACGCCCTGTGTTTATCGCGCCAAATTGCATCAGAGGTATTTCCTGGCTACACATTACCACCTGAGAGTTTTCATTACGTGCTGTTGCATAATTCTGAACAGTGTACCAATCGTTTGAAGAGCCAGGTATCTGATCAACTCCAGCTTCGATATTTCCACCAGGAACATCCAAATGAATCTTTCCGTTTTCTACCTGATAAGGGAAAGAAATATATACAGCTTCAGGGTCTGTAACTGCTTTTTTGCGTAAACGATATACAATTTCAATTTTCTTCTCTACATTATATATACGATATTCAATCATAAGATTATTCGGTTCACGACCAGCGACAGTCTCTCCTCGGAAACGATATGTATCCCATATATCTCCTTTTTCATAGCATTCGAAACGAATACGTTCCGGACGACGGCGAAGGAACTGCGGAGCAGTGTAGCGTTCCATAGGATGGCGGCTGTCAATTATCTCATAAATAAACTCACCAAGTTCCCATTCTGCATTCTCAGTCAACAGCTGTTTATCCAGTTCTTTGTCAAACAAACTCTTTATTGTTCCCTTGCCTTTATTAAACTCTATAACATACCAAGGATTCTCAATCTTTACATTCTCAAGCTTATCAGCATGCAATGTTTCAGGGCGAGCCTCGTCTTTTACCTTTATATAATATTGAGCATAACCCAAAGCCGGAACATCTTTAACATAAATATTCCAATAAGTTCCATCCGAACGGCTTTCTCCCGGCTGAGCAGGAATAATGTTTCCTTCAGCATCAACAATCTCGAATGCCTTTTCTTTTGGAAGAATCTGATGGTCAATATACATTCGGGCAATTCCGCTATATGCCCAGTTCAAAGTATTGAACACGGCGATTGAAGGAACTTCAGCTTTTGGCACAAAAGCCTGCAACAAGCCCATAGTTGTTTCACCCAGCAAACCGGTATGACGATATGCTTCCCAAGCATAAGATTGCTTCAGAGAACGCTGCTCCCAAGTTTCCAAAGCGTACGGACTACGCACACTTTCACTATGACCAAATGTATGTTCGTCATAAAATAACAATGCATTGTTTACATCCCAAATCTGTTCATTCACGTCAGACGGCAATTTTGCTCCAAGCATTTTGGCAAAAGAAAGACCAGCCTGGTTAGCAATGATATTTGAATGTGTAACGCGTGATACGGCAGCCTCTCTTGCCCCGGAAGCAAAACCGTCAGTCCACCAATCGGGCCAAGCTCCACGTACTGTCTGAATTTTATCAGCATATTCAGTTTCCATAGTCTTGATAAATTCAGTGGCTACAGCAGTACGCAATTTTGGCCACTCATACTTTTCGTTCCAGCGTTTCACAAATTCGCAACTCTTAGTTGAAGGGGGTGCATTATCTGTGAAATAACCCGAATGCTGTGCCGCACAGATATCATATGGATAATTCTTATCAGCCAGCTGATTCAAATAATCCAGCACTCGCATTTCAAAAGTTTGGAAATCATCAGTATGCACCCCGAAGAAGTTTCCTTGATTATAATGTTCTGCACGATAAGCTAATATTTTCTTTCCTGAAGGAGATTCCCACCAGAAAACCGTTGGTTTGTCAAAACAAATCAAAGCACGGTGTCCGTGAGTTCCCATATTCAGATATTTGACTCCTGCATCAGCAAAGAATTCACTGAAGCACCATCCGATACCGTTCACATCATCCTGCATAGCCAGCTCTGCACGCATACCTTCCTCGCGGAATTGTTTTATCGGTGCAAGAGATGCTGCTAATGTCTGTTCATCCGGAAGCTCATCAAAATTAAGATACATTGTAGCAAGCTCTATTCGTCCTTCCTTGACACGCTGTTTCAATCGTGCTATCTGCTCTGCAGGACGACATTTCAGATATTCACTGACTGCCCAAGAAATTTCACAAGTCCAACGGAACTTAGCAGCTTCAGGATAATCATCCGTTGCATCACAATAGTCCAAAGCATAGTCGATATAACGCAGATGTTCTGCCAAAATCTCCATCTGCGAACGAGTATAGCCTATATCCGTATGAGTGTGCTGCACCAGATTCATCTGCCAGTGACGAGCCGGAGCAACAGTTATTTCTTCAGAAGCAATTTCATTCTTGCCTAAGACAACACTGAATGGCAATTTAACTATCGTTTTAACTTCCGGCATTTCAAAGAAGAAACGGTTCTCTCCTTCTGCCAGTTTCACTTTCTGAGTCTGCTCGCCTAAACGCAATGTTGCCGAAACAGGCTTTCCTTCGTGGCGAACTGTTACCCACACACGCTGTGTGAGACCTTTTTCCGACTTATAAACAGCAGGCCAGATTTTTGTCTCAACCTCCGGTTTATCCGCGGAAACCGACTGGGCAGACACTGTTCCTGAGAACAGTATAGCTCCGACAAGAAGTAAGTTCTTTAGTTTCATAAATAGTTTTTGAGTTTATAAGTTTTTGAGTTTTTGAGTTTTTAAGTTTTAAGTTGACAAGGCTACAGGAAATAAGATATTTCTACTTGACTTCTTGGCTACTTGACTTCTTAACTCCTAAAAAACAAGAGCAAGTTGACACTCTTGTTAACTCGTTAACTGAAATTTATTTCACCTTTAAATATCCCAAATAAAGCATGCATACCAGCAACGGTATCATTCCTGCGGTCTGACCAAAAGTATCAGATAGTATTCCCATAAACGGCATAACTAAAGCCCCACCGGAAACACCCATGATCATAAGTGCTGATACTTCGTTTGCCTGTTCTGGTTTGTGTTGTAATGCATAAGAAAACAATATAGAAAATACGTTGGAACATGCCAGACCTACAACTACTATCAAAAATAGCAATACCCACAAATCACAGACTAGTAACATTGCAACAAATGCCACAACTGAAATAATCATACAGATTCGCAAGAAACGGTTACCGGCTATACGAGCCAACAAAAATGCTCCGGCAAAAGCTCCTGCAGTTCTGGAAACAAAATACAAACTTGTTCCCAATCCTGCTTCACTAAGAGCAAGTCCTGTTTTTTCCATCAATAATTTTGGAATGCATGTATTCAAACCAACATCAATACCTACAACAGCCAAAATTCCGACAAAAAGCCATAATATTGTCTTATCAGAGAATAAGGACAATGCAGAGCTGAAAGTAGCAGGTTTTTCCTCTACAGAATGGTCTGCCTCAACAGACATCATAAGCCATAGCGCAGACAAAACAGTTGTTACTGCATAAACCACGAATATCAACTTCCAACTGCCGAAATAAGATGCTGCAGCACCGGCAATAATCGGACCCAAGAAGGAAGATATTGCCTTGACAAACTGACCCATGGTAAGGATACTTGCTATTCTGTCTGCTGACACTACTTTTGCGACCATCGGATTCAAGGAAACCTGCAATATTGTATTTCCTATTCCCAATAATGCGAAGGAAAAAAGCAAACAGGCAAAACTATAATAAAGCAACGGCAAAATCATTGCCACAATAGTGATAGCCATAGACAGAAGAACTGTATTTCTTCTACCTATCTTGCCCATAACAATTCCTGTTGGTATAGAGAAAACAGCAAACCAAAGGAAAACCATCATCGGGATAAGATTTGCCAATGTATCAGACAATGCAAAATCACTCTTGACATTGTTTGTCGCAATACCCACAACATCGACAAATCCCATCACAAAGAAACCGAACATTATAGGGAGCAGTTTCATTATGGAAATTGTATTTTTCATATCTGTCAGATTATCAGATAAAGTCAACTTAATACTTGCACTTTGGTTCAGAACCCATAACTACTTCAAGATTTCCGCCTTTCACAACATCAGAGAATGGAACACGTACGCCGTTCAACGTTTTTCCGTTCAATTTATATTCCTGAACATAATTGTTAGCATCAGTATTTCCTGTTGTAGTTATAACAAACTCTTTACCCGGATAATATTTTTCGTTCAAGCGAATAGTTATTTTATCAAACAAAGGAGCTCCCAAACCGAATGAAGGATTTGAATCTGTCAGACCTTTCACGTCAAACAATCCCATTGATGATATAACATACCATGCGCCAAGCTGTCCCTGGTCTTCATCCTGACCATAGCCATATCCATGAATTCCGTCAGTACCATAGAATTCATTCAGAATAGCACGAACCCATTTTTGTGTCAAATCCGGACGTCCGGCCTCATTAAACAACCATGAGATATGCAAGCAAGGCTGATTTCCCTGATTATATAATGTCTGCAAACCGGCAAAAGCACCAACTTCTGTTCCTCCACTGAATATCTTTGTCTGTGAAACAGTGAATATACTATCAAGTCGAGCGTTAAACTCATCTGCACCGACTTTTGAAACAAGTCCTTCTACATCATGAGGAACATAGAATGTATATTGCCATGCGTTGCCTTCCTGGAATCCACGCCAAACTTGCAATGGATTGAAATTGTCAATGAATTTTCCATCAGCCTTTTTAGGACGAATAAAATTACATGATGTGTCATACAAGCGTTCCCAACCTTTTGACAAATCCATAAGTTTGTCATAATGTTCCTGGTCACCAAGTTCTTTTGCCCACTGAGCAACAGCCCATGCACTATAAGAATACTCCAAAGTATGTGATGCAGAGAACATGAAAGTTTCATGATGACCTTCACCCTGATCAAGATGAGGAACGTAACCATATTTTACAAATTCAGCAGTATTCACTTTTCCAGCTCCGAAAGGACGGTTTTCGCCGTCAAGTTCGTTCTTCAGACAAGCTTCATATGCAGTCTTTGTATCAAAGTCACGAATACCACACTGATATGCTCCGGCTATTATTGTACTAAGTAGATTTGTACCCACACCAGAAACATATCTGTTGTTTGCCAAACCATCTGCAAGCCATCCCGCATCTTTATATGCCTGCAAATGAGTACTTACATATTCAGTCATATATTCCGGATAAGCAAGAATCCACAACTGGGAAAGATTCCATTGCGCGCCCCATGCAGCATCTGTATTATAAACATTATACAAAGGCTTTCCGTTTTCCATCGGCAATTTTCCAACGGAACCATCATTACGCGGATAATCACCATTCACATCGTTAGCCATACCACGGCCTAACAAAGCGTGATATAATCCGGTGTAGAACTTGACTTTATCTTCTTTCTTTGAAGTCTCAACTGTAATACGGCTCAAATAATCTTCCCAAACACGATGAGATTCAGCCTTTGCATCATCAAACGAAAGATTTGCGGCTTCTGTTTCAAGATTCAAACGAGCGTTCTCAACTGAAGTATAAGAAAGACCGACTTTTGCTGTTACAGCCTCATCTTTGTCATTACTGAATGTGAAATACATTCCAGCACCAACACCCTTGCTTTCACGTTCGTCTTCTTTCTGTGAGTTACCGTTATATGAACCGAAAGAAACCGGAGTTTTATCCATAACTGCTGAGAAATACAAAGGGACAGTTGCTCCCGGCTGATATTTCTTCACATATTCAGGCATAGTAACAACCCAGCCTTCAACACGTCCGTCAGCAGTATATGTCACGCAAGCATCTTTAACTGCACCGCTCTCACCCTGACGGTTACCAATATTAAAGAGGATATGATTGGAATCGCCTTTAGGGAAAGTGAATCTTTGGTAAGCTACACGTGGAGTTGCTGTAAGTTCAGCCTTAATATTATAATCGTCGAGAATAACAGAGTAATATCCTGCAGTTGCAATCTCATTGCTTCTGTCGAAATGTGAACGGTAACCAGTCTTCACAGAATCAGTAGGCAAGCCCGGGATTGTCACCAAATCTCCACTTGTTGGCATCAAAACAATTCCACCCACCTGAAATTCATGCAAACAAGGAAAACCTTCAATTGTATTCTCTCTGTAATCATATCCGGTAGCTTCCCAACCAGAATTATTTCCCAAACTTCCATTTGTAGAAGGTGCAGGTTTTGCCAAACCGAAAGGCATTGCTCCCGGAGTGAAATGAAACCAACGGCAATGTGCCGTTCCAATTCTCGGCTCAACATATTGTGTCAAGTCTTCATGCTTTACATCTTCTCCTTGTTTCTGAACCGAACATGAAAACATAGAGGAAGCCAAAGCTATAGTTAATATGATAGATTTATTTAGCATTATAAAATTTAAGTTTTTAAGTTTTTATTAAGTTTTTAAGTTTTATTATCCACAAAATATAAATGGACAATCAAATAGGAAAACTACTTCTCTCCAATTGATTAACAGCAAACCAATATGCTCCTAACGCTATAGAACGGCTTGCTCCGTTACGTGACAATGCCACACCTGTTCGTCTAACAGTCTGGTAATCCACTTTATCTTCAGTTCCAGGAATGTTCACCTTACAAACTGTACTTTCCAGAAATTTATCAAGCTCTGTCTGATTATCCAGACAATACACCTCAGACTGAATACGATTGAAACGAACACCACTCATCATTCCGGTTTCTGACCTTAGCTCCTTCATAAGAGCTGGCATTATATATTTGGAAGCACCTGAAACACCACCTCCTATAACTACCAAGCCATCAATAAGAGTTACTGCGGCTGCAATAGTATGACCTGCCATTTCCCCTAGTTCTTCAAATGCAGTAATTGCTGCCTCCTTATTTCCAGGACGAAGACCTTCAGCTATGTCATAAATATCTTTTGGTGTATATTCCGTATTATCTCCGGATTTTTCCGAATAAACACGTTTGATTGCACGAATGCTAACACTCTCTTCTGCAATCATTCCTTCGTATTTCTTATTAGGCATACACCATAAATAACCACCTATCTGATTGTCACCAAACAACAGTTGATTATTGATGACAACTCCTCCTCCAAAACCTGTACCAAGAGTGACACCTATAAGATTCTTATATCGCTTAGGATTTCCATTAGCTTCCAGTTTGGCATTTATTTCCGGCAACAAACCAGCAATTGCTTCACCATAAGCAAATAAGTTTCCATCATTATTTATAAAAACAGGTATTCCGAAATGTTTCTCAAGAAACGGACCTAAAGCCACGCCACCACGAAATGCTGGGAAATTAGGTAAGTCTCCAATTATTCCTGCTTCATAATCAGCCGGACCAGGAAAAGCAAAACTAATTGCCGACGGAGATTCGGTAAGCTTTGAACATATAGTCTCAAAGCCTGTCTTCACTGTTTGAAGACAGGCATCCAAATCATCAGTAACAGTTGGAATTGTCACCGGAGAAACAATCTCCTCGCCATTTCTAATGGCTGAGAAAACGAGATTGGTTCCGCCGGCATCCAACGTCAAAACTATTTTTTCACAATTCTTCATCATTTTCTGAATCTAACGTAAGCCTTGATTGTTCCGCATTCTTTTCCTTCAGAAGCGCCATAAGGGCGTATTGTATATTCACCAACAGAAGCAGGGATGATGAATGTTTCAGCATAATGAACAACAAACGGTTCAAATGCTCCGGTAGGACTTTCCACGATAGCTTCTTCTCCCTCAATCAGATTGAACACCTGAACACCATTGTCTGTATGATGAGTGACAGGAGCTGTAAACCAGTGACGGCGCGTTTCGATAAATTCGTTTTCGTGCAATCCGGTACGTTCTTCTCTCCAGCCTTCGCCCTGAGCTATCGGCTGAATACAGTTCACAAGGTTTTCACGCACAAAGTCAGTCTGACGTTCCCACTGTATTACATGAGAACCATGACCGATATTGATAGGACGAGGCAGACCATCGAGTCCCAATCGGCCCCAGTCCCAAAGTTTGAATGTAAATATACTTGGAGTAGCACTGATTTCCAACACCATTGCTCCAGCTCCGGAACAGTGGATAGTTCCGTTAGGAATCAAATAATGGTCATGCTTCTTTGCCGGCCATTGATTTACATACTTGCCAGCATCAAATGTTTTTCCAGTTTCCTGAGATTCATTCAACGCATCAATCATTTCCTTAGGATTAACTCCGGTTTTCAAACCAAGGAACACTGTAGCACCTTCTTCCGCATCAAGCAAATAGTAGCTTTCATCCTGAGTATAATAGATACCGAATGTATCACGGATATACTGTGTAGTCGGGTGAACCTGCAAACTAAGGTTTCCGCCACCTATTGTATCAAGGAAATCGAATCGAATAGGGAAATCCTGGCCAAAACGAGATTCAACAGGACCGCCAAGCAAATCCCTTGTCTTAAAGAACACGAGATTATTAGACGGCATTTCAAATAATTCTTCCTCTATTTTAAAATATAAGCTATTTTCTTCAGGAACACAGTCGAAGCACCATCCGTAATTATCTTCTTTCGGATCAAGGCCACAGACTGATTTCATCCATTGTCCGCCCCAAGGAGCCGGGTCAAAGAACGGAACTACGCGGAATGGCTTATGTGCTGTGATGTTCAAACCTTCACGCAAAGTTTCACCTGTTATCATTTTAGGCTGACCTGCAATGTGAGTATCCAACCAATAATCAGCTTTAGGCAATAACTGTTTCTTAAGTTTGTCGCATACAATCCAGTCAACAAAATAACCGCGCTTATAATGATATGAAGCTCCTTCTGCACTATTCTCAACACCAAGGCCATTCACTTCATGACGACGAGAACGCATCTGGATTTCCCAACGTGCCATATCCACATAAACAATCAAATCGGCATCTGGGGCAACCAATGCAGCGCCATGACCATAAACTACTGTCAGTGCTTTAGATTCGGCAACCTGCTTCTTTGCTTCAGAAAGTTTATCTGCATCAAGAAAATCTGCAAAAGAGAAATTTGCACGGAAACCAAACAAGCGATCATCTGTAGTGTACGGATAAGTCATCTTCTCGATTTCCGAAACTGATTTGAACAAGTTTTGTGTATCAATCCACAAATCAGCCTGCAAACCGGCAAAGCCTTTTTTCAATTCTTCGTAATAAACGCCTTGATAGCATTCAATCACAACAACGAACTTTTCCTTGTTGCAAGCTTTTTTCAACTCAGAGCAAATTGATTCCCAACCTTTCCACAAAGAACCAACAACGTTGATTGCAGGAAATTTATCGTAATTGCTTTTACGCATATGTTTTTAGTTTTTGAGTTTTTCAGTTTCTAAGTTTTTAAGTTTACAAGGTGACGAGGTTACAGAAAACAAGGAATTAATTCTTGACTTCTCAACTTCTATTCCTATTATTTCTGCTTTTCAGCCCAATCATTAAACATCTCGATAGCTTTGGCAAGCACACCGGCAGAACCTTTGAAATGACCGCTTCCACTAGGAACATTTCCCATTCCATACCATTCGTAGAAACCATTGTTCTTTATTACGCGGTCAATCATCGGACGAACTTCGTCATAGGCTTCTTCAACCATTCCATTTGCAATAAGCTGCTGAATCATTCTGCCACCGAACCAAGTCCAGTCACCGCCATTCTGATAATTATAAGCCTCAGCCATTCCGCCACCAAAGAAACCTTCAGGATAAGTAGGATAAAGAGTAAGACCAATACTTGGCATTCCTGAAAAACGGACATTTTCAAGCATCTGAGCATTTACAGCCTTTATTTCTTCTTTAGTAAGCAAGCCGGCTTCAATAGCTACAGCTGTTCCTCCATGATAATGAACCTTATTTTCATCGAAATCTCCAAAATCAGGAGTTTTGTCCAGATAAATATGAGGGATGAATTTCTGATGTTCGCTGTCCCACAAATATTTTCTTGAATTTTCAGCTATTCTGTCACGAAGATTCTTCCATTTTTCCTGCAAAACCTTATCGTCAGTCATTTCCTGAAGATAATCCAATGCTATTATAAACATGGCATTGTCATAAACATCAATAGCCATGTATGATTTATCATTTATATCGCAGGCAAAGCCTGTTCCTGGCTGAACGTCACCCCAATCGGCAGTCATCGCACCGTAAATCAATCCATATTTCTCAGAATAACGCTCGCGCATAAGATAATCCACCATATCGTCCATACGCTCAAGAACTGTACGTCCGGCAACATTTTCGCTCAAGATGGATTTATCTCCTGTTTTGCGGATATACTTTCCGACAATCTGAATCAGTGATGTTTCCTGATCTGTCTCAACTGTATTCTTGAAAGCTACATGGTCAGGAGCTGCATCCGAATAATATGGAGTATCGTCATACCATGTGAATTCCGGTTTCAAAACGTATCCGTCAATCATTTCGTCATTTGGCTGCTGAAGAGCAAAGAACAGTACTATTGCCTGACGTAATACCTGATGGTCAGTTTCCTCGCAAGCCACCTCAATGAATGTATTCATATCTCTTGCCCAAATCTGAGAATAACCGCTTCCGGCATTCAGCCCCGGACCTATTACGGCACGTGCCATACTGTCAACCTTATGCAATGTAATATCTTTCTGAATCTTTTCTGCCAGCATTTTTTCTGCAGAAGGCTGTGAACAAGACAGCAACATTAGAGACAAAGCTCCAGATACAAAATACTTCATTTTTCTCATATTATTATTTTTTACTGCAAAGGTAGGCTTCATTATCAAAGGAAATTATACCTTTGTTTTTATTTACTTACACAATCTTACGATTTAGCGATGGCAAAAATAAAAGAAGGATTCAAAGGGGAACGCTTTATTTCTTTGCCTGACGATTTGTTAGCAAAATATAGCAAAGATCCAATCATCGGGAATCTCTATATTCGCAAAATAGGTTTCTTCCCGCATGTAAAATATCACTATGTCCAAAAGGAAAACGGATGCGATTATTCTATGCTTATATATTGCATTGATGGAGAAGGCTGGTATAAAATAAACGACAAAACATATCCTGTAAGAAAGAATGAATATATTATTATTCCGGAAGGTGTGCCATACTCATTCGGGGCAGACAATGATGAACCTTGGAGTATATATTGGCTGCATTTCAAAGGCAAGCTAAGCAAATATTTTGCTCCGGCATCAGCTAAGCCGAAAGAAATTTCGCCTTCCGACAACTCCAGAGTTCAGGAAAGGCTACAGATGTTCGAGGAAATTTACCGTTGTTTCTCTATGGGATATATAAAGGAATATATGTTGTATTCCTCACTGAATCTTTATGCCTTCTTATCATCTTTCGTCCTATTGGAGCAATACAGGTCATTTGCCTCATCTCCGGAACAGCATTTGTCTTTCTCTGCAAAAGTTATTCATTATATGCAAGAGAATATACAGCATAATCTGAGCCTTGAACAATTGTCGTCATATTTCAGATATTCACCTTCGCACTTATCAATGCTTTTCCAGAAAGAAACCGGTGTTTCACCGATAAGTTATTTCCTGCGTCTTAAAATACAGAAAGCTTGTCAGTATATTGAGCTTACGGACATGAAGCTAAACGAAATAGCAATGATTCTTGGTTTTGAAGAACCTGCTTATTTCTCCCGGCTGTTCACAAAGATAATGGGCATGTCTCCTTCGGCATACAGGAAGAAGGAAATTGGCACTAGCTAATTGCTAAAAGCAGAAAAAACATTTAATTTGCATTATATATAACAACCATACAAACTGTCAGAAAATGAGAAATATCCCAGAACTTGAGAAAATAGAAAAGACTTTCGGCTTCAAATATCCTGAATTGTTCAGACAATTATGTGCCGACGGTATGCTGTTTGCCGGTGAATATACAGAAAACTGGTTTGAAACTGAGTATCCAAAAATCCGGAAGAATCCGCCATTGCTACTGTTCAACTGTGACTTTGAAATATTATATGCTGAAGATGTTGACGCAGAAATGAAAAAAATGGCCGACCCTGATGATTACAGAAAAATTCCTTCAGAAATAAAGCTTGTTCCGTTCGGTCAGAATGGTTCCGGCGATTTGTATTGTTTCTGCCTGAACGAAAAGAAAGGGAAAGACATTCCTGTTGTTCTGGCTCCGCATGATGAGATTGACGCTACTTATCTGGCAAAGAATCTGGACGATTTCATCTTCATTTCATTGATGGAAGCTGTTGTGAATCCTTATATTCCTGAAGAAAGAGATGAAAAAACTGAATATGAAGATTTGGTTGCACAGTTCAATTCTCACAAAAAGTATCTGAACAAGCACCGCCAGGAAATACTTGAAGATATATACAAACGCAAGCCTTTCACATACAGTTGCCCGGTAAACGATAAGGAAACTATGACATGTAAAGGTCTGCTCACTCAGGATGAATATTACAAGTTGATGAAAGCCGAAATCAAATACAACAATTTGTATAATACGTTCCAGTATATGGGCGATGAAGAATAATCTAGGAAAGGAGAAAACATATATATGAAACTATCAGACGTTTGGTTCACTGCTCTTTCCCAAAACGAGGAAGGACAGATTATAACTATCAGCGGAAGAGACGAACTTGATGAGTTTATCCAAAGCGGGAAATATAAAGAACGTGTTGAAATAACCTGGAAATACGATGGTGACGAAAAAGGCATGCCGTCGGAATCTGTAGGCGAACTTATGGAATCTGTCGAAGGAACTTTGCGTAAAGCCATGGAGAAAAAAGACAAACTCGCCATCATGACCAGCATTTACACCGGAGGAAATGAAAAAGTATGGGTTTTCTACACCAGAACTGTCCGCGTCTTTGGAGAAAGGCTGAACGAAGCCCTTGCATCATTCGAACTTCTGCCAATTTCAATTTATACGGAAATCGACAACGATTGGGAAGAATACAAAGACATGTATGAAATGAAAGAATGGGCTGTTGACTAAAGACGGCATAGCTTCATCGGATATTTTCAGAGGGTAATCTCATATAATATCCGGTGAGCTTTTCCACAACTGAGAACTTTGTCCACAACATTATTTCCACCACTCTATTACACTCATTATCCATATGCCAACTATATTTCAACCATTTACCAAAAACTATAATAATTTGGCATAGCTCTTGCACTATAGTTAGCAAGAAGCGAGAGTTTCAAAAAACACAAAATTTACCTATTAAAATTATCAAGTATGAAAAAGTTAGCATTTTTATCAGTGATGATGTTTACAGCAATGGCTTCTGCCAATTTGTTCGCAGTTGAAAACGTAATGCCTACAGATAGTAGTACAACAATGACTATCCAACAGGAAGATTTCAAAAAGATTGAAATAAAGGATATTCCTGCAGCTGTAACCGGTGCTGTTACAGAAAAATTTACAGAATCAGAAATAACAGAAGCTTCTGTTAAGGAAACAGAAGAAGGTAAAATCTACAAAGTAACCGTAAAAACAGTTGACAGTGGCGAAATTGTTGTCATTATAAACGAAAACGGTGAATTTGCTGAAGAATAATACAAATTAACCATACTCATTCATAACAAGTTTATCCTTATAAGTTAACAGCCACCCGCAAAGTCGTGAGACTATAACGGGTGGCACTTTTTTATTTCATGAAATGTTTCTGGAAAAACAGAATCTGATAATCTATTGAATTGTTCCAGTATTCCAAATCATGATTGCCTGGACGAGTGATGAAATCATGCTCGATTCCTTGCTTAAGAAATGCTTCATGCAAGTTTTTGTTCACTTCGAGGAAGAAATCACTTTCACCGCAATCCATGATAATCGCCAGTCTGCCCGGTTTCATTGCAGGAACAAGATTTATAACCGTATGATTATCCCATATTTCTTTATTCTCCGACAATGCACCGAGCTGAATGCTCATTTCCCAATTCTTCGGGAACGGACGGATATCCATTCCTCCACTGGTTGTTCCTGCTGCCGAAAACACATCTGTATGACGGATAGCGTTCCACATCGCTCCATGTCCTCCCATACTCAATCCAGTAATTGCACGTCCTTTTCTGTCTGCAATGGTATTATAATGTGAATCCACATATGAAACAAGTTCCTTTGAGATGAAAGTTTCATATCTGACATCCTTATTCTTCGGACTGTCCCAATACCAAGTGTTCTTGCCGTCAGGACAAACAAAGATAATTCCTTTCTCATCCGCTATTTCCGGCAATTCCGGTTTGATTACAATCCATGTTTTAGCATCACCACCATACCCATGCAGCAAATACACTACAGGACATTTATCATCCACAGCTTTATCCGGAGCAATAATCACTGTCTGTACATCTTTGTTCATCGTATTGCTTCTCACCATTACAGTATCCACTTTTGCTGCCTCGGAAGCAAAAGCTATAATAGCGAAGAAAGCTGAAAATAAAATTTTACGCATAGAAATTTATTTTTAGGAGTTAAGAAGTCAAGGAGTCAAGAAGTCAAGAAGGATAAAACAACCCATAACTACTTAACTACTTAACTCCTTGACTTCTTAACTACTTAACTTCTTAACTACTTGACTACTTAACTCCTTAACTACTTAACTCCTTAACTACTCAATTCCTCAATTCAACACCTGCAACGTATGACAAGCCACCAGCGCCGCCGTCTCCGTACGCAATCTACTCTTACCTAAAGAAATCGGTTCAAAGCCATTCTCAATTGCCAGTTTTATTTCCTCAGGACTGAAATCACCTTCCGGACCAATCAGCACAAGAGCATTTTCTCCCGGCTTATATGTATCCTTAAGAAGAAGCTTCTCTCCTTCTTCGCAATGGGCAATAAACTTCCGACCGTCAAAAGGCTGCTGAACAAATTTCTTGAAATCTGTCATTCCGGTCAGCACCGGCAATGTAGCTTTTTGCGATTGCTTCATCGCACTCACCAGAATCTTTTCCAATCTTGCAGTCTTTACTTCTTTACGTTCGGAAAAGCGGCAGTTCAGACAAGTTATTGCATCAATCCCGATTTCCGTAGCTTTTTCGGCAAACCACTCCATGCGGTCCATATTCTTGGTCGGAGCCACTGCTATATGCAAATAGAATGGCCATAAAGCTTCTTGCTTAATTGTCTCAACAACCTCAAATTCACAATGCTTTGGATGAGCATTTGTAATTGTAGCTTTATAGAAAAAGCCTTTACCGTCTGTCAGAAGAATTTCGTCACCTTCCGAAAGCCGGAGAACACGGACACAATGTCCGGATTCTTCTTCCGGCAGTTCCGGTTTAATATTAATATCTGGAGTATAAAATATTTGCATCGTCTATCTATAATTTTTCATTTTAAAGACTTATTAAACGGCAACGACATATTGTCTATAAATTGGCAGTTAGTTAACAGCAACAATTCCAAACAAATCGTCTATATCGTTTTATTCCTGTATATCAAATATTTGCATTTCCACAAGATTTTTACAGCTTGGAAAACTTTTTTCATCTAGATGGAAAAGTTTTTTCACAATATATGAAACTTTTTTTTCATCCTGATGAAAAACTTTTTCCAAATATAAAGTTTCGCACATTGCTGAACTAAAGAATCTGCAAGGCATCAGCAACCAGTTGACAAGGAGAAACAACCATTACTCCTCTATTTGAATATATCAGAAACTCTTGCCAATTTGTTTTCCTATGGAAATTGATTAATATAATAATGTAAAACAATATTTACCTAAATAATCATTCCGATAATCGTAGCCGAAAGTATTGCAACCATCATTCCTGCAATCATTGACTTCACACCCATCCGGCTGATAATTCCTTTCTTTTCTGGAGCCAAAACGCCCAAACCTCCGAGCAGAATCCCAATAGAAGAAATGTTTGCAAAACCACAAAGCAGATATGTTGACATTATTACAGACTTATCATAAATGAATATTCCAGCCTCACGCCACTGCTGCATCTGCATATAAGCCACAAATTCATTCAATATGGTTTTCTGTCCCAGCAGCGAACCTACAACCATCATGTCTTCATAAGGTACACCGATAAGCCACATAAAAGGAGCAGTTATAACACCCAAGATAAACTGGAATGTAAGACCGACAGCTCTACCATGCGAAAACTCAACTATCCAGTCATTCAGCCCAGTGTATTTACCTATTATATCACACATAATGAAATTGACAAGAGCAACAAGAGCTATAAAAACGAGAAGCATTGCAGCAATGTTCACCATAAGTTTCACACCGGTCTGCGTACCTGAAGCTATAACACTCAAAATATTGTCTGAAGAATTTTGCTCAACAGACTTATTTTCACTATCAACGACTTTTTCCGTCTGCGGGCACATTATTTTGGCTATTGCTATAGAACCCGGAACAGCCATAACTGAAGCAGAAAGCAAATGCTTTGCAAACAGAAGCTGCGCTGCCGGGTCGCCATTTCCTAAAAGGCTGACATACGAACCCATAACCGAACCGGCAATTGTTGACATTCCGGCAACCATAACCAGGAAAATCTCAGACTTATTCATAGAAGGCAGATAGTTCTTTATCAAGACAGGTGATTCCGTCATACCTAAAAAAATATTTCCCGAAACCACAAGTCCTTCTGCTCCTGAAATATTCATAAACTTCCTGAGACACCATGCCATCGCACCAACTATGCGCTGTATGATTCCCCAATAATAAAACAAAGAAACCAAAGCCGAGAAGAATACCACAATCGGCAATGAATGAAGCAAGAAACTGAACCCATTGGCTTTTGACGCATACGGTCCCAACAGAAAAGACAAACCTGCACCTGTGAAGTCCATCAATTTAATAAAAGCCTTTCCCAAATACTGGAAAAACACTCCGACAAATGGCACATGCAATATTGCCAAAGCAAATGCAATCTGGAGAAACAATCCTCCTCCGACCAGTTTCCAGTCAATCCGTTTCCTGTCCGAACTGAACAAATAAGCAATCAACACTACTAAAAATATCCCGGTAATTCCTCTTAATATATCCATAAAATCATATTTTTCTTCGGTTCAACTCTTCCTGATACATCTTTGCATATTCATAATTCTCCGTTTCAACGGCAAGTTCCAAACGCTCCTGCAAGTCCTCTATCGAAAGAACCGAAAGCCATTGCTTGAGCAAACCCGGGTCGTCTATTTCCTCCGGCTCAAGGTCGAGAAGATTTTTTGAGTCATCTTCATCTTCTTCATATATATTATCATTGGTATTTTCCAGTTCCACACCACACTCTTCCATTATTTTCTCATAAATATAAATATCACAATTCATACGAAGAGCTATAGCGATTGCATCGGAAGTTCTTGAATCAATATAAACTTTGTGTTCTCCGTTGGTAAACAACATTTGCGAATAAAACACACCGTCAAGGAATTTATATATAAGCACTTCTTTGAGTTCTACATCAAAAGCTTTAGAAAATCTGACGAAGAGGTCATGAGTGAGCGGACGCGGTGTCAATATACGCTCAATTGCTATTGCTATGGACTGAGCTTCGGCAGTCCCGACTATTACCGGAATACGGCGATTCCCGTTTTCTTCTGCAAGGACCAGAGCATAAGCGCTGGAATGAATCTGGCTGTTGGTGAGTCCTTGCACCCTCAATTTTATCTTTTTCTCCACAAGTTCAAGTTTTTAATAAATTAAAAAGGAAATTAGCAGCTCTGTCAGCAAGTCATAAACTTATTTCCTGAACAAATCTAATAAAAATACACTTTCGATGCAGCAAAAAATCATTTTTTTCAGAAAAACTATTTTAAAAAGTTGGTATATTAAAATAAAATTTACAAATTTGGGGTTGTAAGTGTAATATTAACCGAATATACTGTCATGGAAGAATCTGAAAGAAAAGTTCATGTTGAGAATGGCGATAAAGAAATTATATATTCTAAAGCCATAAAAGCTGGTAAGAGGATTTATTACTTGGATGTAAAAAAGAATCTGAAAAACGACCTTTTTCTTGCTATAACTGAAAGCAAGAAAATTCAGTCTAAGAGTGGAAGAGGAAATGGTCCGATTTCTTTCGAGAAGCACAAAATTTTCTTATACAAAGAAGATTTTACAAAATTTATGGACGGGATGGAAGAAGTTATAAACTACATCAAATCCAATAATCCTTATAAACAAACTGAGGATTTATATGAGCATGAAGAAAAAAATGAGGAAAACACTTCCAATAATAATCCTATAAAATTGGATATAGATTTTTAAAGGCTGTTTAAAGATTTAACTATCTTAGTTTTTTGGATTGCTTTCAGGAGCATTTCCCATATTTCCACAATATCAACACCGTCTTGGCAAATTATTATGTGGAATTCCGGGAAAGCTGAAGAATAATTCTTATTTGCTAAAGACAATGTGTCAGAATAAACATTTGACGCATTGTCTTTTTATGTTTTTAGTTCATAACTCCTGTAACTCCATATGTTATACAACTAAATATAAAATTAATATTGAACAATTACTTATTAATAAAAAAACAATATCTTTGTTTATCAACATAGAAAAATAAATCCATGAACATACAACAACTGGAATATATCCTTGCCGTAGAAAATTATAAGCATTTTGCCAAAGCAGCCGAGCATTGTAGAGTGACTCAACCAACCTTGAGTACAATGATACAGAAACTGGAAGATGAGCTTGAAGTGAAAATATTCGACCGCTCGTCACAACCTATCAAACCCACACCTACCGGTAAAAAAGTTTTGCAGCAGGCAAGAACAGTCCTACAGCAGGTTTCCAAAATCAAGGATATAGTAAAAGAAGAGGAAGAACAAATCAGCGGAACATTCCGTCTTGCCGTGTTACCTACAATTGCGCCTTACCTGCTTCCTCGCATAATGCATAAAATACAACAACAATATCCTGAACTGGACCTACGAATCCTGGAAATGCAAACAGCTCCTACTATGGCTGCCATAAAACAAGGAGAAATCGACGCGGCAATAATAGCCAACCAGCCGGATGATCCGGCACTCGACGGAACAACTCTATATTTCGAGGAATTCTTCGGATATATTTCAAGAGAAGAACCAATCTTCGAACAGCCTATTATAAAAACAGCCGACATCAACGACGAAAGGCTATGGCTGCTCGATGAAGGACATTGCTTCCGCGACCAGCTGGTAAGGTTCTGCCAACGTGAGAAAGTAAAAATCAACCAGGCGGCCTACAGACTTGGAAGCCTGGAAACCTTTATGCGAATGGTTGAAAACGGAAACGGCATGACGTTCATTCCACAACTGGCAGTCACCCAGCTAAGCGAAAAGCAAAAGGAATTAGTAAGACCTTTTGCTATTCCCAAACCTACGCGCGAAATTGTATTCATAAGCAGGAAAGACTTCGTACGCTTCAGTATTGCGCGTATTCTTGTGGAAAATATACGTAATTCCGTACCTAAAGAAATGCTGTCTCTCCATGCCGGACAAAAGGCAGTGTAACTTTTTTATATCTTTTTTCGTAAAAAGATTTGGTTTTAAAAAAATATCGTTACATTTGCAGCAGAATAAAAAACAATTAGACAAAATGACTCGATTTAGCTTTACATATTACTTTTATTACTTTTACTTTTTTAGCAAGGTAAAGGCAGGAGTTTGTATGTAAAGAATTGATACTAGATGTTGAATGTATAATCAATTGTAAATATAAAGTCCTGCCAGTTTTGGTGGGACTTTTTTTATTTTAAAACTATAAAATCAATGGAAAGGAAAGTTGCAATACAAGGAATAGCGGGATCGTATCACGATATAGCAGCCCGACAATATTTTGAAGGAGATGAAGTGGAAACAATTCCATGTAATACATTCCGCGATGTAATTTCAACAATAAAGAAAGACCCGAAAATTTTAGGTCTGATGGCTATAGAAAATACAATTGCCGGAAGTCTTCTGCAAAATCACGAGCTGATAAGAGAAAGTGATTTCTCCATAATTGGTGAGTATAAACTTAGAATATCACATTCTCTGGTTGCTCTTCCGGGAACAAAAATAAATGAAGTGACAGAAGTAAACTCCCACCCTATTGCCTTGATGCAGTGTTCCGATTTTCTTGACACAATTCCAACGGCAAAAGTTGTTGAAAAAGAAGACACAGCAGGAAGCGCACAGTGGATTGCGCAAAATAAGCTTAAAGGCCACGCTGCAATTTGCGGAAAATTTGCTGCGGAAATCTATGGCATGGAAGTTTTGGCAGAAGGAATCGAGACCAACAAAAGAAATTTCACCCGTTTTCTGGCAATAGCTGACAGATGGACTGCCGACGAAATACAACGAAACACCGTTAAAAACAAAGCCTCTCTTGTATTTGCCTTACCTCACACTTCAGGAAGCCTTTCCAAAGTTCTGTCAGTTTTATCATTCTATGATATGAATCTATCAAAAATCCAATCTTTGCCTATTATCGGAAGAGAATGGGAATATCTGTTCTATATCAACCTGACATTTTCAGACTATACAAGATACAGACAAGCTTTGGATGCAATACGTCCACTTACTAAAGACTTAAAAATATTAGGAGAATATGCAGAAGGAAAACAAAGTATGTAACATAGTTCCGGCAGAACGCGTCAACAGCGTCCAGGAATACTACTTCTCAAAGAAACTGAAAGAAGTAGCCGAGATGAATGCAGCCGGAAAGAATGTGATTAATCTTGGTATTGGAAGTCCGGATATGCCGCCTTCTGAACAAACCATTGAAACTCTGTGTGAACATGCGCGAAATGCCAACGAACATGGCTATCAGCCTTATGTTGGTATTCCTGAACTGAGAAAAGGTTATGCAGAATGGTACAAAACATGGTATAATGTTGATTTGGACCCAAAATCAGAAATCCAGCCGCTCATCGGTTCAAAGGAAGGTATTTTGCACATTTCCCTTGCTTTCCTTAATCCAGGAGACGGAGTTCTTGTTCCTAACCCAGGATATCCGACATACAGTTCAGTAAGCAAACTTGTCGGTGCAAATCTTATCAACTATGATTTGAAGGAAGACAACAACTGGCAGCCGGATTTCGAAGAACTGGAAAAAATGGACCTTTCGTCCGTAAAACTTATGTGGACCAATTATCCGAATATGCCGACCGGAGCAAATGCCAGCATGGAATTATATGCGAAACTGGTTGAATTCGGAAAGAAACATAATATTATAATATGTAACGATAATCCATACAGCTTTATTCTGAACGACAATCCAATCAGTATCCTCAGCATTCCTGGTGCAAAAGATATCTGTATTGAGATGAACTCAATGAGCAAGGCACACAATATGCCTGGATGGAGAATGGCGATGCTTGCATCTAACTCTCAGTTTGTCCAGTGGATTCTGAAAGTGAAAAGCAATATCGACTCAGGACAGTTCAAGCCAATGCAGTATGCCGCAGTCGAAGCCTTGTCTGCAAAGAAAGAATGGTATGACGGAATGAACAAAATATACAGAAGCCGCCGTTCTCTTGCCGGTGAGATAATGAAAACCATAGGTTGCACATACGATGAAAACCAGGTCGGAATGTTCCTGTGGGGAAAAATCCCAGCCGATGCTGCTGGCAGCGAAGCTGTTGCCGACAAAGTGCTTTACGAAGCAAATGTTTTCATTACTCCAGGATTCATCTTCGGCAGCCGCGGCGAAAGATATATCAGAATTTCTCTCTGCTGCAAGAATGAAGCTCTGGCCGAAGCGTTGGGGAGAGTTAAGGCTGTGATGGGGAAATAATTGAGTCAAGAAGTCAAGGAGATAGAGATTCTTTCCTGTAGCCTTGTTAACTTGTCAACTAACAAATAAGCAACAAAGAACAATAAAAAACATACAAATATGGAAACAATGAATTTGGAATCAATTTTGCTACCAGGCATTGATTCACAGCGTCCAATAGTTATCGCCGGACCATGTAGCGCAGAAAACGAAGAGCAGGTTATGACAACTGCCAAAGAGTTATCATCAAAAGGTATAAAGATTTTCCGTGCAGGAATATGGAAACCTCGTACAAAACCAGGAGGATTTGAAGGTATTGGCGTTCAAGGATTGAAATGGCTGAAGCGTGTGAAAGAAGAAACTGGAATGTATGTTGCCACTGAAGTTGCCAACAAAGACCACGTATTCGAAGCGTTGAAAGCCGGAATAGATATTCTTTGGATTGGAGCACGCACAACTGTTAACCCTTTTGCTGTTCAGGAAATTGCAGATGCTCTTAAAGGTGTTGATGTTCCAGTATTGATAAAGAATCCAGTTAATCCTGACTTGGAATTGTGGATTGGAGCATTCCAGCGTATTTACGGTGCAGGAATCCGTAAACTTGGAGCAATCCACCGTGGTTTCAGTTCATACGACAAGAAAATTTACCGTAACCTTCCTTTGTGGCATATTCCAATCGAATTGCGTCGCCGCATGCCTAATTTGCCTATTTTCTGCGACCCTAGCCATATTGGTGGTAAGCGCGAACTTATCGCTCCTCTTTGCCAGCAGGCAATGGACTTGAGTTTCGACGGACTGATTATCGAATCTCACTGCAATCCGGATTGTGCCTTGAGCGACGCCGCACAGCAAATCACTCCGGACGTTCTGGACTATGTTCTCAATTTGCTTGTAATACGTGAGTCAAACCAGACCACTGAAAACTTAAGTGCTCTACGACGCCAGATTGATGCAATCGACGAGCAGCTACTTGAACTTTTGGCTAAACGTATGCGTATTTCAAAAGAAATCGGAACATACAAGAAAGAACATAATATGCCAATCCTTCAGTCTCCGCGCTACAGCGAAATCCTTGAAAATCGTTCAAGCATGGGTGAACAAATGGATTTGAGTACTGAATTTGTAAAGAACATCTTGCGCGAAATTCACGAAGAATCTGTACGTCAGCAGATGATAATAATGAATAATGATAAATAATTTCAGTTTAGTTGACAAGGCTTCAGAAACAAGTTGAAAAGAACATCTGTTTCCTGTAGCCTTGCCAACACGTAAACTTCTCAACTGTAAGCAGAGCTTACGAAACTTATACAAAAACAGACCGAAAGATGAAAATACTTATTTTAGGTGCAGGGAAAATGGGTTCTTTTTTCACAGACCTTCTGAGCTTCGAACACGAAGTGGCAGTTCTGGAAAAAGATCCGAAAAGAATGCGTTTTATCTACAACGCACTGCGCCTCTGCAATGAAGAGGAAATAACGGAATTCAAACCGGAACTTGTCATAAACTGCGTCACATTGAATCACACAATTGATGCTTTCCGCTCGGTTTTGCCATATTTACCTCCTTATTGTATTATCTCAGATATTGCATCAGTAAAAACAAATCTTAAAGAATTCTATGAAACATGCGGTTTCCCATATGTTTCAACTCACCCGATGTTCGGACCAACATTTGCAAATCTGAGTAATCTTGAAAAAGAGAACACCATCATAATTACTGAAGGTGACCATTTAGGTAAAATTTTCTTCAAAGATTTATATGGCAAACTTCACTTGCATATTTGCGAATATTCTTTTGAAGAACACGACAAAGTTGTTGCTTATTCACTTGGCATTCCATTCGCTTCAACTATGGTTTTCGCAGCAACAATGAAGCATCAGGATGCACCTGGAACAACTTTCAAGCGTCATATGAAAATTGCCCGTGGCCTTCTTTCTGAAGATGATTATCTGCTGACTGAAATTCTGTTCAATCCTCGTACTCCAAAGCAAATCGAACGTATCCAGAATGAATTGGAGATTTTACAGGAAATGATAAAAAATAAAGATGCAGAAGGTATAAAAGGATATCTTGGCAAAATAAGAAAGAATATTGAGTAACATAGAGGAAGGAGACAAGGAGAAAAGTTGATGAGTTGACAAGTTGATGAGTTAACAAGTTGACGAGTTGACAAGGCTACAGAATATAAAGCATTTTCTCCTTGACTACTTAACTCCTTAACTCCTTAACTTCTTAACTACTTGACTTCTTAACTACTTAACTACTTGACTTCTTAACTACTTAACTACTTGACTTCTTAACTACTTGACTACTTGACTACTTAACTACTTAATTCCCCAATCTCTTCCCTCCTACACAATATTTCCCTTTCCCCTGCGTTATTAAATAAAACAACGCAAAATTATGAAGCAGTCATTCATTCTACTGATTACACTGATATTCTCTATATCAGCCTGGCAATTATATCATAAAATAAATAAAGACACAGCCACAGAGAAACACAATGACGGAGTTCTGTCGGACATAGCTGAAGAAGTAGTAGCTATCCCGTTGCAAACACCTTCGGGAATGGAACCAATTAAATATGCACGGAACATAAGCAAACAAGGCGACAACCTCTTTCTTGTCAGCCGTAATACATTGTTCCTTTTCAACCGAAAAGGCGAATTTATCAGACAAATAACAAATCCTGATGAAATAAGCGTTGCCGGATATATGATAAATGAAGGAAAAAAGGAAATAATTGTACTGGGCAACAAAGATGATATCCATTACTATAATTTCAGCGGCAAACTGCTCAAGAAAAAGAAACTGAAAAGTGACCTGCCTCAGCAAAACGTAATGTCGGCTGTCCTCTACAATAATAGGATTTACACTTCGGAAAGAAAGCAAATAAAAGATTCTATCGATAACAACACAAGGATTGTTGACTGCGTTGTGGAATATGACACTTCTTTCAACAAAATAGGAGAAAAAAAGTTATGTGATGCCGAGAACGGCAGAAAGCATATTGCTCCAAACTATCACAGAGCAAATCTTATGGTAAACAAAGATTCAGGTATAATATATGCCTATAAGGAAACTTCAGAACCGGAAAGCCTGCTCCGTGATTCTCTGTATATTTTCAATAATGACGGACACAGAAAATCTGATGAAAACATCATATCCTCTTTTCCCGTGCAGCTAGGAACAAGATATTGGATTTCCTCTCATACAAGCAACTCCTTCGCTGAGAAAAACAACATATTCTGCCTTGATATCAGAAACAACGAAGCTTGGCAGATTAAAGGCGGATTTACAGATGATTTCTTTCTGTCCGGAAGAATAACAAACCTTTATCCTTCTGATATCTATTGCCACACATATTCATTCTTCAAAAGTGGCGACGCATTGAAAAGTAGTTTCCCAGAAAATGCGGAAAGCAACAATGCAGTGATATTTATTGTTAGGATGAAGTCTTGAATTTAAAAACTCTTGTCAATCCGTTAACTGAAAGTTGTATAAACAACTTCTTAACCGACAACATATTTCGAACCCGGCAATTTGCTCACAAAATAAACAAATGTCCACGAGCAGACAAATGTGAACAATGCAGATACAGGAACAACAACCTGAAGCGGCACACCAAGCCAAAGCGTGAACATATAGCATGGACCGATAAAGAAATAATGAACACAATATATGCCGAAACCGCATTTCGTAAGATTTGCCAAAGAAGGCTTTTCAATCCGGCCAAGATAATGACCCAAAAGCATATATCCATTGAAACCGGCAAAATAATAGAACAATCCGAACGAATTCCATGAACAAGTACCAAACAAATATTGGGATACGAAAACCATCAGATATGGAATAAACAGACTGACAGCCCAAATTCCCAGGAACCACAGTTTAGCCTTATCTGATGCTTTCTCAACCCAAGCCGAAAACACCGGCATATAAAGATACAAGCCTATCAATGTATATATATACCACATTGGCGTTGCATAAACTGTGAAATTAATAGGTATCATCGCTATCGTCTTCAATGCATCTGCAAGCGATGCTGAAGGATTAGGTTCCCAGGGGAAAAACTGGATAACAAGCTCCTTTGATCCACCAACAAACTGTATAAACCAAGGGGAAAGGTCAAACAATATCGACCACACCAAAAACGGGAACAACACTCTCGGAATCCTTTTCCTGTAAAAAGTCGAAGCTTCCTGCTTCACGGGAAGGAGAAGAAAACCCGTCATCATAACAAACAGCGGCACACAGGGCCTCAACATTGAGCCATAGGCTGAGCCCCAGAAATTTATATCAGGATTTGCCCTCGCTTCGGGTGAAGCATTGAACGGATCTGTGCAGTGACAGGCTATTACCAGAAAAATTGCTATCAGTCTTACAACGTCAAGCCAAACTATCCTTTCTTTATAATTTGTTATCGCGTATTTCATAATATTAGTTCATCAATTTTTCAAATTGCTTAACATTGGAATCAACCTGGCTGCAGAGGCAAGCAGACAATATAACTCCTTGACTTTTTACCAAATCAATCCACATCCTCCACAAATATACAGAAAGCTGTTTAGTCCAAAAAGTAACTTCTCTCCATATTTATATTGATATTGTTAAATTGGGAATATGATGTGGATGATTGGAAGTTATGATAAAACTTTTATCACAGATATCGATTGTAACTCTGAATATGATAAAAAATGAGTTGACAAGGAAAATATATTATTTTGAATCCCTGCCAACTCATACTTCACACTATAAAAACAATCAATAAAACGAAGGTTTCTCCTTTAACGTGCTTCCTTCGTTATATTTTTGATTATTAGGAAGACATTTTTTTCCAACACCTTCTTTCAAAAGCTTTTTCAATTCATCCAAATAAGACTGATATATGCGGCGTGGCAATACGTTATGTTTCTTGCACAATGATGCAGCCATGCCAACCACTTCGCCCATCATCCCTGTTGTTCGCATAACTCGCACTGTACCCAAAGCTACATGAGTAACACTGATATTCCTGCCTGCCATAAATAAATTATCTATATTGCGGGAATACAGACAACGATAAGGAATCGGATAAGGATAAATCGGTATATGTTTGGCTATCGACTTAAACTCAGCACCCGGGAAGTTCTTCGTGTTTGCCGGGTCCGGATAATGCAAGTCAATAGTCCAAGTTGTAGCAGCCGTTCCATCTTCATGCTCTACAGCCTTGCGCAAATCATCTTCCTTAAGTATATAATCTCCCATAAGGCGGCGCGATTCACGTTTGCCGGAAATATAAGCAACCCAGCCAAGCTCCCTGTTCTTGTATATATCATTTTCTTTCAATTCATTTTTCAGATAACTCCAGTTTGAATAAACAACCATAAGGCCATAATCACGTATGCGCTCGAAATCTTTTATCTGATCGTAATTCATACCAGTTTCCCATGTCCATTCACCCATCGTTACCTTTTCGCAACTATTATCATCAAAATGAACACCATAATTGAAGAAAGGAAAAGCAGTAGGCTTCTGTTTTTCTACGGAATACCACTGAACAGAGGCACCCATCGTCATATTATCAGCCTTTTCGGGAGCAGTAGCCTCACCAAACTCAGATTTGCTTTCACGCCCCATTCGATAATCCGCACCTGCAAGATACCCTATTGTGCCGTCACCGGTGCAATCCGAGAACAACGGTGCCTCAAAACGAAGTTCCTCGCCAGTCTCTATATGCTTGGCTACTACAGCCGTAATGCGATTACCATCCTTTTCAACAGCAATAGCACGATAATTAGCAAACAAAGTCACATTTTTTTCCTGGAGAAGCCAATCCATTTTCTTCTGGTCTTCATAATTTTCTGCCGGCTTTGCATTTCCTCCATTTACAGGACCGAATTCTTTCTGCAAATTACCAAGTTCCTTATACGGACCAGCCTCGATTCGTCCGCCCAAATGAACACGAACTTCCGAACTGTTGTTTCCGCCCAACACCGGACGGTCGTTGATTAATGCCACCTTGCAGCCTAGTCGTGCTGCAGAAACTGCAGCGCTCATTCCTGCTATTCCTGCACCAACAACCACCAAATCATATTTTCCCGCAAGAGGAGCAACATCCGGAATACCCAATTTTGCACGTCTGAATTTCTCAAGCGCAGCTACATCCGATGGCGGACAATCATCTTTTTCCGTAGTAAAATAAATAGCATCGCAACGGCCATTGAATCCTGTCAAATCATGAAGACGCAAGCGGGCATTTGTATTCTTAACTACAATTTTTCCAGCACTCTGCCACATCCAAGCATTACCCTCACAGCCTAAAGGCGAAGTCAGTTTCTGATTATCCACATAAAGAGAAAACTTCCCTGCTCCTTCACCATCTTTCCATGGTGAAGTCCAGTTATAGGTACGCACATACACATAATAAGTTCCTTTCTCTGGGAAATCTACGGAAGTCACCGCATCACTCACCGGTTTTCCCATCCCATGGGCCATCAGATATGACGAGCCCATCAAATCCATAAACTGTTGGTCAACAACCCAACCACCTTTCGTCTTGAATGACTCAGCCTCAACAAACAGGTTTGCAGAGTTCAAAACTGAGCAGCAAAAGAAGAAGGATAAAAAATAAAGTATAGATTTCATGGTTTATTGTTTTTGTGGTGTTTTTAATTTATATATTCATTACCTCAAAAAGGTTTATCCCGTTTCACACACTTCATACACAGTATTCCGCAACCTGATATCATTTGCCAGCCTTTATTCTGATCTTTCATTTCCTCGATTTAAAATTAATCATCCTGTGAACACCATTTCTGGAAAGCCCGGTCACCAATTGCAACATATTTTTCTCCCGATCCACACAGTTTGTATGTATATGCCCGGAAAGAACTATTACGTTATTATCCATAACCAAGTTGTAAAACTCTTTGGTCTCATCTGTATTTCCCTTATCACTCCAAGGCTCACGTCTTTCTATTTCATAACTCTCATCTATTGCCCTGCCCCACTTTGGATTTCCGAAAGTTGCGTTTCCATTATTGAGCAGCGTGTACACAGGAATATGCATAACCAGAACAACAGGATATGGTTTATTGAGCTGCTGTTTGAAAAACGCCAGTTGTTCACCGTCAACCTGATATGTTGAGTTATCGATACATACGAAATTGACACCTTTATACAAAGTAGAATAGCAGAAAGGATTCTTTCCATTATATAAAGGTTTAAGAACACCTATCATTTGTTTACGTTGAGAATTATCAGACCCTGGAGTTCCCTCAAGATGCCAGTCATGGTTTCCGGATATATAGGCATATGGTATTCCACACTTCTGCAATTCCTTATAAACAAAATCAACAGAAGCTTCTGACGGAAAATTAATTATATCACCGGAAAGAACTATGAAGTCCACTTTATCATTCTTTGCCTTCTCCAGTAACATGGAGAAAGCTTCTTCACGGCTGACGTTTTTACCGGACTCATGAGAATCAGTATCCTTGTATGCCTGATGCATTCGCTTACATTTTTCCCATACTTCCCCATCTTTCCGGCTTGGCACTGTTATATGACAGTCCGTTATGTGCATCACCTTAAAATCCGACTCAACTCCTTCAAGCAGAATATAAGCATTATTCTCTTTCTCCGAAAAAGAAATAAATTTGCTCGATGAACCGCCACCCGGCAGTGATGCAGAAACATTTTCTGTATCATATTCCACAGCTTTTGATTCAGGAATTGCACCTATAGCCATTGCACCAACAAGGCTTTGTTTGAAAAATTTTCTTCTGGATAATTTCATGGAAGATATATTTTATTAATTAAGTTTCGCAAGTTGCTCAACTTAGAAGTTAACAAGGCTTCAGATACGAGTTGACAAGGTCAACTTTGTTAACTTGTCTTCTTGTCAACTTGTTATCTGTAAGTTTAGCTTGCGAAACTTGAGTTATTAATATTATTCAGGCTGCTCCCGGTGTACTGACAGACAAGCAGAATTGTTTTCTTCATATAAACCAGTATTTGAAAAGTCAGTATAAAAAATGACACTTATATCCTACAGCTTCCATTCATCCTTCCATGGAATTATAAATCTCTCTCCATCAAACTCTAAAGGTAACCAAATATAACGGCCATCAATAGCATTATCCGGAGTCCATCTGTCACCCATATATATAAATTTATCGTTTGTTCCTTGTACCGGCAAAATATATGTACTTTGCGAATGATATGTCAAAGACGAATCGTTATCAATACATGGATTTCCCAACTCTTTCCATTCTCCAAATATTGAATCAGCTTTTGCAGAGCGAGCAGCATTTGGCGCCCAGCCTGTGCATCCCGACATCATCAAATAATAATCTCCTTTATATTTGAACATAGCAGGAGCCTCCATAAAACGTCCTGCAAAACATCTAATATACTGTCCATTATGAGACAGATAATCATCAGAAAGCTGGGCTATATGCAATGTGCTGTTTTCTTCCGAAGCATAAATATGATATGCCTTTCCATCATCATCAACAAAAAGGTTCATATCTCTAGCCATTTGCCCCTTATCAAAATCTCGTTTATGAATATTCATTGAATCCGGATGTTGAGGTAAACTTCCTCCGGAATAGTTTGTCACCAATTCCTGCAAAGGCATTTCCTTCATTCTTGTCGGAGTATTTATTGCCCATTTACCAGCATTAATTCTTCCGGCATGAACAAATTTATACGGACCTGACACATTATCACTTACAGCCACACCACTTTGTGCTCCTTTATATCCCAAACCTTTAGGCTCTAAATGAAACCACATTACATATTTATTTGTTTTCTTATTGTATATCACTTTAGGACGTTCCAATATACAACCTTTTTCTATTGGACTTCCTGAACCTTCCGGCTCTACATGCAATACAATACCTTCATCTTTCCAATTATATAAATCTTTTGAAGAATAACAATGGACGCCAACATTCGCAACATTTCCATTTCTACCTTCTGTTTTATGTTCACCAAACCAGTAATAAACACCATTTGAAAACCAAATTCCACCACCATGAGCATTAATATGAACACCTTTGTTATCAAGCCAAAGCTCTCCAGGCTTAAAAGATTTATAAACATTATCTTTTCTACATGAAGAAAAAGTAGTTATGAACAAAAATGATATTAGCAATATCATTCCGTTAATTAATGGTTTTTTATTTAACATCATAGATATATTATTATAAAGTTATAAACTATATTTTACTTAAGCTTCGCAAGCTAAACTTTTCCAATTCATCCACACTCTTAAATTTATTATCCTTAGTGTTATAGAACCAGCGCTGGCTTATGCATACAGTTGATTCCCATGGCAAATAATAGGATTTGCCATTGTGAGTAAAGACTTTCGGGTCATTGTCTGTAGGCAGATAAGGGTCACCCAAACGGAAATCACTTGGGAAATAACGAATCGGAAAACCTTCTTTCTGATCCTGAGGCAAAACAGTGTTTTTATCTACATTCCCCGGTGTTCCAATAGTCCAGTTTACGCCAACCTGACATTGTGGCGCCTTGCGTTTTACTGTCTGGTAAATATCCATAATTGGCCAACGGTAATTCTGCTTCACCCATCCCCCATCAAACCAGAACTCTACAATATCTGTATGTTTCTGTGCAATGTCTATCACTTCATCAAGCTGATTGAGCATATACTCATTATAAGCCGCATCTTTGCTCTGATCTTCCACATCAGGATTAACCTTCCTGTCCCACAACGAATAATACAGCCCTAAGCCTATATCATATTTCTTGCAAGCTTTGGCAACTGCCTCAACAACATTCGTCGGGTTCTTCGACGAAGCCACATCATATTCAGTATATTTACTGTCCCAAAGGCAGAAGCCTTCATGATGCTTCGTAATCAGAATAACATATTTCATTCCGGCTTCTTTTGCTGTCCTTATCCACTGATCAGCATCTACTGCTGTCGGCGCATATGATTCAGCCGGTTTTGATCCGTCAGTCCACTCTTCATCATGGAATGTATTGATACCAAAATGTATGAACATTCCATATTTGCGTTCAATCTGTTGAAGCTGAGCCTCACTCGGCTCTGTTGAAGGAACAGGTAGGATAAGCTTATGCTCCTTCTGTCCTAAAGCCGGATAAATCATTGCTCCAGCTAGAAATAGATTTAAGATTAGGTTTTTCATTTTGTCTGCAATTAAATATTATACAGGGTAAAAGTACAGAGAAATATTTTATAAACTCATTGATTATATAATTATCTTCTAAAATTATATACAATACATATATTTATATTTTTAAGAATGATATATTAATGTTACATTTTCTTTTGTTTAATATAATCGAGTAGGAGAAAAACGAAGTAGTTTTCTTCCTTCTTTCGTTTTCCGACCTCTCCCACCACCACGCATGCGGTTCCGCACGTGGCGGTTCTTTATTTAGGATACCATTTGAGATACTCGTCATAAAGGGTTGGATACCCGGCAATTTTTAGTCGTTCGTTAGTCATAGAACTGTGTGTTATCCAACTGTCAGCAATACGCCAGTACCCCAGTCGAGTA
>CASFJQ010000021.1 GCA_949295065.1 uncultured Parabacteroides sp. | reverse complement strand
TGAACCAAACACGCAATTTATTGACAAACTTTTCAAAGAACTCATTTTATTTACTGCCAGAGCCGCTTAGGCTGGGCTAATTTTTAACGAACTATTGATAATTTGTTGTGTTATAAAACATAATTAACTAATTTTTGCAAATACCTTTTTAATAGATGGAAATCATAATTTATTTTAGATTCAAATCTGAAATAATATTCCAAATATGGAAAATGTATTGCCAAATATGGAAAAAACGGAAGAGAATTATAAAGTGCCTAATTTAGAAAAAGGATTGGCTGTTTTGGAGTATCTTGCTTTTAATTCTGAGGGAAAAACATTGCAAGATATAAAGAGTTCACTTGATATTTCACAAACTACAGCATACCGTATTCTGAATACATTGGTCCGTTTGGAGTATTTGCAATATTCCGAAGAAAGTAAACAGTATTCTCTTACCAGAAAGATGCTTACTCTTGGTTTCAGAGCCTTGAATGAACATAGTATGCTTGAAATCGTCTTGCCATATTTGAGAAAACTGAGGGATGAAGTTAAAGAGACGGCTTGTTTTGGAGTATTAGGTAATGAAAAAGGAATTTTTATAGAACAGGCTCAAGGACACCATACATTTCGTTTTGTTCTTTCGCCTGGAAAATCTTTTGATTTGCATTGCTCTGCTCCAGGAAAAGCTATTATGGCTTATCTGCCAAATACGGTTCGTGACAGATATTTATCGTTGATGGATTTTCATCCATATAATGATAGAACCATAGTAACAGCTAAGGATTATTTGGAAGAATTAGAAAAAGTTCGTAATTTGGGGTATGCAATGGATAATGAGGAGGAAATGAGTGGTGTGATATGTGTGGGCGCTCCATTGTTTAATTATATAGGGTATCCTTGTGGTGCAATTTGGATTTCCGGACCTAAGGATAGGCTTAAAGGGAAAGTCCTGACATCTACAATATTGGCTGTCAAGAACATTTCAAATGAAATATCTAAGAAATTAGGATATATTAAATGAAAAACGCAAAATAAAATTGTATTATAAGCCATGAAAATACATGTTTCGTTATATAGAAAGTTATTGGCATTATGCCTTTCCGGCTTTGTAAGCTCAATGTTGTTTGCTGGCAATCCTCCTTTGTTTACGACTGATATAATCAAAGGAAAATCCGGTGAGTTAATATTGACACAGAAAGGAACAAAGAAAATCGATGTTTTTTCTGCGGACGGAAAGACTCGTTTGAAATCATTTCCGATAGATGCCGTTCCTACCGGAGTTTTGTTAGATGATAATAATTTGTATGTAACAACATCCGAGAACCGTGGAATGTTGCAAATTCTGGATGCAGAAACAGGTGCGATGCAGTATGCAATACCAACTGGAATGGGAGCCTGTCATCCGATGATGAGTCCGGACGGTAAATATATTTATGTGCTTAATCAATTCAAGAATACTGTTTCAGAGATAGATTTGACAGCACATAAAGTTGTTCGCGAGGTTTCTGTTTTGCGTGAGCCAAGGTCTGCAGTGTTTTCTGCTGATGGGAAATATATGTTCGTAACTAATTTCCTTCCTGCGCAAAGAGCAGATCTTGATATTGTTGCTGCTTGTGTTTCTGTTATTGACATGTCATCATTTGAGAAAGTCAAAGACATAAAGTTGGCAAATGGAAGTAATGCTGTTCGTGGAATGTGTATTACTCCTGATGGGAAATATATATATGTATCTCATAATTTGGGAAGATTCACTGTGCCTACTTCGCAGCTACAGCAGGGTTGGATGAATACGAGTGCATTCAGTATAATAGATGTGGCAAATCAGGCTTTTGTTGGAGTGGTGATAGTAGATGATCCCGACAGAGGTGCTGCTGGTATTTGGAGCATTGATTGTGACGAGAATAATATTTATGTAAGTCATAGCGGTACACATGAAGTCAGCATTATCGACCATAAAGCAATGCTTAAGAAATTTGAGGCTTATCCGGACAAAAGTCGTTTGGATTATGATTTGACGTTTCTTTATGGATTAAGAGAGCGTGTCCCACTGAATGGTAATGGTCCGAGATGTATGTTGCTTGATGGCGGAGAATTGATAGTTCCTACATATTTTGCTGATGAGTTGAATTTTGTTGATGTAAATACTTCAGAAGTTAAATCTGTTTCCTTGAATCCTGACAGAGAGGAAACAATTGAACATAAAGGTGAAAAATATTTTAACGATGCTACACATTGTTACCAGAATTGGCAGAGTTGTAACGGATGTCATCCAGGTGACGGACGGACAGACGGAATGAACTGGGATTTGATGAATGATGGAGTAGGTAACTCAAAGAATTGCAAGAGTATGCTTTACAGTCACGTAACTCCTAAATGTATGATTTCCGGAATACGAGAATCAGCCGAAGTAGCAGTAAGAGCAGGTTTCAAGTTCATACAGTTTTACGAACCGGATGAAGAAATGGCAAAGTGTGTTGATGCATATCTGAAATCTCTTCGCCCTGTTCCTAGTCCTTATCTTGTTAACGGAGAATTATCTGAAAAGGCAAAAGAAGGACGTAAGGTTTTTGAAAAATTAAAATGTGGCGAATGTCATAGTGGACCTTATTTCACTGACTTGAAGATGCATCGAATAGGTGAGGACATTGAGTTTGAGCAAGGATGGGACACTCCGACCTTGATAGAAGTTTGGAGAACTGCTCCTTACTTGTTTGACGGACGTGCCGCTACTTTGGAGGAAGTGTTTAGTGTTCATAAGCATGGTATAGAAAAAAGAGTGTCGAAGAAAGACATTGAAGCTTTGACAGAGTATGTTAATTCATTATAAGAATTTGTGGAGTATGAATTACTGCGATAGAATTCAGTATAATATTTGGACAACTGCCGATGCCGATATGGAGGAGATGGTTGACAGACTGTTGCTAAATCTTCCAACAGAACAGTTGGTTTTGCGTCTTGTGTTTTTCTGCCGACATACATCTAATGAAGAATATGTTGAGCAGAAGAATTATCTGATGAAGAAATTAAGATTGTTCTGTGGTGACAAAATGCCTGTAGTTTCTTTGGTCTCACAGCCGGTAATGGGTGCAGGAATGGCATTGGAAGTACATAGTTATATACCTGGAACTAATGATTTGATAAGATTCTGTTCGGAAGGTGATTTTTCTTATGTCTTTATTGAAAACAAATATGCGAGGTTTCTGTTTGCAGGAGGATTACAGTCTGACGTGTTGGGTTTGAATATTGCAGAACAGTCTTGCAAAGTTTTCTCTTCGCTGGGAGAGATTTTGGATAAAGAGGGCTTTCCTATTAATTCAATAGTCAGACAGTGGAATTATATTGAGAAAATTACTGATTTTGATGGCGAGGATCAGCACTATCAGTCGTTTAATAATGCCCGCAGTGAGTTCTATAATAATGTAACCTGGGAAAACGGATATCCTGCTGCAACAGGTATTGGTGCGTATTTTGGAGGAGTATTGGTTGATGTTGATGCAGTAGTTTTTAAATCAGACAGTTGTTTTGCTACGCCGATAAATAACAGGTTGCAGGTTGCGGCACATAAATATTCTGAAGAAGTTCTCGAACATTCCGGAAAGATAAAATCTACACCTAAGTTCGAACGTGCAAAGAGTATGACTTTTGGTTCTCAGGATATTATTTATATTTCAGGTACGGCAGCAATACGTGGTGAGGAAAGCCTTAAAGGTGTAGGTCTGGAGCAGCAACTTCATACGACTATGGAGAATATAGCTGAATTGATAAAAGATGGAAAGCATGAGCTTTTGCGTGTTTATCTGAAGAGTGAGTCTTTTTACAGGGAATCAAGGAAGTTGCTGAGAGAATATGATTTGACTATACCAGTTATTTATCTTCATGCTGATGTATGCAGGAATGAATTGCTTATTGAAATAGAAGGTATAGCAAAAAGAAATAATTCTAAACAATAAATAAAATAAGTATGAGAAAAGTAAATTCAATGAAAATGCTGTTGGCTGCTGCTGCCATCACGACGTTAGTATCTTGTAACAATCAGTCTAATTCTTCAAATGGAAATGGTGATGGTAATAGTAATTCTGAAGTGACATGTGAAACTAATAATAAAAAAGCTATGACTTATTCTAAAAAGTACACAAATGCCGATTTCTATAAAGACGGCAAATTCCAGCAGGATGTAGCTATTGAAGCTATGAAAGATATGTTTGCTTTCTATGATGTGCCTTTCACTGATTTGATGGCAAAAGAAATGTGGGTAACAGATTTCGGTTTGGGAGATTTCGAAAATGTAGGTATGGGTGGTATTTTCTGGATTAACGATCCTGAATACGGATATTTCGCTCATGCAATCTATTTGTTGCCGGGTCAGATGATTCCTGAGCATGCTCATGTTAAGACAAAATTCCCTGCTAAACATGAATCATGGATGGTTGAAAAAGGTTGGGTGTATAATTTCTCAGAGGTAGGAGAAGAAACTCCAAATGCTCCTGCAACACCAGCAACTCATGGTCCTATCAAGAGCAAGAACTTTGTGGTTCAGAAAGTAGGTGATGTTTTGCGTTTGAAACAATTGGAAACATTCCACTTTATGATGGCAGGTCCTGAAGGTGCTGTTGTTTCAGAATGGGCTTGTTATCACGACAATGACGGCTTGAGATTTACAAATTCAAAAGCTGCATTATAATCAATTTTTGTTAGTTGACACTAAATCCATATACATGAATAGAATACACATTCTTGTATCAGTTATGTTATCATCTTCTCTTGTTGCTTTCGGGCAGAAACAAGGGAAGACTGATAACTGGATTGATGCATCAGTTAAAACAAAGGCAGAATTGAGAACTGTTTTGCAAAAAGCCCAGATGCCGGTTCTATCGGCATGGATGAAGGCTAAGCAGACAGCTGCTCCAATTTCTGCGAATATTGAAGGACTAGAACAACTTGTTCTTGTCACTTCGGAAGGTCCTGACGGAAATTCCTGGGACTGGGGAACTTGGGCTAATGCCCGGTTAATCCGCAAGGATGGTTCTTCTGTGTGGCTTGACGAATTGGACCCAATGTATTGGGAGTCCGGTTCTGGCAGTATATCAAAAAACAAAGACTTGTATGGAAACCCATTGGTGATAGATGGCAAGAAATATGATCATGGAATAGTGTGTCACGCCAATGGTGTTATGATTTTCAATCTGGATAAAGAGTTTGCACGCTTTGAGGCTGAGGTCGGTGTAGTTGATGAATCCGTTGATGGAAGTGTATATTTCAAGGTGATGAATGTATATCCTCAGAACGAAGCAAAATTTCTGATGTCTTCGTATCCGGAGCAAATAGGATTGTTTAATGCTACAGTCAACGGTATGGAAAACTGGTTGGCTTCTGCTGACAACAGTGTTGAGAAGCAGGCTATCCTTAGCATTGTTGAACAGCTGAAAAAGAAAGACTATTTCAAATCTGAAATAGACAAGGTTTCTGCTGAAAAAGATTTGAATAAGCAGTTGACTTTGTATTTGAACTTGTACGAAAAAGTACAGAAAGTGTTTACTCTTCAGAAAGAGCTTAAATGGCTTAATATGGAAGCAATCAAGCTTGCTTTCAATGATATGAAGAGAATGAAAGGTTATGATAGCAATAAATATGCTTCATTGTTATCTGAATTGGAATCTTTGGTGAATAAAGGTTTCGATGGAATGTATAGCGGCGATGCTTCTGCAATTGCTTCTGCTGAAAAGGCAATTGCTAACAAACGAGCTATTTTGCTTTCAAATCCTTTGCTTGATGGAGACAAAATTGTCGCTGCCAGATATAAATTGGGAACTACAGCCCATACTGCAATGGCTCCTCAACTTGGAACTCAGGCAAATAACTGGAGTAACCAGGAGTCTGCCCGCCGTGAAGGATTTGACGCTGACATTGTTGAATTGACAAATTTGCGTGGCGATGTAAACGTACGTTCTGTGTATAAACCGTCAAATACATCTTCGATCGCAGATTTGAAGCTTCATTGGGATGGTGACAGGGTTATGTTTACTCAGACAATGGATGATAAGAGATGGAATATCCATGAAGTCAAATTGGATGGAACAGGATATCGTCCGTTGATGGAAATGCTTGAGCCGGATTTGGAATTCTATGATGGAACATATTTGCCAGACGGCAGACTTATTGCCATTTCAAATATCGGTTATCAGGGTGTTCCTTGTGTAAGCGGTGACGACCCTGTTGGAAATATGGTTCTTTATGATCCAAAGACTAAGACTATGCGCCGTTTGACTTTCGACCAGGATGCAAACTGGAATCCTGTAATCATGAATAACGGCCGTGTGATGTACACTCGTTGGGAATATACTGATTTGACTCACTATTACACTCGTATTGTGATGCATATGAACCCTGATGGAACAGAACAAAAGGCTTTGTATGGCAGTGGTTCAATGTTCCCTAACAGTACATTTGATGTGCAGCCTTTGCCTGGACATGCTTCTTCTTTCGTCGGTATTATTTCCGGACACCATGGTATCGCGCGTTCAGGACGTATGATTGTGTTCGATCCTAACAAGGCTCGTGCAGGTGCTGCCGGAATGGTTCAGGAAATTCCGTATCGTAATCGTCCGATTGTTGAGGAAGTGAAGGACGAATTGGTAAATGGTGTATGGCCTCAGTTCATTAAACCGACAGCGCTCGACGATAAGTATTTCCTTGTTTCTGCAAAGCTTGACCCGAATGGACTATGGGGGTTGTATCTTGTCGATGTATATGACAATGTGACTTGCCTGATGGAAGGTGAGGGAGAAGGATATATCAGTCCTATTGTTGTGCGTAAGACAAAGACACCTCCAGCAATCCCGGACAGAGTTAAATTGAATGAAAAAGAGGCTACATTCTTCATCCAGGATATTTACGAAGGAGAAGGCTTGAAAGGAATACCTCGTGGAACTGTCAAGGAATTACGTTTGCATGCTTATGAATATGCTTATGTGAAGACTACATCAGACCATAACTGGCATGGTATTCAGTCAGGATGGGATATCAAGCGTAATTTAGGAACAGTACCTGTTGAGGAAGACGGTTCTGTTATTTTCAAAGCTCCGGCTAATACTCCTATTTCTATTCAGCCATTGGATAAGGATGGAGTTGCAGTCCAGTGGATGCGTAGTTGGGTGACTGGTCAGCCGGGTGAAGTTGTGTCATGTATCGGTTGTCACGAAGACCAGAACCAGATTGCTATTCCTAAACGAGTGATTGCTTCACAGAAAGAGCCTTCTAAGCTGAAGACTCCTGAAGGTGGTGTACGTTCATTTACATTCGATTTGGAAATCCAGCCTATTCTTGACAGAGCTTGTATCGCTTGCCATAATGGTGAGAAAGCATTTGATTTGCGTGGAGGAAAGAAAGATAAATTGGGGTATGGAACTTCATATTTGAATTTGCATCCGTATGTTCACCGTCAGGGTGGCGAAGGTGATATGCAAGTGCTGAATCCTTATGAATATCACGCTAACACAAGTGAGCTTGTCCGTCTGTTGAAACGAGGCCATGCAAATGTGCAGCTTACAGATGAAGAATGGCGAAAGTTGTATAACTGGATTGACTATAATGCTCCTGATAAAGGATATTTCAATGCCAATGTGTTGACATGTATTCCTTATAAGGGTTATGACCAGATTGCTCGCCGTAAAGAACTTACAGACAAATATGCCGGTGGTGCAGGTGTTGACTGGAAGAAGGAAATAGAAGATTATGCTGCTTACCTGAAAGGAAAAGGAGAAATCAAACCTGTTATGCCTGAACCATTGCCTCCTGTTAAGGAAAAGAAACTTAAAGCCAAGAATTGGCCGTTTGGCGCAGACCAGGTTAAGGAAATGCTTGCAGACGAGAAAGAAACTCGTAAAGTTATTGAATTGGCACCGGGCATCAATATGACATTTGTCCGTATTCCAGCCGGTGAATTCGTAATGGGTAGCTATAACGGTCCGTCTGATACATATCCGACAACTAAAGTCAAGATTAAGAAAGCATTCTGGATGGCTGAAATAGAAACAACAAACGAGCAGTTCAGAACTATTTTCCCAAATCACGACAGTAAGTATATGGACCAGCAGTGGAAAGACCATGTTGTTCCGGGTTACACAGCAAACGACCCTGACCAGCCTGCTATCCGCTTGAGCTATAACGAAGCAATGGAATTCTGTCAGAAACTTAGCGAAAAGACTGGTTTGAACGTGACATTACCAACAGAAGCTCAGTGGGAATGGGCTTGCCGTGCAGGTAGCGATTCTGATTTCTGGTTTGGAAATATGAATTCTGATTTCGGAAATAAGGACAATTTGGCTGATAAAACTACATTGAAACTGGCTGTAAGCGGTATTGACCCTCAGCCTATGCCTAAGACTTCAATGTGGTACAAATACTACATATTCCTTCCGAAAGAAGAAAATGTAGATGATGGAAGCCTTGTTCAGGTTCCAGGAAAGAAATATGAAGCCAATCCGTTTGGTTTGTATGATATGCACGGAAACGTAGGCGAATGGACTCGCTCTGACTATGTGCCATATCCTTATAAGGAAAACAGCAAGGTTGAAGCTGAATATAAGGTTGTTCGTGGTGGTTCATTCATCGAACGTCCTAAATTCTCAACAGCATATTCTCGTAAAGGATTCTATCCATATCAGAGAGTATTCAATGTTGGTTTCCGTGCAATAATAGAGGATTAATCATTAAAATATAAATTTAATTATCATGAGAACATTAAGTCATATTGGAATTCCAGTGAATTATAAGCCGGAAGGCGCAGTGTATAACGAAGGTTTGAACGTTTGGTTGACTGATTACAGCCAGAGTCCAAACAAGATTGAATTTATACATTTGGAATCAGGTGAAACTCCTCTTCCTGAATTAGTGATGTCAACAGCTCATGTTGCCTATGTTGTTCCTTCATTGGAGGAAGAATTGAAAGGTAAGAAAGTAATTTTTGGTCCGGCTCCATGTGATGAGCACCTGACAATTGCTTTTATCGAAGAAGAAGGTGTTGCTATTGAAATTATGGAAGTAAAATGAATTGAGTCGCGATGGGCTCGGCTTGAAGGTGACAGGTAACGAGTTGACGAGTTGACAAGGTAACAAGGTAACAAGTTGACAAGGTAACGAGTTGACAAGTTGACAAGGTAATAATATTATTCTTTATTCTTGTCAACTTGTCTCTGTAGCCTCGTCAACTTTCAATGAGCCTTCTCAACTTTAAAGTCGGTCTATTGTGTAACTCTAATAAATTTAAAAGGAGATTTTTATTATGTCAGAATTGAAAACAAAGTTCATCAACGAACCTGAGAATATTACTGCAGAATTGTTGGAAGGCTATGTGCTGGCTTATCCTGACAAAGTTAAATTAGGTGGCGAAAACATTGTAGTTCGTGCCAATCCAAAAAGCGAAGATAAAGTAGCTATCGTAACATTGGGTGGTTCAGGTCACGAGCCTGCATTGAGCGGTTTTGTTGGTAAAGGTATGCTGGACTGCTCTGTTGTCGGTGATATTTTTGCAGCTCCAGGTGCTCAGCGTGTATTCCAGGCATTGCAGCTGATGAAACGCGAAGCAGGTATTTTGCTTGTTGTGTTGAATCACTCTGGTGACGTTATGAGTGCAAACATGGCTTGTCAGCTTGCCGGTCGTATGGGTATCAAAGTTAAGCAGTTGCTTACACACGATGATATCAGTGCAGGTATCGGTGCAGATAAAAACGATCGTCGTGGTTTGGCAGGTTGCGTTCCTTTGTTCAAGATCTTGGGTGCAGCAGCAGAAGAAGGCAAATCATTGGATGAATTGCTTGAAATAGGTGAACGCTACAATGAAAAAGTTGCTACTTTGGCAGTCGCTATGCGTTCTTGCTCACATCCGCAGAATGGCGGTGTCATCACTAATTTGCCAGAAGGAATAATGGAAATTGGTATGGGACAGCACGGTGAAGGTGGTGGCGGACAGAAACCACTTGTATCAGCAGACGCTACAGCTGCTGAAATGGTAGATTTGCTTTGTCAGCAGTTACAGCCGAAAGCCGGCGATAAGATGATGTTGATTATCAACGGCGTTGGAGCAACAACTCATATGGAGTTGAATATCATTTTCCGCAAGGCTTACAAGGAACTCGAAGCTCGTGGCTTGCAAGTAGTTGAATCTCGCATCCAGGAGATTCTGACAGTGCAGGAACAGGCTGGTTTCCAAATGATTCTTGCTATTCTTGATGAGGACCATATCGATTATTTGAAGAACAAACAATCTGATGCTCCTTATTGGACAACAATTGGAAAATAAATGATAGATGACGAGGTGACAAGATGACGAGTTAACAAGTTAACAAGTTAACAAGATGATAATTTATTTTTTATCCTTGTCACCTTGTCTCTGTAACCTTGTCACCTCGTCACCTATAATTACTATTAGAAAAAGATTTTTATTATGGAAAAAACTCTGACAATTGATAATTTCAAAGCAATGCTTGACAAAGCATTCGAGCAAATAAAGCTGCGTGAAGAAGAGTTCTCTAAACTAGATGCTGTTATTGGTGATGGCGACCATGGAACTGCAATCGTTACAGCATTCTCAGTGATTCATCGTATTGCCCAAAACGGAACAGAGTTCAAAGCTATGCTGATGGACATGGGAATGGGCGTGATGATGGAAGTAAGCGGCTCAACAAGCACACTTCTTGGCGCATTCTTCCTTGGAATGAGCGATTGTGCCGAAGGAACAGAACTGGATGCTGCCGGAGTGAAAGCAATGTTTGCAGGAGGTTTGGCAAATGTTCAGCAACAGACTGCAGCAAAACGTGGCGACAAGACAATGATGGATGCTTTGATTCCTGCTGTTGAGGCAATGCAGGCTACAGAATCCGAAGATATCAAGGAAATACTCCAGGCTGGTGCAAAAGCTGCTTTGGCAGGAGCTGAAGAAACTGTTCAGATGAAGGCTAACTTTGGCCGTGCCCGCAACTACGGCGAGCGTTCAATCGGCTTCGCAGACAGTGGCGCTACTTCATGGAGCTGCATGTTTGCTGCTTTTGCTGATGCAATCTGACAAGAAGATTCGATGTAATAAACTCAAAAACTAATAAACTTAAAAACTCAAAAACTTAAAATATATGGCAGATATGGACGGCTTCAGAGAAGCCAATAACTTCGGTTTGAACCAGAAAGTTGAAAATGCGCAGTTCCATGTTAAAGGAGCAAACAATTTGTCATGGGGAATGAAAGACCGTTTGTCCCGCATTTTCAATCCTAAAACAGGCCGAGCTGTGATGTTGGCATTTGACCACGGCTTTATCATGGGACCGACTTCAGGTTTGGAAAGAATTGACTTGAGCATCGTTCCTCTTGTAAAGTATGCCGACTGTTTGATGGGAACACGCGGAATGATTCAGACTTGTATTCCTGCTAATGTGAACAAACCTGTTTGTTTGCGTTCAGATGCCGGTTCTACTATATTGACAGATTTGAATCGTAATGTCTTGATTGACATTGAAGATGCAATCCGTATGAATGCTTCTGCCATGGCAGTTATGTTTTCTGCAGGTGATGGCGACCGTGAAGCAATCACAGCTGCTAACCTTGTCAAGGCTGTTGATATGGGTAACCGTTACGGCATTCCTGTGATGGGTGTTACTGCTGTCGGAAAACAGATGGCTCGCGATGCTCGCTATTTCGCTTTGGCATCACGCGTATGTGCAGAAAACGGTGCAAACATCGTTAAGACATATTATTGCGAAGGTTTTGAAAAAGTAGCTGCTGCATGTCCTGTTCCAATCGTTATTGCCGGTGGCAAGAAGTTGCCTGAAAAAGAAGCTTTGGAATTGTGCTATAATGCAGTTAACGATGGCGCTGCCGGTGTTGATATGGGTCGTAACGTGTTCCAGAGTGAATGTCCTGCTGCAATGATTCAGGCTGTATATTCAGTTATTCACGAAGGTTTGACACCAGACCAAGCATACGAAAAATTCCAGGACTTGTCAAAATAATATAAAACTATAATTTGGGAATTCCCTTCTTTAGGCCTTTAAGGTTCTTTGGAAGGGAATTTCTTTAGAATTTAGGGATAAGGGAATAAGGAGTCAAGTAGTCAAGTAGTCAAGTAGTCAAGTAGTTAAGGAGTCAAGTAGTTTATATACTAATATCCTTGTCAACTCGTCAACTCGTCAACTTGTTAACTTGTCAACTCGTCACCTCGTCACCATAAAAAATTATTCACCATGAAAATATCAGCTTTGTTAGCTGCTGGCTTATTGTTGCTGACTACAGCTTGCCAGCAAAAGAAAGAAAAATTGTTGTTGGGTGGTTCCGGATGGAACAAAGTAGTTATCCTTGATAAAGAAACTAAAACCATAGAATGGGAATATCCTTTGGAAAAAGGATGGGAGTGTAATTCTGTGGCAATGACAGACAACGGTAACATATTGTTCTCTTATTCAAAAGGAGCAAAACTTGTAACTGAGGATAAAAAAGAAATCTGGAACATTCCGGCTCCCGAAGGTTGTGAGATGCAGACTGCAAGAATCTTGCCGGATGGAAATTTCCTTCTCGCGTGGTGCGGAACTCCGGCAAAAGTAATGGAAGTGAACTCAAAAGGAGAAATCATTTCCGAAACCTCATACGAAACAGGCATTGAGCATGCTCACGCTCAGTTCAGACAAATAAATAAAAACAAAGAAGGAAATTATCTCTTCCCTCTGTTTGCTACATCCGAAGTTCGCGAAGTCAATGCGAAAGGCGAATTGCAGAAGTCTGTTAATGTTGGCGGAACTCCTTTCAGCCTGATGTTCCTTCCAAATGGAAACTATCTTGTGGCTTGTGGCGACGGTCATAAATATGTGGAATTGAATTTTGCTACCGGCGAAATAGTAAAATCTGTTGAGCAGAATGATATTGAAGGAGCAAAATTGTTTTTCGTTGCCCAATTATATCCATCTTCAAACGGCGGCCATTATATCTGTAACTGGCAAGGTCATGATGCCTCTGCTACTGAGGGTAATTATCCTCAGCTGATTGAAGTTGATAAAGATGGAAAGAAGGTTTGGGAACTGAATGACAATGCAACATTTGGTATGATATCTTCGGTTTATGAGTTTTCTAGATAAATAGAAACCTTTGAATTTTCTTCCGAGAGTAATTCATTTTCCTTTCGGAAGAAAATTGAATTTGTTCCGAAAGAAAAATAGATTGCGTCCGAAAGGAATTTTCTATATACAGAAAGTTACCAGAGAGATGTTTCACAACTCTGCTATCTCTTTAATAAACAAGGAGATGATGTGATTTGATAACAACAATTAACAAATAGGTCAATCATCCACGATTCTTGGTTTTATGATAAGGAGTTCTTGCTGAGGAATAATGAAAAATAAAAAGGAAAAAACAAATGGGTTAAAAAATGTTTCAGGTTCACAGGATTTCTTTGTCAGTCAGAAATATAAATGAATTGTGAAACATGTGTTTGGAAAACTTCCTATGTTTTTGAAAAAAGCTGCCTATGTTTCCGAAAAAACATAGGCAGCTTTTTCTGTAAATATCCTATGTTTGACTGACTATGCCATATTTGCAAATAGTAGAAATTAAAATACTCTCTAAACAGCCGCGAACTGTGCGAAAAGCAATTTCATCTACAAATAGTAGAAATTAAAATACTCTCTAAACGCACCTGACCTTGGTTAAACGTCTCCGATCTACAAATAGTAGAAATTAAAATACTCTCTAAATTCCTGGACACCGTAAGCTCGGACAATATCTACAAATAGTAGAAATTAAAATACTCTCTAAACCGAAAGTGTGACAAAGATAAGCAAAAATATTTATTATTAGACTCTTACCTCGTTATAAAAAAAACATATTTACCCCGCCCTCTTTATCTGTATTTATAAAACGCTTTGTAAATCAGATAACTATAAACAAAACGGAAGGTTTTAAGAGAGCGAGGTTTGTAAAGTCTTTCTATAAGATGAGTAGATCTTTATCCCGATGGATAGCATTACCAAATTTTTCTATATTGTTATCATCTTTTCATCCGTATCCTGATATACCTGATGAAGATATATAGAATACGGACAAAAGATAAAATCATTTAAAGCGGACAGGGAAATATAGTTATCCATTGTTCCGCTGCGCAAACAAAAGCCATTCCTTACGTGTAATATTCAAGGACAGGTTTTTCAAATCCGAACTTTGTCGGATACGCTCAATAAGCAACAGACCTTTACGGGCGATATTATAAGCACCGTTTGCGTCCGCATCTTTCGGCAGAGAGCTGTCGTTTCTTCTGCTGTCATAACAAATGCCCTGTTTATTCGGAACAGGTGAAATCAGATAATCGGTTTCCGTGTTCGGAATGCTGTTTCTCATTTGCATCAGCAGTTTGAACAGTTGCAGCAGACCTTTCGTTTCTTTGATATTTTCCTGATAAAAGAATGCTTTACCGGACTGTTCGGAAACTGCTTCTTTCAGATTACCGTTCAAATCGATTTGATATTGGGCAAACAGTTGTTTGAAGGCTTTTGTCAAATCAATTTCTTCCGAGTCCCAAAGGTTATTCTTTTCCGGATTACGACAAGTCAGAATACGTGTGCCATAACTGCAAACTGTCCATTCTGTGCGAGTTCCTTCTGCCTTTTTATGAAAATCATTATAATCAAATACAAACTCAAACCAATCCCGCTCCGGATTATAGCGGATAGATTTGAACTTGGAGAAGAAAGCCTTTGATTTCTCCACACTTTCATATTTCAAGTCAAACAGGTTGATAAAACCGCTTACCGGATCAATCTTACTGGTGTTCCAGGCATCGACATAGAACAGAAAACCGGATTGCTTGTTTAGCTTTTTAAAACTCTCAAACTTATTGGTCAGCTGATAAGCATGCAGCAGACCGCCGGCTTGGTTTTTATCCTGTTTTTTATTTGCCAGATAATTCAGCTTGTCGATAAGCATCTTCTCGAATTTCTGATAGACCTGTGTTTCCACTCCTTGTCGGCTGCGTTTGAATCCCATATTAAGATCTTCCAGAACAACGATTGCCTTATATCGAATCATCAGTTCGGTTATTTTATGGATTACTTGGCTTAAATAGCCTTCTTTCAGTTCTTTAATATTCTCTATTGTTTTCCAGTTCTTACGAGCCTCATCCAATTGACTGGCTTTTTGATTTAACAGATCATGATAATCGGTTGTATAAGTCTCGCCGTTATATTCATTGATAATCTTATTGAGTGAACATTGTTCCGCAATATTTCCTTGATTGTCGATAACCGAGATATAAATCAAATGTCTTTCACCTCGGTCTATTCCGATTATATAAGGATTTTCGTTATACTTTAAATAGTTTCTCACTTCCTCGTTCAGTAAAGCATCATTATCCTTCTGTTTGAAATTAATCGTAATAGGAACATGGAATAAATAACAGTCTTTGGTATAGCGCTTATCCTTAATTAAATCATAAGGTAATATTCTTTCTTCCTTTTTGCTGTTTTTGTTCTTGTTTTTTATCGGAACATGAGCCGGATGTGTAGGCTTGTCATACGACAAGCTCTTTTTACGGAAGAATACTTCCGCCTGTCCGTTTAACATATAAACAACGTCACTCAGATTATCCGCATCAAAAAGCATTTTCCAATATAAAGTATGCAGATTTGGAGTTCCTTTGCTGTGTGCGGAGAAATCCTTGCTGTATATTTGGAATAAGAATAATTTTCCTTCCTTAACCAATTGATGTATGTATTTCTCAGATATATTACGGAAACTGATACTATACAACAACTTATTGACATCTGCATAAAATTCATTAAGCTGCTTATAAGCTTCAATCGGTTTTAAACCGGAGAAGTCATAAATAGCCGTACTCGGATATACTTTCAGAAATTCCATACAGAATTGAATCCATGTAGTAAGAGCTCGGTTAAACCCGTCTGTATCTCCTGTTTGTTTGTTATAATTTGATTCAAATTTCTTGCACCCATTATAAGTTACATTATTCAAATCATAGATTTCTTTGGTAATTTTTAACGGCTGTATAAATCCTTTTCCTTTCAGGATATAATCTTCACAACTGTTTTTAAAATGATTCTGTACATCTTTAAGCTGCGTACTGCATTTGGGAATCATTAATGTAGCTCTCTTAAAGAATTTATATTCCATTTTCTCATAGAAAGCCGTATCGTCCGGAATATTCTTTGATTCGAAAATCTTTCGATGCTGTTTATTCATAATACCCAGATAATACAGATTATCTTTCTTGAATAAAACGGACAGATAATTCCGCTCTGTGTTGGAATCCCATCCGGATAATAAGGTGGGATTCTCAAAATTCAATTTGATTTTTTCCGTAGAATAAGGTTTACGGGTCAGATAATTCCTTACCTTATCATATAATGGGTTTATCGAAACAATTGTATCCCAAAACCAAGTCAGTTCATTATAGAATATAACAGCCCGATCGGTTTCATCACCTTTTCCCAATAGTGGACGTATAAAGGATTGAAAACCTTTTATCGTATCCAAAAACAATTTGATTTTCTCGACTGCCTCTTCATTGCGGATCAGATTGTTTTCCTGTCTTTCCGAAAGCAGCAAATCTTCTATATCAGTATAACGATTCTTTATACGGGCAATCCAGTTTTCCAATTGAACGGATTCATTATTGACGCAACCCAAACTTAGGAAATAATTTTCCAATCGGATTTCCCTGTTCAGATATTCGGATACACAATGATTGATAAATGCAATGGAGAAACTGTCGGAAGATTTCCAATACTTTTCTTTCTGCTCATTATATTTTTCGTAAGATTGTGATTTCTTTTGGGGTGTTTTCTTTTCGTAATCAGCTTCGATGGCTTTTCGGATAAGTCCCCAATCCTTGAACTCGCGTTGTGAAATATCCGTTAATTGCGTATCATTACGGATATAGATGCCTTTCAAGATTGCCGGGTCATTCAATAACTGAATAAACTCTTTGAAACTATGCGCTTGTTTATTCTCTTTATTTTCCAAAACGCTAATCAGTATTGTATAATATTCCCGAATACTATCAAACAGCTCTTTATCCGTTTTGAATGTTTCGGGCAGCCAGGATATGGCTTCTCTGTCGCTGAGAATCTGTTTATATAAAGGCTTGAATAAAGGAATACGTTTTTCTTTATGCTGTTGATTGTAAAGATTGATATATTCGTTCAATCCTTGTATTTTCACCTCCTGTTTTTCTTCGGTTTTACCGCCAATAATTGCATTATAGATTTCAATCTGGCTCTGTGTTAATACTTGGTTGAAATAAGGCAGTGCGAACACTTCCTGCAAAGAAGCGACCGTCAGCTTGTCGGCAAAACTTTGGCAGACATTCCGGATACTTTCTTCAAACTCCGGAAGCGCACGGATAATATCGAAAACATACATGTTGTCAATAAATCGGGGAAGATTCTCGTGGACGATACGGAAAGCAATTGCCGTTGATTTTTCTTCTTCCGAATATATATTCTTCCTGTTCTCGTGAAATCCGGAAAAATAACTGGTAAACTTATTGAATTCCTGAATAATTACCTTTTTTGATTCATCTTGAATAAAAGCCGGTAAAGCCTCTGTAATTAACTTTTGCTTGTAAATATTATCATAAGCTTTCTGTCCTTTAAGGAATTTGGCTATTTGTTTTCGTAGGTTTGACTGAATAGTATTTAACGCTTTCTTTCGTTTTTCGCTGTCTGCTTTATTATTCAGATGATAATACATATAATATTCGGATAACGAATATTGTTTCTTATTATCCTCATATTGAAATTGGAACTTGCTTAGCGATTGATTGATAAACCACTTGTGATATTCATCAATATACTTTTTTACTTGCTTATAATACTCGGCTCTGCGCTCATCTTCACGGATAATTTTTTGCAAATATTCCGTATCGGTTCCTTCAACTGGAATTAAGCTGAAACGTAAAGTTTTTTCCAAACTGTACAGGTTTGTAAAGTCTTCAAATTTAGTAAGTCTTTCGTTTTTCATTTTATTCTTGATTAAATTTGTGTTATAATGTTAACAATGTGGTGAATTTATGAAATATATTTCAAAACAGCAATTTGGGTAGAGTGAATAGTATAAGTGAGTATTTGAAAAACAATTCTATCGGTTTAATCAGAAAAAATTTTTTGATGAAAATATAAAATATTGTATGAAAAGTTTGATATTTGTTTTTTGGAGATGAAATATAATCATATTAACATATAATATCATGGGAGTAAAAGAATATTGTTCAGGATTGCAGCATATAGGCATTCCGACAAATAACATTAATGAAACAGTTGAGTTTTACAAGAAATTAGGTTTTGAAGTAGCTTACAGCACACGTAATGGTGATGAAACTGTTACTTTTCTTCGTATGTATGACTTGGTTATTGAAACTTATGAAAATAATCAGGCGGTAATGAAAAGCGGAGCTATCGACCATTTTGCGATTAATGTGAAGAATATCGATTCCCTTTTTGAAGAAATAAAGGGGATGGACTTTGAAATGTTGGACAAACAGGTAAATTCCCTTCCTTTCTGGGAGAATGGGGTTAAGTTTTTTACAATACTCGGACCAAACAAGGAAAAGGTTGAATTTTGCGAGTATTTGTGATAGGACGATTATTTGAAATTATATTTGTATGATTATGAAAAAAATTCTATTACTGTTATGTTTAATTTTAGGCTTTTCAAGTTGTAGTTTTTCTGAGAATAAAAAAGAATCTATGATAGACAACAGTACGGTAAAGGTTTTTGACCTCGGCAGATTTGTGGGTAAATGGTATGAAATTGCACGCTATGAACATAGGTTTGAGAAGGGTATGACTCATGTGTCTGCAACCTACACTTTACTTGATAATGGAAAAATTGAAGTATTCAATCAAGGAATTAAAGATGGTGAGAAGAAAGAAATCAAGGGAAAAGCAAAACAGCCTGATCCATCAGATCCTGGAAAGCTTAAGGTTTCTTTTTTCCTGTGGTTTTATTCTGATTATTATGTTATGGAAGTAGATGATGACTATCAGTATATGCTTATTGGAAGCAGTTCCGACAAATATCTGTGGATAATGAGCCGCGAAAAGTTTATGGATGATAAACTAAAGGAAGAACTGGTTGCCAGACTTAAAACTCGCGGTTATGACACCGGACGGTTGGTATTTGTTGAGCATGGAGAATAATGCAGCCATACGAAAATAGCTCCGGGAACAAGAATCATCGCGGCAGTGACCAACAGTGCTGTTTTTAGAGAGTAAACGTCATTAAGCCATCCTACGAACGGCGCTGTGATTGCAAACATCAGTCGGATTATGAAATTCCTTATGGAAAGGACTGTTGCCCTCATTTCTGAAAATGTCATCTGGTTAATGTAGCCTTTCAATATCGGTGTGGCAAAACCTCTGAAAATATAGAATACGAACAACACCGCAAGTCCTGCATATGTCAGATTATATGCCAGTGCAATATATCCTCCTGCTATGGTCAGAAGAATTAGTATGTTCATTTTGTTCATACCAAAATAATTCTCTACTCTGTCGGAATATAAAGCTGCTACACCTACAGTAAGGTTAAGTACAGTCCATATAACACCGAACCACTCTGTGGGTGTATCCAAATGGATTAATACTGGCTGAACGAACCAAGCCATCATAAGAGTGGCGGCACCGATAATACCTGAATACATTATATTATAACATAGTTTCTTGTTAGTAACCAGTGAATATTTTATAATGCGTAATATCTCATTGACTGGATTTTGAATCTTTCCTTTTGATGTAAATTCCTTTAGAGCAAATGCTGCTGGAATACCTGAGAACGCAATTAATGATTGGGCATAAAACGGATATCTTAGAGAATATGCAGCAAGCAAACCTCCGAAAACTCCTGCTATTGCTTCTGCGAAATTTCCAATCATGGTAATTCTTCCTTCATATCTGAGATAGAGATTTTCTTTATTGTAGTGCGCTGTTGTATCGTAGAGCAGGGCTGAGTCTGCTCCGTTTACCATTGTTTGTCCTATGCCGAGTAAAAGCTCAGCTACTACGAATGCCTGAAATGTTGATGTGAAAGAATAGCAAAGATATCCCAGGAAAAACAACACGCAACCGAGTATTAGAGTTTTTCTCCTTCCCCAAACATCAGCTATATATCCTGAAGGGATTTCTAAAGCTACAGCAGCTATTGAATAAATACTTTTCAGAATGAAAACATCCTGCAGTCCTAATTTATGCTCTTCATAGAACAAAACTATGATAGGCATTACTAATGTGAACCATTTTGATAGTTTAATTATGTAAAGTGAAAGAAGATTACGCTGCATAATGGAAAAATTATTATTATCAGCATGCAAAATTAATGAAAAAGTTGTTTCTTTGTACAGAAATGTTAATCTAACTAATAAATCTAGACCATGATTTGGAATGAAACAATTGAGTGCATGAACCGCGAGGATATGCGGAAATTGCAAGGTATAAGATTGAGACGGGTAGTTGAACATGTTTATCATAATTCCTCTTTTTACAGAAAGAAAATGCAGGAATTGGGTTTGACTCCTAATGATATACAGACTATAGATGATATAGTCAAGCTTCCTTTTACCGTAAAACAAGACTTGAGGGATAATTATCCATTTGGATTGATGGCTGTTCCGATGTCTGAGATAGTTCGCCTACATGCTTCTTCAGGAACAACTGGTAAGCCTATAGTTGTAGGTTATACGCGTAAGGACTTGTCAATATGGGCGGAAGTCGTTTCACGTTGTTTGACAGCATACGGTTTCAGTAAAAATGATGCAGTACAGGTTTCTTATGGTTATGGCTTGTTTACCGGTGGACTTGGGCTGCATGGCGGTGTTGAGAATATAGGTGGAACAGTTATACCTATGAGTAGCGGTAATACTCAGAAACAAATACAATTGATGCATGATTTTGGAGCAAAAGGTTTGGCTTGTACTCCTTCTTATGCGTTATATCTTGCTGAAACAATAAGGAAATCAGGAGTGTCTTTGGACGAGTTTCAGCTTCGTATTGGAGTATTTGGGGCTGAACCATGGACTGAAAATATGCGTAAGGAACTTGAAGAGAAGTTAAATATAAAGGCATATGATATTTATGGTTTGACAGAAATATGCGGTCCTGGTGTTGGTGGAGAATGTGAGTGCCAGAACGGAACACATTTGTGGGAAGACCACTTTTTCCCGGAAATTGTTGATCCAGTTACATTGCAGCCTGTAGAACCTGGACAACAAGGTGAACTTGTTCTGACAACTCTTACCAAAGAAGGTATGCCAATGATTAGGTACAGAACTCGTGACTTGACGACTTTGAATTATGAAAAATGTGATTGTGGACGTACAGCCGTAAGAATGGGTAGAATTATGGGAAGAAGTGACGATATGCTTATTATTCGTGGCGTAAATGTTTTCCCGTCTCAGGTAGAATCAGTAATTTTGGAAATGCCGGAATTCGAAGCTCAGTATCTTATTGTTGTTGACCGTGTCAATAATACAGATACTTTCCAGATTCAGGTTGAAGTTCGTCCGGAATATTACACAGACGAGATGAATAAGCTTTTGGCTTTGAAAAAGAAAATAGCAAACAGAATACAAAGTGTTATTGGTTTGCAACCGGATATTAAGATTGTTGAACCTTGCACAATCGAACGAAGCATGGGCAAGGCTAAGCATGTGATAGATAACAGAAAATTAGTTTAATTGATAAAACTGGAGGTGTTTATGTTAATCAAGCAATTATCTATATTTTTGGAGAATAAACGCGGACGTTTTACAGAAGTAGCTAAAATCCTTGGAAATGCTGGAATTAATATGACTGCTTTTACAGTGTCTGAAAATTCAGATTTCGGAATATTGCGTCTTATAGTTTCTGACACTGATAAGGCAATTCAGGTATTGCGTGAACATACATATGCAGTTAGTGTTGCTGATGTTGTATGTCTTCATTGTCCTAATCAGCCGGGAGCATTGGCTAAAGCTATGGAAGTAATAACTCAAGCTGGAATATTTGTGGAATATATGTATGCTTTTTCTCAGGGAGAAGCTGCAAATGTAATTATCCGTCCGGATAATGTGGAACGCTGTGCTGAAGTATTAAAAGAAAATAAATTGGAGCTAATTGCTGCCAGTGAACTGTATAAGTTGTAAAACATTGTGCATTTCGTTTCGTTTATTCGATAGGAAATATTATCTTTGCACGCTAAATATACGTTGAATGAAGAAGATTGTTGTTTTATGGTTGATGAGTGCTGTATTGTTCACTTCATGTGGAGAATATAACAATATATTAAAAAGCACAGATTATGAATTGAAATATTCATATGCAAAGAAATATTTCAATGCGAAGCAGTATTCGAAATCTGCAACATTGCTGGATGAGTTGGTGACAATCTTTAAGGGAACTGCTCATGCGGAAGAGTCTCTTTATCTGTTGGCGCAAAGCTATTACGGACAGAAGGATTATCAAACAGCTGCGGAATATTTTGAGACATATTATAAGACTTATCCGAAAGGTGAATTTACAGAATTGTCCAGATTCTATTCAGGATATGGCTTGTATCTTGATTCTCCGGAGCCACAGTTGGACCAGTCTCAGACATACAAGGCAATAGAACAGTTGCAGCTTTATTTGGAATATTATCCTCAGAGCGAGAGAGCGAAAGAAGCTCAAGATATAATGTTTGAGCTTCAGGAAAAACTTGCACTGAAAGAGCTTCAGGCAACAAGGCTCTATTTCAATCTTGGTACTTATATGGGAAACAATTACCTCTCGGCGGTAATTACAGCGCAGAACGCGTTGAAGAATTATCCATATTCCAAGTATAGAGAAGAGTTTATGTATCTCATTGCCAAGGCAAAGTATGAATTGGCTTTAGTCAGTGTGGATGAAAAGTTGCAAGGACGATACAGAGAAGTTGTGGATGAATACTATAATTATACTAATGAATATCCCGAAGGAAAATATCTGAAAGAAATTCAGAAGTATTATGATTATGCAAGTAAACGAATAACTGATACATATTAAATTTTCAATATTACAACAGTATGGATTACAGAAAAACAAACGCTCCTTCAAATACGATTACTCGTGATATGATGAGCTTATGCGAAGACACAGGTAATGTATATGAAACAGTAGCGATCATTGCAAAGCGGGCTAATCAGATTAGTGTTGAAATGAAACAGGATCTGGAAAAGAAACTCCAAGAGTTCGCCTCTTATAATGATAATCTGGAAGAGGTTTTTGAAAACAGAGAACAGATTGAAATTTCTCGCTATTACGAGAAGCTTCCTAAACCAGTGTTGATTGCGGCTCAGGAATATCAGGAAGGTAAAGTTTATTATAGAAATCCGGCTAAGGAAAAGAATAATATCTAAAACTTGAAAGACATTGTTTTTAATAACAATAGTTTCAGGTTGATTTGTAAAGTGAGCAATCAGAGATGATAATTTCAATGTTCGTTCGGACTATTTTATTATCAGTACTGGTTGCTCACTTTTTTGTTTTGTATGAATAACCTAAAATAATTTCATTATGCTACAGAGAATACAGACTGTTTATTTATTGTTGATTGTAGTTCTTATGACAGCTACTTTGTTCTTGCCATTGTCTGCATTACAATTAGGTGATAACTTTTATACTTTTGATGCATCTGGTATTTCTACTTATTTAGTTGAGCAACCGGAATTGCTTTATCCTGCATGGGGATTGTTTGCTCTTACAGCTGTTATTGCCATTGTGGCTTTGGTTACAATATTTTTGTTTAGAAAAAGAATCCTTCAAATACGCTTGTGTGTATTTAATGCTTTGTTGATGTTGGGATTTTATGGTTTCTATGCTTTTTTGTTGTTCTCTATTAAAGGAGAGCTGGGTGATGAACTTTCTGTTACAGGAAAAATTGCTTTGACTTTTCCTTTCATAAGTATAGTTCTTGATTATCTTGCCATAAGAAATATTGGAGCAGATGAGGCTTTGGTTCGTTCCTTGGAAAGATTAAGATAAGATTAAATTGAAAATATGTCCTGATTGGATTTTACATGGGACCGGATGCTGCAAGATGCGGGTTCGGTCCCATGTTTCATTACATTTATATATATCGATGCAGATATATAACAGATCTATTTAATTCGTTAAATTATAGGAGTTCTGACCTTGTCAACTCGTATCTGAAGCCTTGTTAACTTTTAAGTTGAGCAACTTGTGAAACTTAAATAATATTTATATTCTTTCTGTATATCAGATGATTAATGCTTATTATAGTTTTTATCAATCATGCAATTGATTTATTCAATCAAACTAAGCTTGTTTATGTTGTTAAACTTTCCCATCTTTGTAATGCGATTAGAAAATACAGTATAAACCAATATTAAAATTATAAAGTTATGACAAAGAAATGGATTTGCACAGTATGCGGTTACGTTCATGAAGGTAATGAAGCTCCAGATTTCTGCCCACAGTGTAAGCAGCCTAAAGAAAAGTTCAAAGAATTAGTTGAAACAGAAGGTGCTTTGACTTTTGCTGACGAACACGTTATCGGTGTAGCAAAAGGTTGCGACGAAGAAATGATTAAAGATTTGAATGCGCACTTCATTGGTGAATGTACAGAAGTTGGTATGTACTTGGCAATGAGCCGCCAGGCAGATCGTGAAGGTTATCCAGAAGTTGCAGATGCTTTCAAACGCTATGCTTGGGAAGAAGCTGAACACGCTGCTAAGTTCGCTGAATTGTTGGGTGATGTAGTTTGGGATACTAAGACTAACTTGGAAAAGAGAATGAACGCTGAAAGTGGTGCTTGCGCTGATAAGAAACGTATCGCTACAAGAGCTAAACAGTTGAATCTTGACGCTATCCATGATACTGTTCATGAAATGGCTAAAGACGAAGCTCGTCATGGTAAAGGTTTCGAAGGTTTGTTCAACCGTTATTTCAAGAAATAATCCATATAAGCAATATATAATTCAACAGAAAGCTGTCTCAAAATAAAATTGAGACAGCTTTTTTGTTTGTCATAATGTTCTGAAATGTTTTGTATTTAACTTTATCGGGAATAACAATTCTAGTTTAATTTCCTTATATCATTATTTATGCCTACATTTGTAATTTAACAACTGGGGAAATGAAGGCTTTGGCACAGAAAATAATATGTAAGACTTTTACGTTAAGTAACGGTTTGACAGTTTGGCTGAATGAAGATCATCATCAGCCAAAAGTGTTTGGTGCCGTTGTGGTAAAAGCCGGAGCCAAGGATTGTCCCAATACAGGAATTGCTCATTATTTCGAGCATATAATGTTTAAGGGAACTGATAAGATAGGAACTGTTGACTATGAGTCAGAAAAAGTCTATCTTGATAAAATTGCCGAGAAATATGATGAATTAGCTGTTGCCGCAGATGAGCAGCAACGTCTTTTGATTCAGCAGGAAATAAACAAACTCAGTGTTAAAGCTGCTGATTTTGTAATACCGAATGAATTTGACAGGCTAATATCAAAATATGGTGGAACAAAACTGAATGCTGAAACTTCAATCGATTTCACCTCATATTATAATGTCTTTTCTCCTCAGTATCTTATGCAATGGCTTGAGATTAACAGTGAGAGATTTCTGAATCCTGTTTTCAGAATGTTCCAGAGTGAACTTGAGACGGTTTACGAAGAAAAGAATATGTACGGAGATTATATTGGCGGTCTCTCAATGGAAAGATTGAAGGAAAGATATTTCAAAGATCATCCTTATGCTTATCCTATAATTGGCAGTACTGAAAATTTGAAGAATCCGAGATTGTCGGAAATGCGCCGTTTTTTTGAGAAATACTACGTTGGCCCAAATATGGGGCTTATTTTGTGTGGTGATTTTAAAACAGAACAGGCTCTTCCGATGATTGAAAAGGCTTTTTCAAGAATACCAAAAGGTGAGCCAATATCCAGAATTACTTATCCGCTTCCGGAATTCAAAGGCCGCGAGACTTTCTTCCTGAAAGTACCAGTTCCATTTGTTAAGATAATGGTTCTTGGTTTCAGAGGCGTTCCTGCTAATCATCCGGACGAAGTGGCTCTGAAGATTATATCATCTTTGTTGAACAATAGTAATGGAACGGGTTTCCTTGATAGACTCGTAGTGGATCATAAAGTTCTTGCCGCAACTGTTATCAATGAGCAGATGAATGATGCAGGTATTCTGGCAATTGTAGTTATGCCCCGAATGCTTTTTCAATCATATTCTTCTGCAGAAAAAAAGGTCTGGAATGAGATTGAGAAACTGAAGAAAGGAGAATTTTCTGACGAATTCTTCCAGAGTCTTAAACTGGAACAGAAAAGAAATTATACTTCTGCTTTGGAGGATATTTCTTCCAGGGCGAGAGTTATGATGAATATATTTTCTCAAGGAAAAACCTGGAACGAATATCTTTGTGAGATAGAGAGAATTGACGCATTGACAAAAGAAGATATTGTGAATGCAGCTTGTCGCTATTTTACGGAAGATTATTTGCATGTGCTGAAGAAAACCGGGCAATATCCGAAGGATGATTTATCAAAGCCTGATTATGCACCAATTGTTTCGAAGCATCAGAATGAATCTTCGGCTTATGCTAAGGAATTGGAAAAATTGCCGGTTGAAGAATTGAGTCCGCATTTCCTTACAGCTCAGACCTGCGGTATGCAGATAAAGGACTTGACTCCTTATGTGAAATTATATGTTACGGAGAATCCTGTCAATGAGATTTTTTCCCTTGATTTGCTGTTTTCTATCGGCTCAATTTCTGAACCAAGATTGAAGCTGATGGCAAATTATTTGCAACATCTCGGAACCATAGAGCTTTCGTTTGCAGAATTCCGAAGCCGTTTGCAGTCTTTGGGAAGTATTATGACTTTCGAAGCAAACGAAAGGAGCTTTGTTGTGCGTATAACCGGATTTGACAATAATTTTTCGGAAACATTGCTTCTTGTTTCTTCTTTCTTGAAGCAGGCTAAGCCTAACGATAAGAAACTAAGGCATCTTGTGGACGAAATAAGAGTTGTGGACAAGTCTTTCAAGCAATCGGCAGACAGTATGGCACGTGCCTTGATGGAAAAAATGATTTATGGAGAGAAATCCATTTATCTGAATAAACCATCCGTGTCTGAAGTGAAGAAGATGAAAGGAGAAGATTTAGTTTCTCTTCTGCATAATGTCATGACTTATGCTTGCGATATTCATTATTGCGGAAACAGAAGCAGGGAAGAGGTTGAAGATCTTTTGCTTCGTCATTTGCCATTGGGTGATATCGTTAACAAATCAATATCTCCTTGTTTAAGAAAACTGAAATCATACAAGAAACCTCAGGTCTTTTTCTACGACAAATCTGATATAAGCCAAAGTATTATCGGAAGTTTTGTTTGTGGTGAGACATTGCCCGAGCAGCGTGAGCGTTTCATCGCCAATATGTTTACTGAATATTTTGGCGGAAATATGAATTCGGTGTTGTTTCAGGAGATAAGAGAGTTCAGGTCGTTGGCTTATAGAGTTTCCGGACGTTTCCAGCTTCCGTCCAGACAACATATAGAGCAACCGGGATTTATGCTTGGCTTTTTGTCAACGCAATGTGACAAAACTATTGATGCAATGTCTGTTTTGCAGGCTTTGATAGATGATATGCCTTTGTATCCGGACAAGCTGGATGCCATCAAGCAGTCAATTCGTAATGAAGTTAACAGTATGTTTCCTTCGTTCAGAGATGTTTCTCTCCGCTGGGCATTTTATAACAAAGAAGGTTTTGAGGAAGATCCGAACAAGCTCATGATGGAAGCAATTGACAGTTTTTCATTGTCTGATATATTCAACTTTTACAAACGTCACCTAAAAGGACGTCCGGTTAACTATGCCATAGTTGGTAACCGAAAGAAAATAGATATGGAAAGACTATCTTCATTTGGAGAGATAGTTTACATGAAGGACAAGGATGTTTTTAAGTAGTAATATACTGCATTTGGTAATTGACTTGAGTTTGAGAGGCTAAACTTACAATAAAAAGTTGACGAGTTGACAAGTTGACGAGAAGACAAGTTGATAAAAGTTTTTAGATAATAATATTTATGGTTATAAGTGTTTTAACCTTGTCAACTTGTCTCTGAAGCCTTGTCAACTTTTAAGTTGAGCAACTAGCGAAACTTAAATAATAGATTAATTCATAATATATAATATGTATAGTAAAGACGAGCTAAAGAAACTTAAAGTAGAGTTTTGGGAAAGCTTTGCCGCTTATTGTGAAGTTCAGCCATATTTGCGCCGCCGTCGCAAAATGTGGGTTTTATATAATACCAAGGTAAAAGGAATGGAGCTGAAGTTCGATGTCAACAGGAACGGAGCTTACGTAATACTTGAAGTCAATCACCGTCAGGAGGATGAAAGACTTGAGGCTTTTGAGAAGCTTACCTGGTATAAAGAAGTTTTAGAGAAAGATTTTCCTGAAGGTTTGATTTGGGATATTTGTTATATCAGAGAAACCGGGAATCAGGTGGCACGCATATATACTAAGAAAGAAGGTATAGATTTCCACCGTCGCTCGGATTGGGGCGAATTCTTCTCTTTTATGGCAAGACAGATGTATTTGTTGGAAAGGAATTTTATGAGTATTGCTGAATATCTGAAAGAAGTATGAAAGGTTTGTTTGTTGCACTGGGCACATTTGCCTTATTTGTTTCATCCTCTTGTTCGAATTTGAAAGAGCATAATATCTACACTTCAGAGCCGGGAGTAAGCAAGGAACTTGCAGAGTTCAGAAAAACACACTTTCTGGAAGTAAAGTATGATTTGTCTTTCAGAATTCCTGAAAGTAAGGAAGAACCTGTTGTGGGAGTAGCCAAATTGAGATGGATTCAGGATAAACCTGAGCCATTGATGATTGACTTCCGTGCTGATTCTTCTCAGATTGAGTCGGTTGTGGTAAATGAATCACCAATTAAGTTTGGTGTTGTTAATGAGCATATCGTTTCTTTAGGCAATAAATCAGTCACACATGCAGGAACGAATGAGGCTGTGATAACATTCAAAGCCAACGACCAGTCTTTGAATCGCAGGGATGAATTCCTTTACACATTGCTTGTGCCGGACAGAGCAAGAACGCTTTTTCCGTGTTTCGACCAACCTGATATCAAGGCTAAATACTCATTATCTCTGGATATTCCTATCAGTTGGAATGCAGTTTCTAATTCCGCTGTTTCTTCATTGGATACGCTGTCCAGACCCGGTAGAAAACTTTTGTCGTTTGGCGAGACTGAGCCATTGAGTACTTATTTATTCTCATTCGTTGCAGGAAAACTTAAGTATGAGACGTTTACACGTGGAAATCGCTCGATAAGCCTGTATCATAGGGAAAATAATCCTGAAAAAGTTTCTCAAACACCGGTTATTGCTTCTCAGGTCTTTGATGCATTGGAATGGATGGAAAATTATACCGGTATAAATTATCCTTTCAGTAAATATGATCTTATCGTTCTTCCGGGTTTCCAATATGGTGGAATGGAACATACGGGAGCAACATTATATGCAGACCGTACTATCTTTCTGAATGAAAATCCTACGTTGAACGAAGAACTTGCCCGCAGCTCTTTGATTGCACATGAAACAGCGCATATGTGGTTTGGTGATTTCGTAACAATGGCTTGGTTTGACGACGTATGGACTAAGGAAGTCTTTGCCAACTATTTCGCTTCGAAAATGGTTCAGTCAATGTTTCCGACTGTTAATCATCGTCTGAACTTCATCCAGGACTATTTCCCGCCTTCATATTCGGAAGACAGAACAGCTGGAGCTATGCCTATCCAACAACCATTGGACAATCTGTCGAATGCAGGCCTTATATACAGTAATATTATATATAACAAGTCGTCTATTGTGATGGAAAAGCTGGTTCAACTTCTTGGTGATGATGCTTTCAGAAAAGGCATACAGGAATATTTGAATACTTATGCTTATGGCAATGCTACTTGGGATAATCTGATTTCGATTTTGGATAAGTATACTGATTCAGACCTTGAACAGTGGAGCCATATATGGGTGAAGGAAAACTGCATGCCGACAATTCAGGCGCGTTGTGAAGATTCGCGGCTTGTTGTCAGACAATCTGATCCGCAGGGAAAAGGACGTTTGTGGCCACAGAATCTTAAGTATATCGTGAAAAGTGGCGACAAAGAAGCAGAGCTTAATGTCTGCATGACATCAGATACATCAGAAATCGCTGTGGATTTACCTTTTGAAGCAGGGGAGAAGTCTGTTGTTATTCCTAATGCGGACGGAATAGGGTATGGATATTTCCTGATTGACAATTCTGAAGCTGACGCGTTGTTTAATGTTTTGGATACGGCAAGCTCTGAGGTGCTGAAAGGTTCTGTTCTTATTACATTGTTTGAGAATGTAATCAATAAATCCATCTCGTCAGAGAACTATATTAAATCTATGCTTTCATATATTCCAAAGGAAAAGAATAAGTTACTTTATACAATGGCATTGGGATATATGTCGCAAGCTCAAACTCTGTTTCCTGTGAACTCTGAAATTGTGGAGAAAGCATTGATGGGTGAGATTACGAATCAGCAGGACAAGTCACTCCGTTTGCAGGCTTTCCGTAAGTATGTCAGTCTGTCCGGCAGTAAGAATGCCAATACATATATATATAATGTATGGAAGAATCAGAAACCTCCTCGTGGATGTTCTTTGTCTGAAAACGATTATGTGAATATGGCATACGAACTTTCAGTGAGAATGCCTGATGAATATGAGAATATAATGAAGACACAGACTGCAAGATTTTCGAATGCCGACCGTCTGCAGGAATTTGAGTTTATATCTCCGGCTGTTTCGCCGTTGGAATCTGTGCGTGACAGTGCCTTCAATTCATTGCTTGAAGCTGAGAACAGGCGTGTTGAGCCATGGGCATCGTCAGCTTTGAGATATCTTAATCATCCGTTGCGCCAGGATAAGGCAATAAAATATATCAGACCGGCATTGGATATTCTTCCTGAAGTTCAAAGAACAGGAGATATATTTTTCCCGACTTCGTGGTTGCGTGCTCTTTTGTCCGGACATCATTCGGAAGCAGCAAAGAGTGAGGTTGATGCTTTCCTTGAGGAAAATCCAGATATGAATTATCTGCTGATAAGCAAGCTTAAGCAACAGGCTGATCATTTGTATAGATGATTGGAATAAATATGGGAGAAAAAAGCTCGCAGTGTTTCAGGAAAAACATAACTATGTATTTGGAGAAACATAACGAGCTTTTTTTGAAAAGGTAGTATCCTTTTTCCCGGAGAACTATTTTTTTGACTGAAAGATTCGTTATCGGAAAAAAGCCGAAATATGTGCAGAAGCGTTTCCAAAAAGTTCTGAAGATATTTTTTGTAGGTCCGACCCCGCGAATGAATATATATTGCCCCACGGAGAAATATATACGGACGTATTTGGGAATGGGGTCGGATATATTTTTGAGGGTAATATAACTCAAGTTGCATTACTAGTCAAAATTCAAGAATATTAGTCGGCAAAAATTTCTTTCCTTAAAAAGAAATATTAACTTTGCGAACTGAATCAAAGAAATTTTTAGTGAACAGATATGATTAAGATTACATTTCCGGATAATTCCGTAAGAGAATATGCTGAAGGAACAACTGCAATGCAGATTGCAGAAAGCATCAGCTCACGATTGGCTCAGGATGTCTTGGCTGCAAGTGTGAACGGTGAAATCTGGGATTTGACTCGTCCCATAAACGAGGATGCAAGTGTAAAACTGTTCAAGTGGGAAGACCCAGAAGGCAAGCATGCATTCTGGCATTCAAGTGCCCACCTGATGGCTGAAGCTTTGCAGGAGTTGTACCCTGGAATCAAGTTCGGTATCGGTCCGGCTATTGAAAATGGATTCTACTATGATGTAGATCCGGGTGAAGGAGTTATTAAAGATAGCGATTTTGCAACCATCGAGGCAAAGATGATGGAGCTTGTTGCACGCAAAGAAGCTATCGTACGTCAGGATATCACCAAGGCTGACGCTTTGGCTATGTTTGGCGGAAGAAACGAAGAATACAAAGTTGAATTGATCAACGAGTTGGAAGATGGAACAATCACCACTTATACGCAGGGTGCATTTACAGACCTTTGCCGTGGTCCGCATCTTCCTAACACATCATATATCAAAGCCGTAAAAGTTCTTAGTGTTGCCGGTGCATATTGGCGTGGTGATGAAAAGCGCAAACAGCTTGTCCGTTTGTATGCTATCACATTCCCTAAGAAGAAAATGCTCGATGAGTATTTGGCTATGCTTGAAGAAGCAAAGAAACGTGACCACAGAAAGATTGGTAAGGAACTTGATTTGTTCATGTTCTCTGATACTGTAGGTAAAGGTTTGCCAATGTGGTTGCCAAAAGGAACTGCTCTTCGCTTGCGTTTGCAGGATTTCTTGCGCAGAATTCAGGCACGTTATGATTATCAGGAAGTGATTTGTCCTCCAATCGGAAACAAATTGCTTTATATAACTTCCGGACACTATGCTAAATATGGTAAGGATTCATTCCAGCCAATCCATACACCGGAAGAAGGAGAAGAATATTTCTTGAAACCGATGAACTGTCCTCATCACTGTATGATTTTCAAGAATTCTCCTCGTTCATACAAGGATCTTCCTTTGCGTCTTGCTGAATTCGGTACGGTGTGCCGTTACGAACAGAGTGGCGAGTTGCACGGATTGACACGTGTAAGAAGCTTTACTCAGGATGATGCGCATATTTTCTGCCGTGCAGACCAGGTTAAGGAAGAATTTTTGAATGTTATGGATATTATTTCTGTAGTGTTCAAATCAATGAATTTCGAAAACTTCGAGGCACAGATTTCTTTGCGTGACAAAGTGAACCGTGAAAAATATATCGGTAGCGAAGAAAACTGGGAAAAAGCAGAACAGGCAATCATCGAAGCTTGTCAGGAAAAAGGTCTTCCTGCTAAGATTGAATACGGTGAAGCTGCATTCTACGGTCCTAAACTTGACTTTATGGTTAAGGATGCTATCGGCCGTCGTTGGCAGTTGGGTACAATCCAGGTTGACTATAACTTGCCAGAGCGCTTTGAACTTGAATATACAGGTGAGGACAACCAGAAACATCGTCCGGTTATGATTCACCGTGCACCGTTCGGTTCAATGGAACGTTTCGTTGCTGTGTTGATTGAACATACAGCCGGTAAGTTCCCATTGTGGCTGACTCCGGATCAGGTATGTATTTTGCCTATCAGCGAACGCTTCAATGACTATGCAAAGAGTGTAGCAAAAGAATTGAAGAAACACGATATCCGCGTTCTTGTTGATGACAGAAATGAGAAGATTGGACGCAAAATTCGCGACAATGAGATGAAAAGAGTACCTTATATGCTCATTGTAGGTGAAAAAGAAGCAGAAAATGGTGAAGTTTCTGTAAGAAAACAGGGCGAAGGTGATAAAGGTTCAATGAAAATTGCTAACTTTGCAGCGCTTTTGAACAGTGAGGTTGATGAAATGATGAATCGCTGGTAAAAAGTGACATATAAAAAACAAGTAATAACTTAAAAAGGAGAAAGAAATCATTTTTAATGAAGAATGACAATCCGAAAGAGCAGTACAGAATTAATGAACGTATTCGCGTTCGTGAAGTTCGATTAGTCGGTGACAATGTAGAGCAAGGTGTGTATCCCACTTCTCAGGCACTGAAGATCGCCGAAGAACAGGGTTTGGACTTGGTTGAGATTTCACCTAATGCTGCGCCTCCCGTTTGTAGAGTGATTGATTATCAGAAGTTCCTGTATCAGCAGAAGAAACGTCTGAAAGAACAGAAGGCTAAATCTGTCAAGGTTGTAGTGAAAGAGATTCGTTTCGGACCTCAGACCGATGATCATGATTATGATTTTAAATTGAAGCATGCCAAAGGATTCTTGGAAGAAGGAGCAAAGGTAAAAGCTTATGTGTTCTTCAAGGGACGTTCAATCTTGTTTAAAGAACAGGGAGAAGTGTTGTTGCTTCGTTTTGCCAATGACTTGGAAGATTACGGAAAAGTTGAACAAATGCCTTTGCTGGAAGGAAAGCGTATGATTATCATGCTTACACCAAAGAAGGCTGGTGCTCCGAAATCTGCTAAAAAACCTGCAGCAGCTCCTGCAAAGGAAGAAGCTGAGAAAAAAGAAGACTGAGAAAAAATGTCCGAGGCTGCAAAGCCTCGGATAAACTAAAGTTTAATTAATTAAATATATTTGGAAAATGCCTAAGATGAAGACTAATTCCGGTGCCAAAAAAAGATTCGCTCTTACCGGAACAGGTAAAATCAAGAGAAAACACGCTTTTAAAAGTCACATTCTAACAAAAAAGACTAAAAAGCAGAAGAGAAATTTGACTCACACAGGTTTGGTTGCAAACGTAGATGTGAACAATGTAAAGAAAATGCTTTGCATGAAGTAATTTTTAATTAGCGAGTTTTTTACAAGATTTTTATTAACCGAATTTTTAGCAAATTAAGTTCATCCTTCGGTTTGAAGTGATGGCGCTAACATTCAAAACAGATTAGAATTATGCCTAGATCAGTAAATCATGTTGCTTCAAGAGCAAAAAGAAAGCGCATTTTGAAACTTACCCGTGGTTATTACGGTGCTCGTAAAAACGTTTGGACAGTAGCCAAAAATACATGGGAAAAAGGTTTAACTTATGCATTCCGCGACCGTCGAAACAAAAAACGTAACTTCCGTGCATTGTGGATTCAGCGTATCAATGCTGCAGCTCGTTTGGAAGGTATGTCTTATTCTCGTTTGATGGGTGCTTTGCACGCTGCAGGTATCGAAATCAACCGTAAGGTTTTGGCTGACTTAGCAGTTAACCATCCTGAAGCTTTCAAAGCAATCGTTGCTAAAGTGAAGTAAGAATTAAATTCTTAGGATATAAAAAGGTTGTACGAGAGTACAGCCTTTTTTTATACCGTTTAATAGAAACAAAATTATTGTATATTTGCTTTTGTAATTACCGGGAAATTGAAAAATAAAAGAAACTCATCTCAGCTCATACGTTTTGTCATTATCGGAACATTGAATGCATTGATAACAGCATTGGTTGTTTGGATAATGATGGAGATTTTGCGCTTCAATTATTTGTGGGCAAATGTTGCCGGGTATATTGCAGCATTGATAAATAATTTCTTTTGGAGCAAGTATTGGGTGTTTGCCGTTGGGAAAGGTTCTTTTTTGAGGCAGTCGTTGTTGTTTTTGGTTGCTTTTGCTTTTGCCTATTGTTCCCAGTTCCTTGCGTTGCTGCTTATGGTTGAGGTTTTAGGTTTGAATGAGTATGTTTCGCAATTCCTTGGTTTGTTTGTTTACGGTGCTGTAAATTTCGTTTTGAACAAGAAAATTACATTCGTTGACAAACAGTATAAAAATAGATTGTAATGACAGAGGATGTAAAATCAAAGCTTATAGCTTGGGCAGCCGATTATCATAATTCCAATTTTATTCCGGCTGACCCGGTTCAGTTTCCCCATCGTTTTGAGAAAAAACAGGATATTGAGATAAGCGGGCTATTGACGGCTTTGCTTAGCTTTGGAAACAGAAAACAGATATTGAAAAAAGCGGAAGAATTGCATGCTTTGATGGGAAAATCTCCGCTGGAATATGTAAAGTCGATGAAATGGAACGAAGACTTTCCTGCAGATAAGCGAGTAAGTTTTTACAGAATGGTTTTCTATTCTGAGATGAATGTTTTTTTCAGTAAACTTTATAATGCATATACAAGCTTCGACTCTCTGGAAGATTGTCTGAATAGCTTTTCAGGTTCTCCGATGGATAAGATATGTGCTTTTATGGGAGTATCAAATAAAAGCCCTCAAAAGAAGCTGAATATGTTTTTGAGATGGATGATTCGCCGTGATTCAGCTGTTGATTTTGGAATTTGGAATTCATTTTCTCCATCAGAATTAATAATACCACTAGATACGCATGTTTGCAGAGTAGCGTTTGAACTTGGCCTGGTTCCGACAGAAACTTTTTCATTGGGAAACGCCAGGAAAATAACCCAAGCTTTGAATGAGATATTTCCCGGCGATCCATGTTATGGAGATTTTGCTTTGTTCGGATACGGAGTTAACAATCCAAAGTAACTTCGACAGGGCAATGGTCTGAACCGAATATTTCTGTATGAATTTTTGCATCCGACAGTTTATCCTTTAATCTGTCGGATACCAGAAAGTAGTCGATACGCCAGCCTGCGTTTTTCTCTCTTGCTTTGAATCTGTATGACCACCACGAATATATATTTTCCTGTTCAGGATAGAAATATCTGAATGTGTCGATGAATCCGTTGTCCAGCAGAATTTGGAATTTCTCTCTTTCTTCGTCTGTGAATCCTGCATTTTTCCTGTTAGTCTTAGGATTCTTCAAGTCAATTTCTTTGTGAGCAACATTCAGGTCGCCACACACGATTACAGGTTTGTTTTTGTCGAGAGAAAGCAGATAGTTACGGAAATCTTCTTCCCAGGTCATTCTGTAGTCTAGTCTTTTCAGTCCGTCCTGAGAATTTGGAGTATAAACAGTTACCAGATAGAAATTATCCATTTCTAATGTAATGACTCTTCCTTCGTGATCGTGCTCGTCAATTCCTATTCCATAAGAAACGGAGATAGGTTTATGTTTTGTAAAGATAGCAGTGCCAGAATATCCTTTTTTTTCTGCATAATTCCAATAAGATTCATATCCTTCGAACGAAAGGTCAAGTTGTCCTTCCTGCATTTTAGTTTCTTGCAGACAGAAAAAATCAGCATCCAGTGTTGCAAATGATTCTCTGAATCCTTTGTCACAGCAAGCTCTTAGTCCGTTAACATTCCATGAAATCAGTTTCATAAAAGAGGGATGATTGTGTTGTTAGTTATTAATTTTGATATTTATCTCTCTACAAATATACGGAAAGGAGGTAGCCTGGACAAAAGCTGGAAGTTGTTTTTTGTTCATAAAGACGAGAAGTATGTGATATTGTCCAAATATATAGTTAAGATTCTAAATTACAAGAATATTGTAATTGGAAGCTGTGGTTTATTTACGAATCATAATTTATTATATGCAATTTTTATGGCTAAAAAAGATGTATTTCTTTTGCATATTAAAAAATCATGCTTATCTTTGCAGCCGTTAACGCGGAAGTAGCTCAGTTGGTAGAGCATAACCTTGCCAAGGTTAGGGTCGCGGGTTCGAGTCCCGTCTTCCGCTCAAGAGCAAAAGAGATATTTGTTTTATTGAGCCCAGGTGGCGGAATGGTAGACGCGCTCGTTTCAGGTGCGAGTGGCTTTGCGGCTGTGCAGGTTCGAGTCCTGTTCTGGGCACTGTGGTTTATTTTGAAGCGCAGATGGTGAAATTGGTAGACACGCTACTTTGAGGGGGTAGTGCCGGTTTCGGCGTGTGAGTTCGAGTCTCATTCTGCGCACATTGTAAGTGTTAATAGGATTGTCTGTACACGTAATAGTGTATGGGCATTTTTTTTAATATATACTTTTTGTTAATTTTGTTTTGAATAATAATCTGTCTAATACATAATATTTATGGAAAAAGAAAAGAAAATCGGACATGCCAGAGTTGATGTTGCCGACGTGCTTCGAGGTTTGGCAGTTATGGGAATTATAGTCCTTCATTCTATTGAGCATTTCAATTTTTATTCATATCCCGATACATCTACCCAATGTGATTTCCTTAACTTTACAGACAAAGCTGTTTGGGATGGTTTGTTCTTTATGTTTGGAGGAAAGGCATATGCAGTTTTCGCCCTACTTTTCGGATTCAGCTTTTTCATACAGGATGACAACCAGAGAATGAGAGGATATGATTATCGTTTGCGTTTCTGCTGGCGATTGGTTCTTCTGTTTATGTTCGGAAATCTAAATGCTTCATTTTTTACGGCTGAAGTTCTCGTACTATATTCGTTGGTAGGTTTTGTTTTGGTTCTTACAGCCAGGATGTCCGACAAGAAACTACTTATATTGGCTGCAATCCTGCTTATCCAGCCATTACCTTTATATTATACAATAAGAGCAGCATTGGATCCTTCATACATTCCTGCAACTATTCCTACCCGTGAATTATGGGCAATGACTAAAGAATCGCAGCTCACAGGTGATTTTATTAGTACATTGAAGACAAATCTATGGGAAGGTCAATTGGCAAGTTTGGCTTGGGCATGGGATAATGGACGAGTGTTCCAAAGTGCAGCTTTATTTATACTTGGAATGCTTATTGGTAGAAACAGGCTGTTCCTGAAGGAAAAGTTGTCAGTATGGAATAAAATATGTGCAGCAGCAATTATTTCCTTCTTTCCATTATACGGGCTTTGCAATATGTTGCCAGGATTCATAGAGAACAAAGGACTTTTGACTCAGCTTACTTTGATATTGAAATCATTGTCTAATTTCGCGTTCATGCTGATGCTCGTGTCTGGAGTATTGTTTATGTATTATAGGACAAATATGAAGTCTGTGTTGGATAAAATTATCCCATATGGAAAGATGAGTTTGACTAATTACATTGTTCAAAGTATATTTGGTTCGTTTATATTCTATAATTGGGGATTGTCTTTGCATGATGACTTGACAATTACAGCAAGTTGCCTTGTTGGTATAGTATTCTTCTTCGTTCAATTGAGTTTCTGCAAATGGTGGATGAAGCATCACACTCATGGTCCGTTGGAATATATTTGGAAGCGTGCAACTTGGCTGAAGTAAATTTGTTGCATCTGAAAAAAAACAGTAATTTTGATTTAGTAATAAATTGGATACTGAATGAAAAGGCTTGTTTTTTTCCTGTTAACTATATTTTTACCTTTTTCGGTTTCTTCTCAGACTGTTGGATTGGTCTTAAGTGGAGGAGGAGCTAAAGGAGCTGCACATATTGGAGTTATCAAGGCTCTGGAAGAGAATAATGTCCCTATAGATTATGTAACTGGAACATCTATTGGAGCTATAATCGGAAGTTTGTATGCAATAGGATATACTCCTGAAGAAATGCTTCAGTTGATGTTGTCGGAGGAATTCGGTTATTGGCAGAAAGGAAAGGTGGAAGATGATTATATGTATTATTTCCGAAAACCTGATGCAACCCCGGAATTCTTCAATATATCTCTTGATTTTTCAGATTCGTTGCATATTAAGACAAATTTCCTTCCTCAGAGTTTGATTGACCCGATACAGATGAACCAGGCATTTATGGGGCTTTATGCTCAGGCTTCGGCAAAAGCAGCTTGGAATTTCGACAATCTGTTTGTCCCTTTCAGATGTGTAGGTTCTGATGTTTATAATAAGCGAGCAGTTATATTCAAGAATGGAGACTTGGGTGATGCAGTACGTGTGTCTATGACTTTCCCAATGGTGTTCAAACCGATATGGAAAGACAAAGTCCCATTGTTTGATGGTGGTATTTATGATAACTTTCCTGTTAAACCTATGCAGGATTCTTTCAATCCTGATTTTATATTAGGCTCAAATTTGTCAAGTGGCCCTAATAAACCGTCAAACAATTTGTACAGCCAGCTTGAAGCTATGATTATGCAGGACGGTCAGAAAGGAATATCCGAAGAGGAAGGTGTTACGGTGCGTTTTAACTTCCAGGATGTTTCTCTTTTGGACTTTGACCGTGCAGAAGAACTTATGGAAATAGGTTACAAGCGAACTATGCAATTGATGGATTCCATCAAGAAACGTGTGCCTCGCGAGCTTTCGAAAGAGGAATTGGCAAGAAGACGAAAAGAATATAGAGAGAATCTGCCCCCATTGGAATTCCGGAATATTTATATTACTGGAGTCACTGATGCTCAGAAGAAATATATTGAGTCGCAATTGCATCGTGATATAAATGGAACTTTCTCAATGGAAGAATTTAAGAAAGCATATTTTAAGATGCTTGCATATTCAAAGATAAAAGAGATAGTTCCTCATGCAGTTTATAATCGACGTAACAAGACTTTTGATCTTTATCTGGATGTCAAGATTTCTGAAGAAGTTGATATAAACTTCGGTGGTAACATTTCTTCTCATCAGGCAAATCAGCTTTATTTGGGTTTAGGATATAAATATCTCGGCAGATTTGCATCAAACACAAAAGCTGGTTTTCATGTCGGAAATTCTTTTAGTGGAGTTTTATTGGATGAACAGATTTTTCTCCAGACTCGTATTCCTACATATTTGAGATGGCAGGGAGTGTTTTCATATAAGAAATATACCGAAACTCAATCTTTATTTTATGAAGATGTTGTTCCTGCTTTTATTAAGCAGAAAGAACTATATACGAAACTCACTCTCGGTTTTCCTTTCCTGAATATGGCTAAGGCGGAGATTGGTTTTGCTTATGGTGTGCTTAACGACTATTATTTGCAGTCAACTGATTTGTCGTTGTCAGATTCTCAGTTTGATCATAGCCGTTATGATTTGTTTTGTGGTTCATTACACATTGAGCATAGCACGCTTGATGCAAAGCAATATCCTATTTCCGGAGAAGAAGTAAGTTTGACGGCGCAATATGTTACAGGTTTTGAGAATTATGAGCCATCACGTTCCGAACTTTCAAATTTGTTCAGCCGGAAAACTCATACTTGGTTACAGATGAAAGGTCATTGGGAGAAGTATAATAGTTTGGGAAAGAACTTTAAATTAGGTTATACTGGGGAATTAGTCGTTTCCAGTAAGAACTTAATGGAAAACTACACAGCTTCCATACTTCAAGCTCCGGCGTTTACGCCGACACCTCATAGCTCAATAGTTTTCAATGAAGCATTCAGAGCAAACCAGTATATTGCCTTAGGATTATCACCGATATGGAAATTTAATGATATGTTCCATCTCAGGTTTGATATGTACGGCTTTTCTCCGTTATATGAGATTCAGAATCATTCAGTAGTATATAATAATTCTGTATTGAATGTTGCTAAATATGGTAAATTCATGAATTCTTTCCAGTATATGGGAGAGTTAGCTTTGGTTGTAAATCTTCCTGTAATAAGTCTTAGCCTTTATGCCAACGGTTATAGTTATCCGAAAAATAATTTTAATTTCGGTCTTAATATAGGTTATTTGATATTTAATCCAAAGATGTTGGATTGAAAAAAGTAGGTGGAAACGATAATAGGATCAGTCCTTTTTCCCCTGGGGCTGATCCTATTTTATTTTGATGTGTCGAACTTTGTATCTTTGGAAAGTTCAGTAATGCTTTTTAAAGATTAGATTATAGCTTTTCTTATTCTAATAAGTTTTTCCAACAACCCTTCAAGTAAGTCAAGCTGGAGCATATTTGCGCCGTCAGATTTAGCAATTGATGGTTGTGGATGTGTTTCTATGAATAATCCATCAACACCAACAGCAATTGCAGCTTTAGCTATGGTTTCAATCATTGAAGGTAAACCTCCGCTTACACCTGAAGTCTGGTTCGGTTGTTGCAATGAATGAGTAATATCCATTATTACTGGATAACCGAAAGACTGCATTTCAGGAATACCTCTAAAATCAACTACAAGATCTGTATATCCGAATGTTGTTCCTCTTTCAGTAAGCATTACGTTTTTATTTCCTGCATCTGCAACCTTTTGAGCTGCAAACTTCATTGCCCCTGCTGATAAGAACTGTCCCTTTTTAATGTTTACAATTTTCCCTGTTTTTGCAGCTGCTACCAGCAAATCTGTTTGTCTGCATAAAAATGCCGGGATTTGCAGAACATCAACATACTCAGCAGCCATATCAGCTTCGTGAGTTTCATGAATATCAGTGACAGTTGGTATATTGAAAGTTTCCCCTACTTTTCTTAGAATTTTCAAAGCCTTTTCGTCTCCAATTCCAGTAAATGAATCAAGCCTTGAACGATTAGCTTTTCTGTACGAACCTTTGAATACGTATTTTATATTGTGTCGTTGTGCTATTTCAGAAATTTTTTCAGCTATCCTTAAAGCCATATCTTCACTTTCAATAACACATGGACCGGCTAGAAGAAAGAAGTTTTCTTTATTTCTCAAATCTTCAATTGAAAGCATAACTTGTGTAAATTTATTATTTTATTAAGTCAAGAACTTTTTCTATTTTCTCTTCAGTCGGAAGCATGGCATCAATCCAATGGATAGTAAAACCACGTCTTTCCATACCGCGGAACCACGTCATTTGCCGTTTAGCAAATTGGTGTATTGCAATTTCCAACTGTGAAACCATATCTTCGTAACTTAATTCTCCAATTATATATTGTGTCAGGAATTTATATTCCAGTCCATAATATATCAAATCTTCAGGTTTAACACCTGTGTTAAGGATATTTCGGACCTCATCCACCATGCCTTCGTCCAGGCGACTTCTCAATCTTCGTGATATTTTATCCCTTCTCAGCTCTCTGTCGATTTGCACACCAATTATCAAGCTGTTTATTGGTTCATATTCGTTCTTGTCAGGAGCTTGAGTTTTGTAGTATTCTTCTATTTCAATAGCCCTAATAGCTCTTTGAGCGGAATCTACATCAGTTTTATTGTGTAACGTCTTATAGCTGGAAAGAATAGTTTCAAGTTCTTCTAACGATTTTCCTTTAAGACTATTTCTCAATTCCGGGTTTGGTGGAACATCCAAAAGTTTGTAGCCTTTAAGAACAGCTTCAATATACATTCCCGTTCCACCACAAAGAATAGGCAATTTTCCTTTTCCCCTGATACAATTGAAGGCATCGAAGAAGTCGTGCTGATATTCAAATACGTTATATTTATATCCCGGTTCACAAATATCAATCAGGTGATATGGTATCTGTTTCCCGTTTACAATATAGTCTGCCAAATCTTTTCCAGTTCCAATATCCATTGAGCGGTAAATCTGCCGTGAGTCACCGCTGATGATTTCGGTATCCAGCCTTTCAGCAAGAGCAGCAGCAAAAGCTGTTTTCCCGGAAGCCGTTGGTCCCAGTATTGTTATCAGCTGATAATCTGAATTATGTTTTGTTTCGTTGTTCATCATAAAACAAAGATAAACAAAAAAAGCCGCATCTGAAAAAGATGCGGCTTTGAAACTATATAATCTTAATAGATTAGCAGTTTACAGATGCCATGTGAGCGATCAAATCCAATACTTTGTTAGAGTAACCGATTTCGTTGTCATACCAAGAAACAACTTTAACGAAA
>CASFJQ010000020.1 GCA_949295065.1 uncultured Parabacteroides sp. | reverse complement strand
CAAAATGTTTGCCGCTGCTTTTAAACCGGAAATAAGACGAAAACTTATTGATTCTGCTTTGGAGTTTTTCTATGTTTCCTAATGCGTTTGCCCTGTAAGCATCTTTCAAAACTGACATAGGACAATATCAACTAATCACGGAATATCTGTAAGGATTCACACAAATGTTCAGCCAATCGGATTTACCGAAAGAAAAGACAATGCGAACAAAACTCATTGCAAATTTTCCATAATATTTCTTTTTCAATAATTATTCATTACCTTTACACCAATAATCTTGAATTAAATACGGAATAAAAAGTTTTAATTATGTCTTTAAACAAAGTTTTATTAATTGGAAATGTAGGAAAAGACCCTGACGTTCGTTATTTCGACAGCGGAACAGCAGTGGCTAATTTTCCTCTCGCCACCTCTGAAAGAGGCTATACCTTGGCTAATGGAACAGTTATACCGGAACGCACCGAATGGCACAACATCGTTGTGAGAAGAGACCTTGTACCTTTTGTTGAAAAATGGGTGAAAAAAGGTTCCGGACTCTACGTTGAAGGAAAAATCAGAAGCCGTAGCTATGATGATGCAAATGGAAACAAAAGATATATAACGGAAATCCATGCAGACAGAATAGAATTCTACAGCACAGGAAGCCGCCCGGCAACCGACAACGGTAACCAGGCTCAAAGTCCGGAAACTCAATATTCCACAAATCCAACTACAATGCAGACTAATGTTGCTCCGAGCAACAGCACGTCTCAGGTGGATGACACAGACGACCTTCCGTTCTGATTATAATATAACTAAAGTTTCGCCAAGTTCAACTTCCGGTTAACAAGTTGACCTGTAAACGAGTTGACGAGTTAACAAGGTATTTTATCAAGTAAATATCAGTTTTGCCTTGTTAACTTGTCTCTGAGGCCTTGTAAACTTGTCTTTGAAGCCTCGTCAACTTGTCTCTGAAGCCTTGTAAACTATTATATCGAGCCTGGCGAAACTTAAATTGTCTAACTTAAATTTATCATTTTGGACTCAGACTATTTTCAAAACATATTCAACCAAGTTTATATTGACCAAATAGGTATTGACTCGGTCATTGCTTTCGCGGTTGCGGCAGTTTTGCTGCTTTGCTCCGGATATATATCAGCTTCTGAAGTGGCTTTTTTCTCGCTTTCGCCTGCAGATTTGCAGAAGGTGAAAGAGAAAAAACAAAAATGTGCGGACAGTCAGATAGAAGAACTGCTCAACAAACCTGACTATCTTCTTGGAACTATTCTCATAACGAACAATCTGGTTAACGTAGCAATAGTAACACTCTGTACTTATGGTATAAATTCATGGATAGATTTTTCAGCCGTTCCTATTTTCGGATTTATCCTCGAAACAGTTCTCCTCACTTTCCTCCTGCTTCTTTTCGGTGAAATTATGCCAAAGATTTATGCGCAGAAAAACGCTTTGGCTTTCGTAAGAAGGACTGCTGCAACTATGCTGTTTCTGGAAAAGATGATGCGTCCTTTCTCGTCGGTGCTTGTCAGCTCTTCAACAGTTATCAACAAAAGAATCTCGAAGAAAAAGAACGATATTTCCGTGGACGAACTTTCAAAGGCATTGGAAATAACATCTCCGGAAATAAAGGAAGAAAAGAATATGCTCAATGAAATCATCAAGTTCTACAACAAGACTGCCGATGAAATCATGACACCACGACTGGACATGAAAGGTCTGGACATCAAAAGCAACTTCGGTGAAGTGCTTGAAATGATTGTCGAATCCGGATATTCCAGAATTCCTGTTTACGACAACACTGAGGACAAAATAAAAGGAATACTCTACATCAAGGATTTGCTTCCGCATATCGAAGAAGACAAATATTTCAGATGGCAGACTCTGATACGTCCGGCTTATTTCGTTCCGGAAACAAAGAAAATCGACGATTTGCTTGAAGAATTCCGCACCAACAAAATTCACATGGCTATCGTTGTTGACGAATTTGGCGGAACATCTGGACTGGTAACAATGGAAGATATCCTGGAGGAAATCGTTGGCGACATCTCCGACGAGTATGACGAGGAAGAAAGATTCTTCACAAGGCTCAAAGACGGAAGTTTCATTTTCGAAGCCAAAATTCCGCTAAATGACTTTTTCCGTGTTACGGAACTCAAGGAAGATTCTTTCGGAGAACTTACGGACGAGGTTGAAACTCTGGCTGGTTTGCTGCTCGAAATAAAAGGTGATTTCCCTAAACGACAGGAAATAATCGAATTTGGCGGCTATCGTTTCCAGATACTCGAAGTAGATAACAGACGTATTATCAAAGTTAAGTTCACTGTATTATAGCAAAGCTATCCTATAATATATGATACGATTCAGAAACATACTGCTTGTTGTGCCGTTGCTGCTCAGTGTTGCCTGCGAGGAATATACACCGAAACCACGTGGCTTTTTCCGTATTGAGCCACCGAAGGCAGAATACACTGAGTTTGGTCCGGACAAATGGCCTTTCTCTTTTTATGTTTCCAACCAGGCAAATATAAATGTCAGCGACTCTTCGAAATTTATGTTTGAGGCAAACTATAAAGATTTGAATGCTGAATTATATTGCAGTTATCTGAAGGTGGACAGAAGCAAAATAGAGCAGACTTTCAACGAGAGCCGCGAACTTGTTGCCCGCCAGGCAGAGCAAGCTTCCGCCATAAAGGAAATGGAGTTCGTAAACGAAGAGGAGAATGTGCGCGGATATATGTTTTTGATCGAGGGAAACACAGTTGCCCCAATTCAGTTTTCTCTCACTGATAATGAAAATAAGTTCTTTCGCGGAGCATTATATTTCAATTGCCCGATAAATGCCGACTCACTCAAGCCGGTGGTTGACTATCTGCAAAAAGATGTGGAAGTTATGATTGAATCTTTCAAGTGGAACAAATAAACTGAAATCTATGCCTTTATTATACAAACAGCAAAACGGCGCTTGTGTAGGAATCTGGGAAATGACCGAAACAGTTGATGAACTGAAGAATATGCTGGGAAGCAAAGCTCTCTCCTCACCTTCCGTGTCAATGGAAATCCGCTCCGAAGCCAGACAGAAAGAAAGACTCACGGCATTGGTTCTGCTGAAAGAACTTTTAGGCCACGAAGCCATAATCAGCCACGAAGAAAGCGGCGCTCCGTTTCTTCCCGAAGAGAATCTGAATATAAGCATATCTCACACCAAAGGATATGCGGCTATGATATTATATAAGGAAAAGGAAATCGGTATCGATATAGAATATCGCTCGGAGAGAGTGAAGAAAATAAAATCTCGTTTCGTGAACGAAGCAGAAGCACTTCATATCAGTCCGGAGAATGAAACCGAGTATCTTCTCATCCACTGGTGTGCAAAGGAAACTCTTTTCAAAATGATTGGCTGCAATGAAGTGGACTTTCTGAAACATCTTCATATTTCTCCTTTCATATATAATAAGGAAGGAATAATCAATGTTTCAGAAAGCCGTACTGAAAATCAGAAGTCATATAAATTATATTTCCGTGTGGCGGATAATTTCGTCATCACTTACACTTCCTGTGAATGAAAGGAAGCACCAGGAAAAGAGGAACGCAGCAAATCATAACCCATATGAAGAAATGCTGATAACCAATCTGCTCCTGAATCCATCCCGAAACCATTCCAGGAAGCATCATTCCCAATGCCATAAATCCAGTGCATATAGCATAATGCGAAGTTTTGTATTCACCTTCGGAGAATAGCATCAGATACATTGTATAGCCGGTGAAACCAAAGCCATAGCCAAGTTGCTCCACCGCAACACAAGTATTAATCACCAGGAAACTTTCCGGACGAGCATAAGCAAGATAAAGATAAACCAGATTCGGCAAAGAAATAGCAAGAGCCATTGGCCAAAGCCAGCGTTTCAATCCGCCGGAAGAAATGGCTATTCCGCCCAGAATTCCTCCAACCAGCAGCGCAGCAACACCAACAGCTCCATATACAAATCCCACTTGAGTAGTGCTCATTGCCAAACCTCCGGACTCAATGTCATCCAAAAGGAATGGAGAAGAAAGTTTCACCAGCTGCGATTCGCCAAGCCTGTAAGTCAGCATAAACAGCAAAGCCGGAATAATCCCTTTCTTCCTGAAGAAACTTACAAAAGTCTGCCCGAACGACTGTCCTATATTGCGCAACGTAACATCAGTACGCTTGAAGTCCGACACCGGTTTCGGCAATATATATCTGTGCCACAAAGCAAGGCCTATAAATGTTCCCGCCAGAATAAAGAACACCAGACTCCAGGCATACGAAATCTGCCCGGTAGTTTCCTCAAGCCATCCGGCAAGCATAACAAGGAGACCTTGCCCGGTAATCATTGCCACGCGATAGAATATATTTCGGATACCGATGAAAAACGCCTGTTGCTCCTCATCCAACCCCAGCATATAAAATCCGTCGGCAGCAATATCATGAGTTGCCGAGCTGAAAGCCATCAGCCAGAAGAAAGCAAGAGTTGCACGGAAGAAGAAATCGCAGGGCAAAAGGAATGCTATTCCTGCCATTCCGGCTCCGATAAGGAACTGCATTGTCCAAATCCACCAGCGCTTAGTCTTCAGCAAGTCAATAAACGGACTCCAAACAGGCTTTATCACCCATGGAAAATAAAGCCAGCTTGTGTATAATGCTATTTCAGCATTCGAAACTTCCAGACGTTTATACATAATGACAGACAACGTCATCACCGCAACATAAGGCAAACCTTCGGCAAAATACAGTGTCGAAATCCAACTTAAGGCTTTCCCTTTTGATGGTTTGTTCATAATTTCATTCTTTATTTGTTATTATTTTTAGAAGTTGACAAGGCTTCAGAGACAAGTTGACAAGGTAAAATCATCCGCATCTTTCCAAGCCGGGAATTTCTCACGGAAACTCTCTATTTCCTTTGCCGACAGAACACAAGTTCTGGTAATTTCCTCCCTCTTTCCCGCGTCAGCAATTTTCTTTCCTTTCGGAGAATAGACCACGGAATCACCTTTATAAGTAAATCCTTTTCCGTCAATTCCCACTCTGTTAACTCCGCAAACATAAGCCATATTCTCGATTGCGCGCGCCTGCAGAAGAGGTTTCCACACTTTCCTTCTAGCTTCGGGCCAATTCGCCACATAAACAAGCAAGTCATATTCGTTGCCCACATTGCGGCTCCACACCGGGAAACGCAAATCATAGCAAACCTGGAGGCAAATGTTCCAGCCCTTGTAATTTACAACCACTCGCTTCTCTCCCGGAGTATAAACATTGTTCTCACCGGCCATTCTGAACAAATGATGCTTGTCGTAGAAAGTAATTTCATCGCCATTTACAAAGAAAGCACGATTGAAATAGTGTCCGTTCTCTTCAGCAATGAAACTGCCGATGATTGCCATGTTATAGCTTGACGACCATTCCTTCAAGGTTGCCACAGTTTCGCCATCGCAAGAGTCGGCAAGTCGTGAAGGCTCCATCGAAAAGCCGGTTGTAAATGTTTCGGGAAGTACAACCAAATCTGTTTTTCCTTTTACCCGGCGTATAAGTTCTCCATAATATGACAGATTTTCTTTTCTGTCTTCCCATATTATATGGGCTTGTATCATTGATATGCGCAAATCTGCTTTCATAATAGAATCTTGAATCACTAAGAAATATTTTCAGAAGTTAACACTGTAAACAGAAGAATAAAAGCAAAACACAGAGACACAAAGCCACAGAGGTAATATATTATGTATAAAAATCTCCGTGTCTTCGTGTCCCTGTGTTTAAATTAGTTTTATCAATCCACATAGAAATTCTCCGGATGGCAGGCAGTCACGCCCTTGAAGCATGAACGGATATAAGCCATATCCTTCTCAATGTCTCCGGTCGGATAGAATATGCCTTTCGTGCCCACTTCTTTCTTTCCATAATCGAAATATGCAAGCAAAATAGGCACATTGGCTTTCAAAGCTATATAGTAAAAGCCTTTTTTCCATTCTTTTACTCTCTTGCGAGTTCCTTCGGGAGTAATTGCTATCTGAAATCTTTCGTTCTTGTTGAACATCTCAACAACCTGGTCAGTTACGGAAGTCCTTTTTCCTCTGTCCACCGGAACACCGCCCATACTTTTGAATATCAAATTAAACGGGAAGAAAAACCAATCTTTCTTGATAAGAAATCCGGCAGTCAGTCCAAGAGATGTATAAAACATCTTTCCTACTATAAAATCCCAGTTGCTTGTATGAGGTGCCACACATACTACGCATTTCTTCAGCTCAACGCCTTCGGTCGAAGCCAGTTTCCAGCCGAACAATTTCAAAATGGCTTTACATAAAGCTTTCTTCATTCAAAATCCCTTCTTTTATTTGTTCAAGTCAGCTATTTCAGTTGCGATTGCATCCACTTCAGTCTGCAAATCAACTCTCAGCTTACGATAATATTCTTTTACCAATGCCGGATTGTCTTTTCCGTCAGGACGATGAGCACGACGCACAAATTCATCCTGCATATCTAGAATACGTGCCATAATAGCTTCTGCCTTTTCCACTTCAACACCAGGGATAAACAGTTTGCAAACCAATGCTTCTGTAAACAGTTCGCCAGCTACATAGCTAATGTCTTTTTTCAGTTCTCTTCTTTTAGCCATATTTTTTAGTTTTTGAGTTTGTGAGTTTTTGAGTTTGGAAACTATCGAGAGAACAAGTCGACGAGTTGACAAGTTGACAAGGATAATCTTCTTAACTCCTTGACTACTTAACTTCTTGACTCCTCCACTTCTTGACTCCTTGACTCCATAACTCCAGTTATTATATATGACAAACTTACGAAGCTTAGTCGAATTATCAAAATAAAATCAATACAGAATTCCGTTAGAAATACTATTGACATTTAACTCCTATAACTCCTTTTTTCACTCTTCCAACTCCAAAAGTTATGGCACATGCGAAACTTAAGATACAATTAACATTGCACATAGAAACAATATTCGTATATTTGAATAATTCAAGTTTAGAAAGTTACTCAACTTAACAGTTGACAAGGCTTCAGAGACAAGTTGACAAGATCAGTAAATATACAGAACTTTGAGAAAAACGTAGAGATAACTACTATTGCACAGATAAACTGAAAAATAATAAAACTAACACATAAAAAAATGAACAATAGAATTAGGAAAACAATCAAGACATTAGTCATCACTCTTGTATCCATAATTTTATTGGTATTAGGACTAATTGCCTTCACTTTAAATTTCATTTTCACTCCGGAGAAAATAACTCCGGCAGTGCTGCGTGTCGCCAACCAGACAATGAATGCCAAGCTGGACATGGAAAGCGTGGAACTGACTTTTTTCTCAACCTTCCCGCGCTTCGGGCTGAAACTCACAAACGGCTCGCTGGTTTCGAAAGCGCTCAACGACACTTTGTGGCAAAAAACAGACTCACTGCTGGCTTTCAGGAAATGCATCCTGGTTGTTAATCCTATGGATTATCTCAACGAAAACAAAATTACAATAAACCGCCTCGTTGTGGACAGTGCCTCAGTATATGCCTTCACCGACAAAAACGGCTTCTCAAACTGGGACATAATGAAAGCCGACACAACCAAGACCGACACGGCATCAAACACGAAAATACAGCAGGACATCGACATCCAACGCCTGGTTTTCCGCCGCACAAATCTTGTTTTCGACGACAGAGCCACCAGAATTTACGCCAGCCTGCAAGGAGCCAATCTCCGGCTGCAAGCCTCTTTACAAAAAGAGCAGACCGCTCTCGACCTGAGCTTCAACAACAAAAACATAATCTTCTGGCAAGACGGAAAACTGCTTGCACGCAGAATATCCACCTCACTCGAAACACGGCTAATGCTTGAAAGAAAGAAAAAACTTCTCACATTGCATAATGCCGCACTCATCGTAAACGGAACAGAAATGGATATAAACGGCTCCTTACGCGGCGACAGCATAAAACGTGCCTTGGATATAGACCTGAACTATGCCATGCACGCGCCATCGCTGGAAAAAGTCATACGAATGATTCCGCGCAGCATACTGAAAAAAGGAGACCTCAAGGCTTCCGGCGCAGTCAGTCTGAACGGCTCCATCAAAGGCCTTTACGGGAAAGAATATATGCCGACGGTTGTCATGAACATGAAAATAGACGAGGCTTCCGCACAATATAAGGATTTGCCTTATGGAATAGATAAGATAAGTGCCGATTTCTCCGGTAAAATAGATATGATGAAGAAAGACACATCTTTCCTGCACCTGAAAATTTTCCATTTCAAAGGAGCACACACCGAAATTCTTGCCGACGCAAAGGTTGACAATCTGTTCGGCGACCCGGACATCACGCTTAACACAACTTCCGAAATTGACCTCACCTCTCTCTCCCAAACCTTTCCCCTGCAGGAAGGTATCACTTGCGAAGGAAAAGTAAATGCGAACATCCGTATGCGCTGCAAACTCTCAACGCTGAAAAAGCAGGATTTGGGAAGAATAAAGATGATAGGAAACATCGAATTTGACAAACTGGCGATAACCGACACAATACACGATTTCAAATTCAACGGCGACGCCAAGTTCAACTTCAAAGGGAACGAATTGCTCGAAGCTGATGCTGAGATAAACCAGATAAACCTGGATTCTCCTTTCCTGAAATCAAATATCGAAAAGGCAACAGCCGAGGTAAAATCTACGAATCCGAAAGATACAACCAGAATCGTAGAACTCGATTGCAAGATTAACCTCAGCAAGCTGAAAGCCAATCAGAACGATTCTCTGCAACTATTCTGTCAGAAAACCTCTGCCGGAATCAAGCTCAGTCCGTCGGAAAAAGATTTTACGAAACCCAAAGTAAAACTCACGCTCAACGCCGATTCATTTTTCTGCCGTTTCGAAGATATGAAATTCGGAATGGACAAAGCCGGATTTGCCGTTACAGCAGAAAAAGTAAACGATTCAATATGGAATCCGAAAGGCATAATAGGTTTCAGGAATCTCATCATGCGCACACCGGAAATAGCTCTGCCTGTCAGAATGCAAAAAACAGCACTTACTGTCGGCAACAGAAAAATAAGTCTTAAAAACGCCACTATGAAAATAGGACGTTCCGACATCACTGCCACCGGCTCCGTATATAATCTGTATGAATCGCTGAAAAAGAATAAGAAAATCAAAGCTGAGCTTGCAATCACATCAAACAACCTGAACTGCAATCAGCTGATAAGAGCCATGGCTTCACCCTCAGATTCAATAGAATCCGAGCAGGATACGACATCAACAGACTTAAGTCTTTTCGTAGTTCCTGAAAACTTCGACTTCGAGCTTAGCACGAAGCTGAAACGTGTGCGCTACGGAAAAATGATTTTCGAGAATGTTTCCGGAGATATAGATATCAAGAACCAGGCAATTCACATGAAAAACCTGAGCATGACAAGTATTGGTGCCAAAATGAAGTCTATGCTTGTATATCAGGCACGAGAAAAAGAGAAAGGATATGTCGGCTTTGACTTCCAGCTGCGTAATGTAGATATTTCCCGACTGGTTGATTTCGCGCCGTCGCTGGATTCTACAGTTCCAATGTTGCGCTCTTTCGAAGGCGTTGTCGATTTCAACATCACCGCCAAAACCGTTCTTGATTCCTGTCTCAACATAAAGATTCCGACACTCCGCTCGGCAATGTTCATCAGCGGCGACAGCCTTGTCCTTATGGATGGCGAAACTTTTGCAGAGATTTCAAAGATGCTAATGTTCAAGAACAAGAAAAGGAATGTGTTCGACCATATCGAAACCAACATAACAATTGAAGACGGCAATGTCACCATCTATCCTTTCCTTCTGGAAATCGACCGCTATCGCGCAGCCGTTGGCGGAACTCAAGGCCTGGATATGAACTTCGATTATCATATTTCTATCCTCAAATCTCCTATTCCTTTCAAAATGGGTATAAATATTACAGGAAATCTGGATGATATGAAAATCCGCCTCGGCAAAGCCAAATACAAAGATGCTGTCTCTCCGGTTGAAATCAGAAAAGTGGATAGCACAAGGATTAATATGGGCAGGAATATTATTGAGGAGTTTAGGAGGTTGGTTGAGAGGGGGCAATGAGAAAGAGAAGCTGAAAAGGCTATTTTTCAGAATCAATTAAATACTTATATTCCACATAATTACATTTTCAATAGATTTTATCTATGTGAAAATTTTTTTTCATAATATATGGAAAAAAATTTTCATGCTGATGAAAAAAGATTTTCATATATTATGAAAAAAGAATTCCATATATTGTGAAAAAACTTTCTCACAATATATGGAATATCTATATCCTAATTATAAAAAACTTATCTGCCGCCGGCTGGCAAATTCTTCAACCAATAATCTGCCATAGACATACGAAGGTGAAGAGTGGTTCCCGGGCGTTCGCTAATGCTATGAGAGCGGAGAGGATAGCTTAACTGAGAGAAAATCTTTCCATATTCAACCAGTTTGTTCACCAGCATTTCGCAGTTCTGATAATGAACATTGTCATCGCCTGTTCCGTGGATAAGCAACAAATTACCTTTCAAACCCTCTGCATAAGTGATAGGCGAACCTTTGCGATAACCATCAGGATTGTCCTGAGGAGTGTTCATATATCTTTCCTGATAAATAGTGTCGTATGTGCGCTGATCGGCAACGAATGCGATGGCAATTCCGGTGTGGAACACTTCCGGATAACGGAACATACAGTTCAAAGTCTGGCTTCCGCCACCGCTCCAACCAGTGATACCAATTCGTGATGCATCAATATAAGAATACTGACGGGCAAGGTCCTGAATGCCTCGAGCCTGGTCCTCGGATGCAAATGTTCCTACTTCGCCATATATACATTTGCGCCATTCACGACCGCGAGGAGCTGCCGCACCACGGTTTTCGATGCTGACAACAATATATCCCTGATTTGCCATATACTGATTCCACAAATCACCGCCGCTCCAAACGTCCTGGACTGTTGAACCTGCCGGCTCGCCATACACCTCAATGATTACCGGATATTTCTTCGACGGGTCGAAATTCTTAGGCTTAATCATATAGGCATCGAGCATCAAATCTCCGCTCTTGACTTTCACAAATTCCTTAGGCTGAAGAGCAAGTGCCTTGTATTGTTCTTTGGCTTTTGCGTTGTCTTCAATCATTCTGACGGATTTGTGTTTAGGAAGTGAAACCATGTCGATTTCCGGAGGAGTCACTGCATTGCTGAAAGTGTGTACTGCCCATTTTCCTGTCGGAGACATATTGTATGAATGTTGTCCGGATTGCTGCATAGGGCTGAGACGGGTCACTTCGCCATTGCCGAAGAGTTTTGCGCTGTAAAGATAGCGCTGGGTGAAATTGTCCGGGGAGGCAATAAAGTAGGTAACTCCTTTATTAAGGTCTGTTCCTACATACTGGATATAATCAAAATCGCCCTGGGTAATCGGAACTATCTCTTTTCCGTCGCGGCTGACACGATACAGATGACGCCATCCGTCGCGCTCGCTTTCCCATGTGAAATATTTGTTGTCCTTAAGCCAAAGAATATTGTCGTTTGTATCCAGCCATGCTGCATCTTTGTCGGTGAAGATATTAACCGGTTTGGTTTCGCCAATTGCAACAGTCCATACTCGGTTTGTATTCTGCTGGCGGTTCATCTGCTGGATAAACAATTCGTTGCTTCCGGGGATGAAATCCATTCGAGGAATGTAGTTGTTGCGTGCGTCACCCGGGATTTCCACCCACGAAGTTGCTCCTCCGGCTGCCGGAACATAGCCGACTTTCACTGCAGAGTTGGTTGTTCCTGCTTTTGGGTAAGGGAAATGCATTATCGTAGGATAAATGGAATCCACATTGTTTATGATATCGAATACGCCGGTTCCTTTGGTGTCGCTCTGCCAATATGCGATGTATTTTCCGTCCGGGCTCCATCTGAAACCGTCGCGGCATGAGAATTCTTCTTCATATACCCAGTCGAATGTTCCGTTGACTATTCTGTCTGAACCGTCTTTTGTAAGCTGGGTTACTTTTCCGGTTTCTAAGTCCTCAACATAAATATTGTTTTCCGAAACATAGGCAACTCTTGTTGCGTCCGGCGAGAATTTGGCAAACATCAGTGAAGATTCAGGACGGGCTGTTCCAAGTTGGCGTAGTTTTCCGCTTTCCAAATCCAGAACCCAATAATCTCCGCGGGTGTCGTATCTCCATACGCGGCGGGTGTTGTTATATATAAGGACTTTCTTATTGTCGGCACTCCAAGAAATGCTTCTTATGGCAATAGGCTTTCCTGTTGTTTTATCAATAAACATAGATGAAGGTATGATAACCTCACGGCTGTTGTCTTTAGCTTTATAGGCTACAACATCAAAACCTCCGGTTTCCTGATTCTTTTCGAGGCGGCTGTATCGCTCGCCATCCTTCAGCCAGCTCATTGCACCCATAGAACGGGTTTCAATCACTTTTCCGGCAACTATGTCTTTCAATGCCGGTAATTCCTGAGCGTTTGCAAATCCAGTAAGGCACTGAGCCAAAGCTGCACAAACTAACACTTTCCGTAGATTCATGGTTTATAAATTAAGATTTGACATTATATAAACTCTGTAACTCCGTGACTCTGTGTTTAAATTAGTCTCGTCAGCTGAATCGAATCACGCTCCCAACACTTTGCGGAAACGGGCGATGAATTCTGCTGCTTCGTCCATTGTCAGACACAAAGGTGGCAACAAACGGATTGTATGCATTCCGGCTACTCCGGTGAATACTTTTTCTTCGAACAGAAGTTTTGAACGGATTTCCTTGATTGACTCTTCAAACTCGATACCAATCATCAGACCGCGGCCTCTGACTTCCTTGATTCCCGGAAGTTTGTGCAATTCATCAATCAGATATTTTCCGACCTTTTCGGCATTAGCCACAAGGTTTTCTTCTTTCATTATATCAAGAACTGCAATTGCGGCAGCACATGCAAGATGATTTCCGCCGAATGTTGTTCCCAGCATTCCATATGAAGGCTTGAATATTGGACTGATCAATACTGCGCCCATCGGGAATCCGTTTGCGATACCTTTTGCAACAGTAATGATGTCAGGTCTGATCCCGGCATACTGATGAGCAAAGAATTTACCGCTTCTTCCGTATCCGGACTGGATTTCGTCAACGATAAGGCAGGCTCCATATTGCGTTGTAAGTTCACGAAGCTGTTTCATGAAGTTGTCTGTAGGCAACTGTATTCCGCCAACACCCTGAATGCCTTCAATGATAACTGATGAAACATCGCCTTTCTTCAATTCTTCCTCAACTGCCTGGGCGTCGTTAAGGTCGAGATATGTAACAGCAAGGTCTTCATTGACAGGAGCGATAATCTTAGGATTGTCTGTTACTCGCACTGCTGCCGAAGTACGTCCGTGGAATGAGTGCTTGAAAGCCAGGACGCGTTTCTTTCCGTTGTGGAAAGAAGCAAGTTTCAAGGCATTTTCATTAGCTTCTGCTCCTGAGTTGATAAGGAACAAAGAATAATCGTCATAGCCGGAAGCTGCGCCAAGTTTGTCGGCAAGTTTCTGCTGAAGTGAGTTGATTACTGAGTTTGAATAGAAACCCAAATTATTCACCTGTTCTGTTATAGCCTTGACATAGACTGGGTGACTGTGGCCGACAGATATAACAGCATGACCACCGTAAAGGTCCAAATATTCTGTGCCTTCGCTGTCCCAAACATGGCAGCCACGACCTTTAACGATTTCTATATTAAATAAAGGATATACATCAAATAGTTTCATTTCTCAAAAATGTTTTTTTAGTTAACAAGGCTTCAGAGACAAGTTGACAAGGCGAAATAAACTTGTCAACTTGTTTCCTGTTTCCTCGTTCCCTCGTCAACTTAAATAATCTTTTATCAGAACGCAGATGGCTTAAGATGCAAGCCAACTGTTTCTTCAAGGCCGAACAGAAGGTTCATATTGTGAACTGCCTGTCCGCTGGCACCTTTCAGCAAGTTGTCAATCATTGATATGATAAGCAGCTTGTTGTCGATTTTCTGAAGGTGAAGCAAACATTTGTTTGTATTCACAACCTGTTTCAAATCCGGATTCTTGTCAGTAATGAAAGTGAATGAATGGTCGGCATAATATTCTTCATATATGCGTTTGATTTCATCAATCTCAATTTTACAGTCAATATAAGTTGTCGCAAAAATTCCACGAGAGAAATTACCGCGAACCGGGATGAAATTGATTCGGCTGCTGAAGCTGTTCTGCAGCTGAGTGAGGCTCTGTGTAATCTCAGCCAAATGCTGGTGAGTGAACGGCTTGTATATTGATATATTGTCGTTTCTCCAGCTGAAGTGAGATGTAGCCGAAGGCTTCACTCCCGCACCTGTTGAGCCGGTGATAGCATTCACATGAAGCTCTGAATTAAGCATCAGATGTTTTGCAAGCGGCAGAACTGCAAGCTGGATACATGTAGCAAAACAACCCGGATTTGCAATATGCTGAGCATTGCAGATGCGACGGCGGTTCAATTCAGGAAGACCATACACGAAGTCGTGTTCCGGGCTCTCGATGCGATAGTCCATACTCAAGTCCACAATCTTTACAGATTCAGGAACTGTATGGCTTTCCATAAACTTGCGAGTGTCACCATGGGCCGTACAGAAGAACAGACAGTCGATATCATTCAAAGGCAATTCGCTTGTGAAAACCAAATCTGTTTCGCCATACAATCCGCTGTGAACATCAGTTATCTTGTTTCCGGCATTACTTGAGCTGTTTATGAAAACAATCTCAACATCCGGATGATTAATAAGAAGACGAATCAACTCGCCGGCAGTATAGCCGGCACCACCAACAATACCTACTTTAATCATAGTGTTTCCTCGTCTTTATGATTAGCATAATAAGCACGCAAAGGAGTTGAAAGAACTTTGATGAAGCCTTTTGCGTCGTCGGCAGTCCAGCCTTTCTGAGTTTCGCCATATTCACCGAACTTGTTCTTAACTAAGTCGTCTTTTGAGTCAACACCGACAGTTGAGAATGAGTGAGGACGAAGCTCAAGGATAACTGTTCCGTTTACGTTACGCTGAGATTCTGTAAGCATTGCTTCGATATCACGCATAACCGGTTCGAGATACTGGCTTTCGTGAAGGAACATTCCGTACCAGTTTGCAACCTGGTCTTTCCAGTACTGCTGCCATTTACTCAATGTATATTTTTCAAGGAAGCGGTGAGCACCGATAATCAACATTGGAGCAGCTGCTTCAAAACCTACACGGCCTTTGATACCGATGATTGTGTCGCCAACGTGCATATCACGGCCGATTCCGTAAGCAGCACCAATTTCTTCTACTTTCTGGATTGCGGCAATCTTATCTTCGAATACTTCGCCGTTGACAGCATGCAATTCACCTTTCACGAATTCAAGTTTAAGCTGTTCGCTGCCTTCTTTGGTAATCTGTTTCAGATATGCGCTTTCCGGCAAGCCCTGAGTTGAATCCAAAATCTCGCCACCGCAGATTGAAGTTCCCCAAATACCAACATTATAAGAATATTTCAATTTAGCGAAATCAGCAGCAAAACCGTGTTCGTTCAAGTATTTGATTTCATATTCGCGGGAAAGATTCATATCACGTGTAAGAGTGATAATCTCAACACCGGGAGCCATAACAAGGAATGTCATGTCAAAACGAACCTGGTCGTTTCCTGCACCTGTTGAACCATGAGCAATTGCGTCAGCACCGATTTCATTTGCATAGCGTGCGATTGCCAATGCCTGGAATATACGTTCTGAGCTTACAGAAATAGGATATGTTCCGTTACGAAGGACATTTCCGTAAACCATATATTTCAAGCTTTTTTCATAATATTCTTTTGTAACATCCAAAGTCACATATTTAACAGCGCCAAGCTTGTAGGCATTTTCTTCATTCTGCTTAAGCTGCTGTTCACTGAAACCACCAGTGTTGGCACATGCGGCATAAACTTCATAACCTTTTTCTTTTGCCAAATACATAACTGTGAACGAAGTGTCCAAACCTCCGCTAAATGCTACTACGACTTTTTTCTTTTTTTCTTCCATGGTTCTTATAGTTTCTTGTTTTTTATTTATTCATATATTGTTCTTTTGCAGAATTGGTCATTTCAACCCTGATTTGCTCTGTGCGGCGGCGAAGAGTTTCAAATAATTCCTCGTGCATCAGGCAGCGAGGGTCTGACGGGTCGAAAAGCATTGCTGTACAAATGCAATAACGGCGTCCTGTCCTTTCCAAAACATCATGGTTGATGCAACCCTGGCAGCCTTTCCAGAATGCCTCATCGTCAGTCAGATCACCGAAAGTCACAGGCATATAACCAAGTTCAGTATTCATCTTCATAACGGCACTTCCCGAAGTTAGACTAAACAACTTAGCCTTCGGCCAACGAAGACGGGCCAGCTGGAATGCGGCGTGCTTGATTCGCTTTGCCAATCCCAAATGACGGAACTTGTCTGGAACAATCAAACCACTTGTTGCAACATATTGCTTGTTGCCCCATGATTCGATATATGTAAAACCGGCAAATTCTTCACCTTTAAGGGCGATGATGACTTTTCCTTCCTTCATCTTTTGTGTGACATACTCATGGGTACGTTTTGCAATTCCTGTTCCACGAACCTTTGCAGCAGCTTCAATAGTCTCCAAAATAGTATCTACATACTTTTCATGGCTTTCATCTGCCACCATTACATCTATATCAACTGTTTGTTGTTCCATTTCTTTATAATATCTTTTACCTACCTTTAAATTATCAAATTAAGATTCTTTACACACAAATAAATATCAATGGATAAATCGGGACAAAGCTTTAAGTACACTGTCACGGCTGTAATCTTCCCTAGGAATGACCAATATTGTGTCATCTCCGGCTATAGTTCCCAGTATTTCTTCAGGAGATTGCGAATCAATGTCCGAAGCTATTCCCATTGCATATCCAGGCTTTGTTTTGATAACTGCCAAATGCCCGGAAAATTCTATTGAAGGAATCGAATCATTATGTGTTTTTGATACATTCTCCATCACAGGCATCACAACCGCACGAGATTTTTTGTAAACGTAATTGCCATTTGCTCCATGAGTCTTAACAATTTTCAGAGAACGGATATCACGTGAAAGGGTTGCCTGGGTGATGCTGAACCCTTCTTTGGTCAACCTGTTCAACAGTTCTTCCTGATTGCTTATCTCTTCGTCATGAATTATCCGGCAAATCGCCTCATGTCTCTCCTGCTTTGTCTTCATAATGCATATTTATTCAAATCGGGTGCAAATATAAACTTTATATACGAATAAATATACAAATAAGTGAATTTTTTTTCGTGGACGGATGTAAATATACTTAAATTATTTATGTTTTGTAACACTCTAAATAAAAAAATAAGCCCGAAAAAATCCGGACTTATTTTTATCAACTGCATTAATATGTCAATTCATATTATTTCTCACCTTTTTCAATCTGCTCCTGAACAATAGCATCAACAACAGCAACTGTAGTAAGATTCAAGATATCACGTGTTGAGCTTTCAACATCTGTAAAGTGTATAGGCTTGTTCAATCCCATCTGAATAGGACCAATACTTTCGGCAACTCCCATTTCCAACAAAAGTTTGTATGCACTGTTTGCAGAGCTCAAATTCGGGAACACCAAAGTATTCACATCTTTTCCAGCCAGCTTGTTGAACGGATATGTCTTGTCACGCAATTTCTTGTCCAAGGCAAAGCCGACCTGCATTTCTCCGTCCACATCCATTTCCGGATATGTTTCATGCAAATATTTGATTGCATTATGAACAGCCAAAGGACTGCCTTCCTTGTCTGCGCCGAAATTAGAATATGACAACATTGCCATAACCGGTTCGTGAGCAAAGAACTTCACAGCATCATGTGTCAGACGTGCTATATCTATCAACACTTCTGTTGTTGGATGGCGATTAATCAAAGTATCTGCCAGGAAGAATGTTCCTTTCTTTCCTGTTATAATATGCATTGCGCCAAAGTGCTTGTATGTCGGACGTATTCCGATTACCTCTTCTGCAATACGGCTCACTTCAGAATAACGGCTATAAACACCAGTGATAAATGCATCGGCATCGCCTGTTTCAACCATCATCATACCGAAAGTGTTGCGGTCGAACATATTTTCATAAGCTTCAGAATATGTAACGCCCTGGCGTGCCTTCTTCTTGGCAAGCAATTCTGCATAACGCTGACGGCGTTCAGTTTCTCCGTCTGAACGCATATTGATGATTTCAATGCCTTCAAGACTTAGATTTTCTTCAGCTGCAAGTTTCTGAAGATAATCCCAGTTTCCAAGAAGAATAGGATGACAAATACCTTCAGCCTTAGCCTCAACAGCTGCCTTAAGCATATTGATATGGTTAGCTTCGGCAAATACCACACGTTTAGGATTAGCCTTGGCCATTTCTGTGAACGAGCGCAAAAGCTTGTTGTCATATCCCATCATTTCACGCAAATGATTTGCATAAGCATCCCAATCGGTGATATTCTTCCGGGCAACGCCTGATTCCATAGCAGCTTTTGCCACCGCGCATGAAACTCTAGTCAGCAAACGTGGGTCAAGAGCTTTAGGCAAAATATAATCACGTCCGAATGTAGTTCTCTTCAATTTATATGCAGCATTCACCACATCAGGAACCGGCTCTTTTGCCAATTCTGCAATTGCATACACTGCCGCAAGTTTCATTTCCTCATTGATAGCTTTTGCGTGTGTATCCAACGCACCACGGAAAATATACGGGAATCCAAGTACGTTGTTTATCTGATTAGGATAGTCAGAACGTCCTGTTGCGAAAATAATATCATCACGTGAAGCCATAGCGTCAGCATAAGATATTTCCGGATTTGGATTAGCCAAAGCGAAAACGATAGGATTTTCATTCATGCTTCTTACCATATCCTGTGTAAGGACATTGGCAACAGACAAACCTAGGAACACATCAGCACCAACAACTGCTTCCTGAAGAGTCTTAATATCGCGGTCTGTAGCAAACTCACGCTTAGCAGCGTTCAAGTCAGTTCGATGAGTAGAGATTACACCTTTACTATCGCACATTACAATATTTTCCTTGCGTGCGCCAAGCATCACATATAATTTAGTACATGATATAGAAGCTGCACCAGCACCGTTGACCACAATCTTGACATCTTCAATTTTCTTACCTGCAATCTCAAGAGCATTTATCAAACCTGCACCTGAAATAATTGCAGTTCCATGCTGGTCGTCGTGCATTACAGGAATATCAAGTTCTTCCTTAAGTCTTGTTTCAATTTCAAAACATTCTGGAGCCTTGATATCCTCAAGGTTAATACCGCCAAATGTAGGTGCGATAGCCTTTACTGTTTCGATGAATTTCTGAGGATCTTTCTGGTCAACTTCAATGTCAAACACGTCAATACCTGCAAAAATCTTGAAAAGCAAACCTTTTCCTTCCATAACAGGCTTTCCTGCCAAAGGACCAATATCACCTAACCCCAGAACTGCTGTTCCGTTTGAGATAACAGCCACAAGGTTTCCCTTCGCAGTATAGTCGTATGCACAGTGAGAATCTTTTTCAATTTCCAGGCAAGGCTCAGCCACACCAGGAGAATAAGCCAACGACAAGTCAGCCTGTGTACTATAGGGCTTAGTTGGCACCACTTCTATTTTTCCGGGTTTTCCCTCGGAATGGTAGCGAAGTGCTTCTTCTTTTATTGATTTTGCCATTTCTTTATATATTATGTTTAGTTAATAATATTTCTCTGTAAAGACTCCGCAAAAGTAACATTTTTAAAGCAAAAACAATATTTAAAGACAGATTTATTAGAATAATATATTATTACACATCATAAAATACAACAAAGGCTGTATCGGATTTACTTTCCGACACAGCCTGTATTATTAGTTATCAACGGAAGAAATGACAAGCTTACAGAGTCAAAATTACCATTTCATGCTTGTCTCTTTCCTGCTTAAACAATTCCTTGAGCCATCATAGCCTTAGCAACCTTCATGAAGCCGGCAATATTAGCACCCTTAACGTAGTTTACATATTCACCTTCTTTTCCATGAGCTACACACTGTTCGTGGATAGCACTCATAATCTGGTGCAACTTAGCATCAACCTCAGCTGCTGTCCAAGAAATATGCATTGCGTTCTGAGTCATTTCCAAACCAGAAGTTGCCACACCACCGGCATTGACAGCTTTACCAGGAGCGAACAACATTTTGTTTTCCAAGAACAAATCTACAGCTTCAGCTGTACATCCCATATTTGATACTTCTGCTACGCAAAGAGTCTTGTTGTCGATAAGCTGACGAGCATCGTTTGCATCAAGCTCATTCTGAGTTGCACATGGAAGAGCGATATCAACTTTCTGTTCCCAAGGTTTCTTGCCAGGATAGAATGTTGCACTTGGATATTCTTCTGCATAAGGAGCGACAATGTCATTACCTGAACTACGGAGTTCAAGCATATAATCTATCTTTTCACCAGAGATTCCGTCTGGGTCATATACATATCCGTCAGGACCTGAAATAGTAACAACCTTAGCACCTAATTCTGTAGCCTTAAGAGCTGCACCCCAAGCCACATTACCGAAACCGGAAATAGCCACAGTCTTACCTTTGATATCAATTCCGTGAGTATCCAACATCTGGTGAACAAAATACAAAGCACCGAAACCAGTTGCTTCTGGACGAAGGATTGAACCACCGAATTCCATGCCTTTGCCTGTGAATGTACCGGTGTTTTCACGAGCCAGTTTCTTGTACATTCCATACATATAACCAACTTCACGGCCACCAACGCCTATATCGCCGGCAGGAACATCAGTGTCAGGACCTATATTACGCCATAATTCAAGAATAAATGCCTGGCAGAAACGCATGATTTCAGCATCGCTCTTTCCGCGAGGAGCAAAGTCTGAACCACCTTTTGCACCGCCCATAGGCAATGTTGTAAGTGCATTCTTGAATGTCTGCTCAAAGCCCAAGAACTTAAGGATAGACAAATTTACTGAAGGATGGAAACGGATACCGCCTTTATACGGACCGATTGCATTATTGAACTGAACACGATAACCAAGGTTAACCTGGATTTCGCCTTTATCATCAACCCATGGAACACGGAATGTGAAAATTCTTTCAGGTTCAACAAGTCTTTCTATAATTTTAGCTTTTTCAAATTCCGGATGCTGGTTATATACATCTTCAATTGAAATAAGCACTTCTTTTACTGCTTGCAAATACTCTTTTTCACCCGGATGCTTAGCTTCCAAAGCAGCCAATATAGCTTCAGTTTTCATACGCAATATATTTAAAGGATAACATTCTGTTTGCAAATATACAGGTTTACCCTAAACAAGTACTATATTTTGCTTACTTTTTGATAGTAAAATTATATGTTATTGAACATAGTTATTGATACAGTAAAATACAAAGACACAGAGAACATGGAGATATTTATATTCTCAATAAATAAAACTCCGTATTCTCTGTGTCTGAATTTGAAACTATATCTCGATACAAACCTTCTTCAAGTATTATGTTTTTCTCGGAAGGCCAATATAGTAATTATTATTTTACAAATCACATGAACAAATTGTAGGAATCAGATTTCTGTCGCCATATGCATTATCTACACGAGCCACGTTAATCCAGAACTTGCAATCGTGCAACCAGTCAAGCGGGAACGCAGCCTTGCTTCTCGGATATGAGTGTTTCCATTCGTCAGCCATAACTTCATATTCAGGATGAGGAGCATTCTTCAATACATTATCCTGAGCATCAGCTTTGCCTTCTTCCACTTCCTTGATTTCATTCCAAATGCATTCCATCACCTCAACAAAGCGATCCAATTCAGCCTTGCTTTCACTCTCTGTTGGTTCAACCATCAAAGTTCCGTGAACAGGGAAAGAAAGTGTCGGAGCATGATAACCGAAGTCCATCAATCGTTTTGCGATATCGCCTTCATCAATACCGGAACGTTCCTTGACAGTGCGGCATTCAAGAATCAACTCATGACCTACTCTTCCTGTTGTTCCTGTATAGACAATACCATATGTATCTTTAAACTTAGCTGCAAGATAATTGGCATTCAAGATTGCAGTTTTGGTTGCCATCTCCAATCCTTCAGTTCCAAGCAAACGGATATAAGCATAAGTAATAGGAAGAATACCGGCACTGCCATATGGAGCTGCAGAAACAGTATTCTGATCACTGCCCCAAAGAACAGGATGCTGAGGAAGGAACGGAACCAAGTGTTCGGCAACGCAAATCGGGCCAACACCAGGCCCGCCGCCACCGTGAGGCGAAGCGAATGTCTTGTGGAGATTCAAGTGGCAAACATCAGCTCCGATAATTCCAGGATTTGTCAGACCAACCTGAGCATTCATATTAGCACCGTCCATATAAAGCTGTCCGCCACAAGCATGAACAATTTCGCACATTTCCTTGATATCAGCCTCAAAAATACCATGAGTTGAAGGATAAGTAATCATGCTGGCTGCCAGATTATCCTTGTTAGCTTCTGCCTTAGCTCTGAAATCTTCAAGGTCGATATTACCCTTGTCATCACATTTGACAGTAACAGTTGTGAAGCCACACTGAATAGCACTTGCAGGATTAGTTCCATGAGCTGAAGCCGGAAGAAGAACGATATTTCTGTGTCCCTGACCGATACTTTCCAAATAAGCACGGATAACTCTAAGTCCTGTATATTCACCAGCCGCGCCGGAGTTAGGCTGCAAAGTACAACCTTTGAATCCTGTAATCTCGCAAAGATATGATGACAGATTTTCAATCAATTCAGTATATCCTTCAACCTGATCTTCCGGAGCATAAGGATGAATGTTCTGGAATTGAGCCAGGCTTAAAGGAAGCATTGAAGAAGCAGGATTCAGCTTCATAGTGCAAGAACCCAACGAAATCATAGAATGAGCAAGAGACACATCACGACGTCCAAGACGAGTGATATAACGCATCAACTCAGTTTCTGTATGATATTTCTTGAATGTATCCTGCTGTAAGAAAGATGAAGTACGACGGAATTTATCATCGAAATAAACAGCTTCAGGAACAGAATCCTTAAGCATATAATCTTTTCCAGCTGCACCTGAGAAAATATAAAGCAATACGCCAAGGTCTGTAGTCTGAGTTGTTTCATCAAGACTGACACCAACAAGTCCGCTGTCGAAATAACGAAGGTTAACCTTGCACTCCAATGCTATTTCACGTAAAGCGCTTATTGACACATTAGCAGGAAGTTCCAGCTTCAATGTATCAAAATAATCCTTATTCAATTGTTTATAGCCGAGTGATTCAAGTTCCTTAGCCAGGAATCCGGCATAAGAATGAATACGTCCGGCAATATTCTTCAAACCTTCAGCACCATGGTAAACAGCATAGAAACCTGCCATTGTTGCAAGCAAAGCCTGAGCGGTACAGATATTTGAAGTAGCTTTCTCACGTTTGATATGCTGCTCACGAGTCTGCAAAGCAAGTCTGTATGCCGGGTGTCCATAGGCATCTTTTGAAATACCGATAATTCGGCCCGGAATATTTCTCTTATATTCATCCTTTGTTGCAAAATAAGCAGCAGACGGTCCGCCGTAGAACATAGGAATACCGAAGCGCTGGCTTGTACCAAACACAACATCAGCACCCCATTCTCCCGGAGGTGTCAGCAACACAAGGCTCATCAAATCAGCTGCAACAGCAACCTTTGTTCCATTTTCCTGAGCCTTTGCAACAAAGTCACGATAATCTTCAATAGAACCATCAGCATTAGGATACTGCACAATAGCTCCGAAAATCTTATCATTCCACTGCAATTTTCTGTAATCACCAACCTGCAGTTTTATTCCCTGAGGAATAGCTCTAGTCTTGATAACAGCCAATGTTGATTCATAAACCTTATCATCAACAAACAACACGTCAGCACCAGCTTTCACCTGATTACGAGAACGTGCGCCGAAGAACATAGTTGCAGCTTCGGCAGCAGCAGTTGCTTCGTCAAGCAATGAGCAGTTTGACAAAGGAAGTCCTGTCAAGTCGCATATCATTGTCTGGAAGTTGAGCAAGGCTTCAAGTCGTCCTTGCGATACTTCAGCCTGATAAGGAGTGTATGATGTGTACCAAACCGGATTCTCAAACACATTTCTCTGAATAGGAGCCGGGCATACAGTATCATACCATCCCATTCCTATATAGGAAGTAAAAATTTCATTTTTCGAAGCCAGTTCATTGATATGTTCTGCAAACTCTCTTTCCGTCATTGGCTCCGGCAAATTAAGTGGATGCTGCAAACGGATATTAGACGGAATTGTCTGGTCAATCAACTCATCCAAAGAGTTCACACCAATGGTTTCCAACATAACCGGAACATCTTCGGGAGCAATCCCGATGTGACGGTTAACAAATTTATTTGTGTCCATAGTCTTAATATTAAATATAAGGATTAAATTCTTTTTCATTCTTTACTGTAGTTGCCGGTCCATGTCCGGGGAAAACTTTTGTATCATCGGGCAAAGTCATTATCCTTTTTCTCAACGACGAAACCAGTGCATTATGATTTCCTCCCCACAAGTCTGTTCTGCCAATACTTCCAGCAAACAAAGAATCGCCAACAACCACAAAATTATCTGCAGCAGAATAGAATGCTATACCACCAGGCGAATGTCCCGGCAAAGCAATCACTTCCAATTCCGAATTTCCGAAACTCACTTTGTCTCCATCATTCAGATATTTCTTCAAAGGAACAGCCTTCACATCAACAGGCATGCCGAATGCACGGCTCTGTTCCTCAACTGAAGGCAACAGAGCCTCGTCAGCCTCATTAGCTTCAGGACTAATACCATAAGTTACATATATAAATTCGTTACCGAACATATGATCCAAATGCAAATGAGTGCAAAGATTTCGTTTCAAAACGAGATTATTCTGCTCTATAAAGCGGCTTACACGCTGTTTCTCGGCTTCTCTCAGACATCCACAGTCAATAATCACCGCTTCTTTAGTCTCGTCATATAATACATATGTATTTTCCGAGAAAAAATTCACCTCAAATCTTTCAATCTTAATCATAGCGGAACATAAACAACTTTCTTGGTTTCAAAAAACTCTTCCTTGAAATAATCAGCAAGTTTTATAGTCATCGCCTGATTCTTGAACGGAAGCACTTCATGCTCCAATTCTCCACCTTTCAGACATATAAGTCCGTTCGGCAATGCATTTATCTGTTCCTTTCTGATATTTTTGCGTACAATCTTCACCAAGTCCGACAAAGGCATTACTGCACGACTTACAACAAAGTCGAACATTCCCTTTTCTTCCTCTCCACGGCAATGACGGAAAGATATATTCTGCAAACCTATTGCATCAGCAACGGCCTGTCCTACTTTTATCTTCTTACCAATACTGTCCACCAAGTGGAATTTCACTTCCGGAAACAGAATAGCCAATGGGATGCCAGGAAAACCTCCACCGGTTCCCAAATCCATAACAGAAGAACCATCTTTAAAATGCAACATCTTAGCGATTCCCAAAGAATGAAGAACATGATGCATATACAGATTGTCTATGTCCTTTCTTGAAATCACATTTATTTTAGAGTTCCAGTCAGCATACAACTCATACAATGCTGCAAATTGTTCTTTCTGTTTTTCCGTCAATTCCGGGAAATAAGAATTCAACAAAGCGAGCTGCTGTGCCACTATCGGATTTTCAATATTATTATTCTCGTTCATTTTCTATTATGTATATTAAATTGTCAACAAGATTTCACGTGCAAGTTGACAAGGATATAAAATCAATGAATTTATAACTCAACAACCGAACCTTTATTTAATCATTCCTGCCACAGGACTATTTTCTTTCAAAAGCGGCATAATCTGTTCAAATGACAGATGCACTTCAGTCTGTCCCAAAGCATAGGCTGCAATCTCATATTCATTGAAAGTATAAGTTATACCAGTTGCATCTATATAGAAGTTATTGTTAGGATAAATTTCATCCACGCTGAAATAACCTATATCTTCCAGTCCTTTTGGATCCTGCAAATTATTCTTTTTGGTAATCTCATCTATAAGCAGTTTAGCCAAAGAATCCTGATAGTCCTCAACAAACAAATCCTCTTCAGTAATCCGCTTGCCATCTTTTGTGTTCAATGTAAAGTTGGTGTAGCTATGAGAGCCATGAGCGCCACCGGTATAATTTTCAAAACTCACAGTGAAAGAAAGCAAACCACCTTCGTTATACACTACTTCGTTCTGCGACATTTCATAATAAGAATACCATGAACCAGGTGTTTCATTCTCTTCAATATCCTTCTTGAAATCTTCTTCCAGTTCCTTATATCCTGTAATATAATCTTCCACATATTTGTTCACAGCTTCCTGAGGTGTCAATTCGGCATAATCGTCACCAAAATATGCTACAACAAATTGTTTTTGCAGAACAGGAAGAATTGTCTTATCCGGACACTCAACCGGATAATTAAAATCAATCACCAGATTACAATTCGGATTGTCCGGATTTTCCAGCAAATGATAAATTTTCTCTACCTGTATTGAATCAATCTTAACCTCTTCTGTCTTTTTGACATCAGAAGTAAGGTTACAACCGGTCAGACACATAGCCAACACAGTCATTATCACCAAAGAAAAGCACAAATAACGTTTCATTTTGTAATGTTTCATTTCATTTCTCACAAAGATAAAGAGAAAAATCAATAAGGCAAATTATAAAGGAGTAAGTTTGATAATGTCTGTTTGCAATTATCCATAACTCAATGATTATTGTTTCAGCACAGGAACTCCAACATATCTGATTCGCCATCTCAATCATTCGCGTGAAAGAATAAAACTATTAGCGATTGGGCAGTAGATTAATCCGGAAATAAGTTAAAGGAGCTTTGATTTTTGCATCATATCAAAAATAAGTGTTATTTTAGCAAAATAAACACAACAGTTAACAAGGTTACAGATACAAGTTGATAAGGAATCAATAATAATCAACTTGTAAACCCTTAACCTCGTTAACTTGTCAACAAAATATCAGTCCATGAAAAAAACAGTAATTTCAGCAATGCTCCTCTCATTAATAGCATTTGGAGCAAACGCTCAGAAAGAGAAACAGGCACACGGATATCCGATTGACCCAGTTCCATTCACTTCAGTCAAAGTTACGGATTCATTTTGGGGACAGCGTCTAAAAGCCAGCCGTGAAGTAACAATTCCTCTGGCATTCAGCAAATGCGAAGAAACCGGACGCTACAAAAACTTTGAAATGGCAGCACATCCGAGTGAAGACAACAAAGTGACAGGCTACTCTTTCGACGATACCGACGTATATAAAACAATCGAAGGAGCAAGCTATCTGCTGCAAACATATCCCGACAAGAAACTTAAAGAATATATAGACAGCGTGCTGGTAATCGTAGCCTCGGCTCAGGAAGAAGACGGTTATCTGTTCACCGCACGTACAATGAATCCGAAACATCCTCACGAATGGGCAGGCACCAAAAGATGGGAAAAAGTGGAAGAACTAAGCCACGAATTCTACAATCTTGGGCACATGGTGGAAGGTGCTATCGCACATTATCAGGCAACAGGACAGCGCAATTTCCTGGATGTTGCAATAAGATATGCCGATTGCGTTTGCCGTGAAATTGGCGACAAGCCGGGACAGCAGGTAAAAGTGCCTGGACATCAGATTGCGGAAATGGCTCTTGCCAAACTATATCTCGTTACCGGCGAACAGAAATATCTGGACCAGGCTAAATTTTTCCTGGATAAACGTGGCTACACATCACGAAAAGACGAATACAGCCAGGCACACAAACCGGTTGTCCAGCAGGATGAAGCTGTCGGTCATGCTGTCCGTGCCGCATATATGTATTCAGGAATGGCAGATGTTGCCGCCCTCACCGGCGACACAGCCTACATTCATGCCATCGACAGGATTTGGGATAATATCGTGAGCCGCAAACTATATATCACAGGCGGAATAGGTGCAACAAATCAAGGTGAAGCATTCGGCAAGAATTACGAATTGCCAAACATGTCGGCATATTGCGAAACTTGTGCCGCAATCGGTAATGTATATCTGAACCACCGCCTTTTCCTTTTGCATGGCGAATCAAAATACTATGATGTGCTTGAACGTACTCTCTACAACGGTCTTATCTCAGGCGTATCACTGGATGGTGGCGGATTTTTCTATCCAAATCCTCTGGAATCAATGGGCCAGCACCAACGTAAACCTTGGTTCGGCTGTGCATGCTGTCCTTCAAATATCTGCCGTTTCATTCCTTCTCTTCCCGGATATGTATATGCGGTAAAGGACAACAGCATTTATGTAAACCTTTTCATGTCAAACAATGCCACTCTCAGTGTAAACGGAAAGAAAGTAACACTGTCACAAAACACAACATATCCTTGGAGTGGTGATATTAATATATGTATAGACAAAAACTCTGCCGGTACATTCGACCTTAAAATAAGACTCCCGGGATGGGTTCGCAACCAGCCTGTGCCAAGCGACCTTTATTCATATTCTGACGGCAAACGTCCTCAGTATTCTGTTATGCTCAACGGCGAACCGGTAAGTTCACAAACCGACAACGGATATTTCACCATAAGCCGCAAATGGAAAAAAGGAGATAAAGTTTCCGTTCATTTCGATATGGAAGTTCGCACTGTAAAGGCTAATAACAAAGTTGAAGCAGACCGCGGAAAGATTGCTGTTGAACGTGGTCCTGTTGTATATTGCGCAGAATGGCCGGACAATGATTTCGATGTTCTCAGTGTTCTGGCAAATAGAAAACCAGAGTTTGAAACAGTAAACAAACCTGATTTGCTCTATGGTATCACACAAATAAAAACTCCGGTTCAGACTCTGGAATATGGCGAAGATGGCAAACTAAAGACTATCGACCGCACTCTCACTCTTATTCCTTATTATGCTTGGGCTCATCGCGGACAAGGAAATATGTGTGTATGGCTTCCGCAGGAAACCTATGCTACACGTCCGGCAACTATTCCGACTTTGGCTGCAAAAAGTAAAATAGAAGCATCAGTAGATAGCAAGTCTCTGAAAGCAATTGCCGACGGTCTTACTCCAAAAGACGAGAACGACCGCACTATTCCTTATTTCCACTGGTGGCCGAAAGAAGGAACAACAGAATGGATAACTTATACTTTCCCTGAAGCCCAGACAATCAGCTCTTCTACAGTATATTGGTATGACGACAGTCCTTGGGGCGGTTGCCATATTCCTTCTTCCTGGAGAATTCTTTATCTGGATAATTCCGGAGAATGGAAAGAGGTTGAAAATCCTGACAAATACAGCACTGAAAAGGGAAATCCTAATACTGTAAATTTCAATCCGGTGAAAACTTCGGCTCTGAAACTTGAAGTAAAACTGAAAGAGAAAGTTTCTGCCGGTGTATTCGAATGGAGTGTATCAAACTAATTTCCTCATAGAGAAGCTGTACCAAAATAAGTTTAAACACAGAGCCACAGAGAAACAGAGTTTATATTTTATTTATACTCAATATATTTCCTCTGTGACTTTGTGTTTTCATTCTTTTCGTTTTGACACAGCTCTTTTTCCTTCTCTCCTCACCTGAAACAAAGCAAAAACGAAGTTCTTTCCTCATTACTTTCCTGCAATGAAATAGAACCATTGTGCATACGCATAATCTGGCGGGAAATGCTCAGACCAATTCCAGTTCCGTCCTGCTTGGTTGTATAAAACGGAACAAAAATCTCATCATGCTTGTCTTTTCCTATTGGTTTGCCGTTGTTTGAAACCGTAACTACTGTTGAACCGGCAAAGTCTATTTCAGACTGAATAACAATTGAAGTTGCTCCTGCCTGCAATGCATTACGCACAAGATTTATGAACACCTGTGATATTTGGTCTTCATCAGCATAAAGCAAAATATCGTCCGACATTTCCTTATAAGCGAAATCCGCATTTGATGACAAAAGCTGCTCATGCGAAAGTTTCCTTACCCTTTCAACCAAATCTCTCAGGAAAAAAGCCTTCTTCTGCGGAGCGGATATGCGGGTGAGCGAACGGTAAGTATCAACAAATTTTATCAAACCTTTGGACGAATCAGAGATAGTGTCTAGCCCGAGCTTCAACTCTTTCCGGTTCACCGGAGAATCAGGCGATGTTTTCTCAAGCTCAACGGACAATGTGTGGCTAAGCGAAGATATAGGCGTGATGGTATTCATTATCTCGTGGGTAAGGACACGTATAAGCCTGTTCCAAGATAGTTCCTCGTTATGTGCCATTTCATTGGTTATATCATTAAGGGCAAAAATACTCACACTCTTTCCCTGTAACGAAGTTTCAGTGTTTGTTACGGAAAGAGTTGTCTTCCCTTTTTCATTATATATGGAAACGCGCATATCATTAAGCGCCGGACCTGACAAACGGAAACAATTCTCCAGCTCCGGACTGATATTTCCCAATTGCCTTGTCTGGCTGAATGTAGCAACGCCAAGCATCGCAAGCGCAGAAGCATTGCAATATATCACTCTGCCTTCGCGTTTCGCTTCACGGTCAACCACAACTATTCCTGTTGTCACCTGGTCGAGCATACGCGCATAATATTTCTCATGCTCGGCAATCTCCTCTTTTTCTTTTTCGAAAATGACGCGTATTCTGTTAAGAGTTTTATGCAGGCGGCGGTTGTGAAGATGACTCTCGTCGAAACGAAAATTAAGTTCCTTGTCCTCCAGAGCATCAAGCATATATGTTATTTTCCCAAGTATCTTGTTATGATAATATACTCCGGAAAAGACAACAGACAGGACAACTGCTGCCGCAACAATCAATATAACATATCCGGTGGAAATCATATATTATATTTCTTAAGTTTGGTATAAAGCGTCGGGCGGCTTATGTTCAGAAGTTTAGCCACATGCGTAAGGTTTCCGTTGCAACGTTCCATTGCCTGGCGTATTGTTCTTTCCTCAACCATTTCAAGTGTTTCGTTTTCGGGATTTTGTAACGAAACGGCAGATTGTGATGAAATGCCAAGGTCTTTCGGCAACAGTTCAGAAGTTTCGGACATAATAACAGCTTTCTCAATCACATTCTGAAGCTCACGTATATTTCCGTTCCAAGTGTGATGCAACAGCATCTGTTCGGCTTCGGGAGATATACTGTGCAAATTGCGGCGATATTTGTCGGCATAGCGTTTCATGAATATTCCGGCAAGAGGTATTATCTCGTCCGTCCGCTCACGAAGCGGAGGCATCGGAATATGTATCGTGTTGATACGATAGAAAAGGTCTTCGCGGAACTCTCCATTACGCACCATTTCTTCCAGATTACGGTTAGTGGCACAAATCAGTCGAATGTCCACAGGAACCGAGCGCGAGCTGCCAACCTTGCTGACAGTCCTGTTCTGAAGCACACGCAACAGTTTTGCCTGCAACGACAGAGGAATATTTCCTATCTCATCCAGGAAAAGAGTGCTTCCGGCAGCCTGCTCTATTTTTCCCACTCGGTCCGCATGAGCATCAGTGAATGCTCCTTTCACATGTCCGAAAAGCTCGCTTTCGAACAATGTTTCGGTGATAGCACCGGCGTCAACGCAAACCATCGGTTTTGCCGCACGGTCCGAAAGGCGGTGAATTTCTGCGGCAAGTACATCCTTTCCGGTTCCGTTCTCGCCCGTAATTAATATACTGGCATCAGTAGGCGCTATTTTGCCAACAGTCCGGTGTATGGAAAGCATCTTTTCGCTATTTCCCCAGTGCATGGTTACAGCCTGAGTTGCTTCTCCATCCGCAACCTTTCCTTTTTTAGAGGTTGATTTATTACCACACGCTGAAGCAAGGATTGATACGAGTTTTTCATTGTCCCACGGTTTCACAACGAAATCGAAGGCTCCGCGCTTCATTCCCTCTACGGCAAGTGCTATATCGGCATATGCTGTAAAAAGCACAACTTCCACAGCCGGATTCACTTTCTTTATTTCCGAAAGCCAAAACAGCCCTTCATTCCCCGTGTTGGTGTCAGTATCAAAATTCATATCCAGCAAAATAACATCGGGAGAAAATCCGCGCATCATCGCATGAATATCTTTTGGCGACGACAACAGCTCCACCTTGTCGAAATGCTTGGGCAGCAAAACCGACAGTGCCGAACGAATTCCTGTATTATCATCAACTACCAGTATCTTTCCTTTGTTCATCATTATATGTTTATCTTTTCCCTTTCTATTTAACAGAATTATCTGTCATTTATAATTCGTCGAACTCACATTATTTAAGTTTCGCAAGCTCAACTTTTATATAAGGTGTTGACAAGAATTTATTTCAAAAATAAAGATTTTTAGATAACAATCATTACCCTTTATCAATTTAATCTTTTTATCCTTTTATCTAAATGTTTTTATCGAACCACCTAGGTGGGTTAATCAATTCACCTAGGTGAGCCAATCAATCCACCTAGGTGAGCTGATTGAATCACCTAGGTGAGCCGATATTTTGGATTAGATGGTTCTAATATGTCTTTAGCATATTTCTCATTTATTTATGTGATGATTACTCAAGTTTCGCAAGATAAACTTACAGACAACAAGTTGACAAGAAGACAAGTTAACAAGGTTTTTGGATAATAATTCATTAAATTACAGGTGTTCTGACCTTGTCGACTCGTATCTGAAGCCTTGTTTACTTTTAAGTTGAGCAACTTGCGAAACTTAAATGATGATTATAAGTATGTTTGTATTTAAAATCACTCAGCAGACAAACTGTCAGAAGGAGCTTCCTTAGCCACAGTCGCGTAAATAACATAAATAAGCAACGAAGTGACAGCTTGCATGGCAATAAATATGAGGACAAACACAAGCGGAATTAGCGGAACACGGTTTACAAAGTTCTCCAACCAGTCAGAAGTAATCATCCACGAAATCGGGGCGGCAACTATGAAAGCGACACTGACAAAAACAAAATATGGTTTTATTCCCCAACCTATTATATCCGCGAATCCGGCTCCGAAAACTTTCCGCAATGCTATCTCTTTCCTTTTATAATAAATGTCGAAAATCACCATTGCAAAAACACCGATCAACGACAGTGCGACTGCAAGCACAGAGAAACACAATATTGTTTTACCAAAACGTATTTCCTTTTTATAAAGCGCATCGAGCAATTGGTCGTAGAACTTGACATCCACAGGATAAGCTGCATCCATTGCTGCCACTTCCTTGCGGATATGCGACACTGCAGTAACTGCATCGAATCCTTTCTTCAAGCGGACATATACGAATGACATACGTCCGGATTCGACAGGCCAGACGGAAAAGACGACAGGAACCTTTTCTTCACGGACCGAAGTGAAAGCTATCTCCTCACAAACGCCCACCACGTCTGTCTCACCACTGATAACTGTCCCGACTTCCACACCATAGTTATCGCGAAGATAGGAATTGATTATGGCACCGTTGTCCGTGTCGCCGGTAAAGTCGCGACCGTCAATAATATCAATACCCATCACTTTGAAGAAATTGGGTGAACAGTTGATAAAGAAAGTCTTTGCTTCTTCCCCACGCCATTCCATAGCTCCGGTAGTGTATGAATCCTGCCCGCCGATATAACCACTGGCGAAAGCGACATCTTCAACTTCGGGATATTGGCGCAAAGCCTCACGAAGCCACGAGCCACGCTCCACAGCCATTTCCCTTGTGAGATTTATCACGGCAAGCTGGTCCTGGTCGAAGTTTGTGTTCGCACGCATCATCAAATGATTCTGCAGGAATATAAAGACGATGAATATCATCAATGCCGATGATATGGTGTATTGCAGCGTAAGCAGCACGTTCTTGATTTTCTTGCCCGAAGGTGTCAATCCGTAATTTCCTTTAAGCAACAAAGACATCGGGAAAGATGTGACAAAATAGCCAGGATATATTCCGGCAAGCATTCCCAGCAGGAAGGCGCCGCACACGCTTGCCGCGCACAGACCGCCGTATGCCGACATGTTGACCGGCTCCTGTATGATATCTGATTCGGCAAACCATGAGGAAACTGGAATACTAAGACCAACAGCTAACACACTTGCAAAACCAACAAGGCAAGCAGTCTCAAGGGCTTGTTCGAGGCGCAGCGTCCACACTTCGGCACCAAGTATTTTACGGGTGTTGATTCCACGAAGGCGCAATGGCATCAGTGAAATATAGAAATTGATGAAATTGAACAAGCCTATGAATACAATCAACACCGCAATTACAATCATCATATTGCTCTGCAGCCTGCTTCCCGTCTTGAACACATACGCATCCGCCTCGCCGTCCATGAAATATACGTCCTGCAACGGAACAAGAGAAACGGGGTTAAGATATGTGTAGCGTGAGAAATCGAAATTACGATTAAACTCGTCCGCCACAAGCAATGCGTTATCGGGATTATCCAGCCTCAGGTAACATACGAAATTGGAGTTTCCGAAACCTTGCATCAACGATTGCGGAACGGGAACAAGAATGTCGTTGTTGAGCTGCGTGTTTCCGGGAAAATCCTTATATACAGCTCCGACATACATATCGGCAAGCGGCAGGAAGTAATCGGATTTTGACTTCAGATGCACAAGTTTGCCAATAGGAGAATCATTACCAAACATCTTTTCGGCAAGGCTTTCCGGAATAGCCACATTGTCCGGTTTGGCAAGCGCGTCACGACTTCCTTCCGTCACCTCAACACCAAACACATCAAAGAAACCGGGGCTTACGAGGTTTACCTCTTGCTTGAAACCTTCAAGCTCGCCGCCGGAGCCTGTCACCGTAAGATATGTTTCACCGACGAAAGGACAGGCCAGCGTGCCAGCCTCAACATGGGATGACGAATTTATCACCGCATCGGCAAATCCCGGAGGAAGTACGGAGCGGAAATAAGGATTCTCAGGCATTTCAACCTTGAAAATACAGTCGGCTCCGGGATGGAACTTGTCGAAGTTCCGCTCATATTGCACATGTGCCATAATTATTATGAAGGCTGTGAATGCCATCACCAGCCCGAACATATTCAATGTGACAGGCACAGGATATTTGCGTAATAATGTTTTTATGTTGTTGAATGTTTCCATAATATTTACGGGTAAATGTTGATACTAAATTACAAAACCGGAAACCGACTGCATTACATTCTCACTCACTCTTCAACGACTCCACAGGATTAGCATTCATAATCTGCAGACTTGAAACGACAACTGTCGCAAGGATTATGATAGCCACGATAATGTCGGCAGCAAGGAAATACAATACTGAAACACTTATCTTTTCGGAGAACTGTTCGAGCCATAATCCGGATACATAATAAGCCGAAAGGTTTCCTACAATGGCAGCAATCAATATCCATTTGGACATTTCACCTACGAAGATTAACAAAATCTCGGACGAAGTGGCTCCGCTTATCTTTCTGATGGCTATTTCCTTGCTGCGACGCTGCGATTCGTCACGCACATAACCGACCAGACCAAAGAAGGCTATCAAAAGGGAGAATATGCAACCTGCAAGGATTGTGTCTTTCATCTTACGATTGTCGTCATACATGCTTTGCATAACTTGTTTATAGGAATGTATCTCTATATCCTTTTCGGGGATTTCTTTCTGCACTTCCTTCTCTATGCGGCTGATAATTTCGGGAGAAACTTTCTTTACCTTTATCAGTATGAAAGGCATATATGAATTTTCTGAGTCTCCAGTAAATCTGATACTTGGACGCTCGTCGTTTCGTGTAAGCAAACCAATGCGGTAGTCCTCATAAATACAAGTGATAGTGAGTATACCTTGCCCAAAAGCGGTTGAATCGGAATGTTCAGAGACATAAATGCTTTTACCTAAAGCTCCGTCCTTCCAATCAACAAACTCTTGCATTCTTTCCACAAACTTACGGCTTACGGCAACTTCCTGTTCTGTTTCAGGAACACGTCCTTCCAATATTGGTATATTGAAAAACTCGAAGAAACCTTTTGTTCCAAAATACTGGTCAGCAATGTTGAACAAGCTACGATCGTCACCAGGCAAAGAAATATTGTTTCCGGAACAGTAGTTAAAAGGCAAATCATAACATCTCTCAACACCAACAACATCTGGTATAGAATGAAGAGCAGCAATACTTCTTTCCACCTGTTGTTTTTCCACACCTCGGACATTGTAGTACAATACATTCTCATATTCATAACCTGTTTTGTCGTTAAGAGCCTTGTCATACTGCGCAATTATGACGAACATAAAACACACAAGGAATATGTTTATCACAAACTGAACCCACAACAATGCAAGTTTCCAATGCCTCTTGTTCTCACTATAACTGCGGAAAGCTACACTGACTGGAACTTTTGCGTACAAATAGCCGGGAATAACAGTAGAAACAATAAGTAAAACTACTATTACCGCAACTAGAACATAAATGGTCTCAGGAATAAAGAGCGATGTAAGTTCAGCTCCAAGCAAATCCTTGATAACCGGCCTTGCAGCGAATATCAATGCTGAAGCCAAAATAAGAGATATAACCATCACTACAGATGTTTCCCTGAACAATATCATATATATATTCCATGTTCCTGCGCCATAACACCTGTGGATACCCATTTCCTTGGAACGCTTCACCATCTCGGATATGGTAATAAGTATATAATTCATCAGCGATATAAGCAGCAACACCAATGATACTATTAAAAGAATGATTATCAGGTTTTGCACCTGCGGCTCTGAGGTGTGAAGTTTGTTAAAGGGCGACAGGAAATACCATATCTTTTCCCCATTCTTTTCCATTTCTTCAAGGGGCTGGTTCTCCTCCTGCATCATACGGATAGCATCAGATAGAGAGGAAGGATCAACTCCTTCTTCCAATTTTACATATCCTTGATAGCGATCATTTCCCAACCAGTTCTCACGGCTCCATTTGCTAAATGAAGCCATAGACAAGAGGATATCATAATACAAACTACCGTTTTCGGGGAAATCCTCAAAAACTCCACCTACTGTCAATTTCATCCCGGAATTGTCTTCATTGTATATAACCTGTCCGACAGCCTTCTCAACACCACCAAGCTTTTCGGCAAAAGAACGGCTAACCATCAGCATCATTGGTTGAGACAAAACTTTTACAGCATCGCCAGCCAATATCTCACGGTTGAACACATGGAAGAATGAAGTATCGGCAACAACCAGAACTCCGGAAACAGGATTCTTGTCCGCAGTATAGAATTTGTCGCTTGCAAACATGAATGTGGTGCGGGTTGCATATTCCACACCAGGAACGTATTGCTTGAAGCCTGGGGCAATAGCTCCGCTAACTTGATTGTAATCACGTTCTTCTCCCTGATTGGAATATCCCGTCTTTATCAGATAAATCCGTTCTATATCCTTATAGAAGTTATCGTATGTGGACTCGAAGCAAACTTTGGCAATAAGAATGCATCCTATTGCAAGGCCTACTCCAAGTGAGAATATTTTCAGTATCCAATTTTTCTTGTTCATGGTTGTTTGATTTTTAGAGTTCGTTTCTGACGTCACCGACTATGCGTCCGTCGAACAGGTTTATTGTGCGCTGCGCCATTGAAGCGTCTTTCTGTGAGTGAGTCACCATCACAATTGTTGTTCCTTCTTGGTTCAGCTCAGTGAGCAAATCCATAACTTCCTTTCCGTTCTTGGAATCAAGGTTTCCGGTAGGCTCATCGGCAAGAACCAGCTTTGGATTGGAAACTACGGCACGGGCAATCGCAACTCTCTGCTGCTGACCTCCGGAAAGCTGCTGCGGGAAATGCTGCGCACGGTGGCTTATGTTCATGCGCTTTAGCATTGCTGTGACACGTTGTTTTCGTTCAGAAGCACTGATGTTGAGATATTTCAACGGAAGCTCCACGTTTTCGAACACATTCAACTCGTCAATCAGGTTGAAGCTCTGGAAAACGAAGCCGAGATTTCCTTTTCTGAACTTGGTGCGTTCGCGTTCCTTAAGATTAGCCACTTCCTGTCCCAACAGCTGATAGCTGCCCTCTGAAGGATTGTCCAAAAGACCTAGAATATTGAGCAATGTTGACTTGCCACAGCCTGACGGTCCCATTATTGCTACAAACTCACCTTCTTTTATTTCGAATGATACGTTATTCAATGCTGTTGTTTCGATTTCTTCTGTACGGAAGATTTTGCTTAGGTTGTTTACTTTAATCATATTTTTGAGTTTTTAAGTTTTTGAGTTTTTAAGTTTATTAGTTGACAAGATGACAAGTTGACGAGGCTACAGGAAATAAGTTATTCCTACTTAACTTCTTGACTCCTTGACTTCTTGACTCCTAAAAAACACAGCAATTTCAATTTTTAATTTTCAATTTTCAATTTTCAATTTTCTCACCTTATCACCAAACATTCATTATCCCCGAAATTATCATATCCCGAAGTAATAACCTGTTCTCCAGGTTGCAGTCCGTCAAGCACTTCATAATATTGAGGATTCTGCCGTCCTATTTTTATTTCTCTTTTATAAGCCTTGCTGCCATCGGCTGTGAGAACATAGATCCATCTTCCTCCGGTTTTCTGATAGAATGTGCCGCGTGGAACGAGAACAGCTTCTTTGGATTGTCCGAGTTGCAGATTAAGATAATAAGTCTGTCCTGTACGGATATTCTCTGGCTGTCCGCCAATGAACTTGAAATCCGCCTTGAACTTTCCGTCTCTCACTTCCGGATAAACTTTACGGATAACTGCACGATATGATTCATCCTGACGTTCGAAATCGGCTTCCAGTCCGGGTGAAACTCTGTCGATATAATGCTCGTCAATCTGTGCTTCAATTTTATAACTGTCCAGATTGTTTATCTGTGCTATTTTTCCTCCGGAAGAAACAGACTCGCCAAGCACAACATCCAGCAAACCAATCTCTCCGTCTATAGGAGCTGATATGATAAGATTGTCTTTCCTCTTGCGAATCATCTGCATATTCAGGCGCATATTGTCCAGACTCTCCTGCATCTGCTTGACCTGCACGCTACGGTAAAGGCTGTCCTGAACGGAGCGTTCACGAACCAGTTCCAGGCGACCTTCAGCCAATTGATAATCTTCCTCAGCCTTCAGGAAATCTTCTTTTGCTATCAGATTTTCCTCATAAAGAGCTTTTTGGGAAAGATATAATCTGCGTGAACGCTTGACTTCCATTTCATACTGCAACATATCCTGATTTACGCTAAGACGTTGCTGCTCCATGGAAATCATTGTGTTTCGGAGCAAATTTTCTTTCTCCGCCAAATCTGCTTCGGAATTGAGAATCTGCATATCGAGATTCTCATTTGCCAGACGTAGAATCTTGTCTCCTGTCTTTACTTTTGTTCCTTCTTCCATATATATTTCCTTTACCACACCGGTTTCAAGCGAACTGATTTGTACGGTTGTCATTGGTTGCACTTGTCCGTTCACCCTTATATAGTCGTTGAAATCACCGGAAACGACTTCTGATATTGAAAGTGCTTCATTGTCGATTCTCAGTGTTGAAACATTATCACGAAAAATCAAATATAATACAAAGGCAACGACCAGCAAGGCGCTCCAATATGGTATTGCTTTCTTGCTTAAGAGTAATGCCATTCCTTTTTTGGGTTCTATTTTTTTATCCATACTTTTTGAGTTTATTAGTTTTTGAGTTTTTAAGTTTTTGAGTTGACGAGGTAACAAGTTGACGAGTTGACAAGGCAACAGGAAATAAGAAATTCCTACTTGACTTCTTAACTACTTGACTACTTGACTCCTTATTTTTTCAATTTCCCATTTCCTGCTCCAAATAACCAATCCCCTTATAATAATTAACCACACTATTTTTAAGGAACAACTTCAGGCGGGCATCAAGTTTCTCGGCACATGAATTCAGATATGAATTTGAGATTGTCTGATATTCCACCGGAGATATAAGCCCTTGTTTCATTTTCTTCTCATGAAGAAGAAATGTTTCCTTTTGAGCGTCGGATTTTTTCTCGGCATGAACCAATGCTTTTATAGCGCCTCTTTTATCCTGCAATGCTCGCGACACTTCCGATTCAACATCCTGCAACGTCTGACGATACTGAGCCTCGGCACGGCGATAGTCATTCCTTTTCTTGGAAAGATTGGAAAAACGCGACAGGCGGTCGTATATCGGAATAGACAAATTCAATTGAATATATTGTCCGGAGTTGTTTTTCCATTGCGACCAGAAAGATGGTGTCTGTGAATCGGCTCTTCCGGGATAGCTGTAGAAACTTGTGGACCAGCCGCCGCTAAGTGACAAAGATGGAAGGAACTGCCATTTTGCAGTATGCAAGGCATATTTTGCCTTTTTCAAACTTCCTTCGGCTATTAGAACTGAAGGTTGTGTTGCAAGGGCATAGTTTATGATTTCATCTTCGGACTCATTATCGAACAATATGGAATAATTATTATTCTCCAACATCGACATGTCCGGGCGCAACTCCTTTTCTATTGGCCATAGCATTATGGACTTAAGAGTAAGAAGAGCGTCATCGCGACTGTTCACGGAATTTACAAGCAAGTATTCCTTGTCGGCAAGGTCTGCTTCTGTCTGCGCAACATCGGGATAACTTTTCTGTCCGAGTTCATACTGCTTATTTATAAGATTAAGATTGGTTTTGGCAATCTCAACCTGTTCAGTAAGAACTTCTGTCATTTCGGAATGGAAAAGGACATTGCAATAAGCTTCCATCACGGCAAGGCACAATTCGTTGCGAAGTTTTTCTTCCTCGGAAATTCCCATCTTTACAGCAGTCTGCGAAATCTTTATATTGTCGATGGCAGAGAATCCATCGAATAATGTCAGACTGGCATTGATTGAATATCCGTTATTGAAAGAAGTTGAATTGATATAAGTATTCGTTTCCGGGTCAACAGCACGTCCGAAATTAGTGTAGGCATAAGTTCCTGCTGAAACGGATGGAGTGAATGCCTTCAGTATAGCATCACGGCGTTCGATGCGTTTATCTGAATTATCAAGTTTCTGTATTTCGTTTTTGGTGGAATATTTCACGGCATATTCCATACAGTCGTGCAATGTCATTACAGCAATCGTATCGCTGCTACTGCCATTGCTGGCGGCAAAAATATTCGGTGTCGAACACAGAACAGTTAATAATATAGGTATAAATCTTATTTTCATTTTCTGTTATGTTTACACCTATATTATAGCCATTACCGTGCCACAACACCGATAACACTATATCTCAAGCATTTACAAAATCTGAGATATTTTAAAATGTAAAGTTTCTTTACAGTTAGTGTAAAATGATTTTACAATTGATTGTAAAATCAGAATGAAAGTTGTAATCTCCATAAGCTTTACAACTATTGAAACAGTTTATTAAAGAAAAAAAACATAGGAGATTTCCAAGAAGAGCTGCCTACGTTTCTGAAAAAACATCGGCAGCTTTTTTCCGAAACATAGGAAGTTTTCAAACATAAGTTTCACAATTTATTTATGTTTCTGATTGCCAAATAAATCCCGTGAAACTTAAACATTATTTAACACCTTTGCTTTTCCCCTTTGATTTTTTATCATTCCTCAGCACAAATCCTTTATCATAAAATCACGAATCGTGGCAGAATTACATATTTGTTAAATATTGTCATTAAATCACATCATTTCCCTGTTTATTAAAGAGATAGCATAGTTGTGAAACATCTCTCCGGGAACCTTACTTTTAAGTTAAGCAACTTGCAAAACTTAAATCAAAATATATCTAGAAGTAATTCTGAATATATATAGATGTACTGACAAATATATATAGATGTACGGACAAATATATATAGATGTAAGTAGCAATATATATAGATGTATTTCAATGCTATATCCAGGTATATATTCAGACAATAATATATATTTATCCTAATTCAAATTCAACTTATTTATATCAAGATAACCGAATTGGATATCGTCATTCATGCTAAATATAAAACGATGGTTATCTTTGTCATAACACCAGGAATTGATTTTATAACCCGTGTCGAATGTCCTTATATAATTGCCTTTTAAGTCAAAGGCAACTATTTTCACCGGGAAATATTTATCTTCCTGCTGTTCTTTTCGGTTAAGTCCTTAATACAAAACAAACAGCTTGCCTTCTGCAAAAACAGGCTTTCGGTAATAATCGGAATGTTCTTCAGTATTGCCTTTAATCCGACAGATTTCAGCTCCATCGAACGACCGCAATACGACAAGGTTTTTATACCAATGCGCTTCTGCAATCAGATTATCTTGCAAAGAGGCTGCCATATCGTAGCGGGTATGATTATCTTCCGGATATAAATTATCCAGCAAACGAATTTCATTAGTCTCCATATTCCAAAATCCGGTTTGAATATGGATTTCCGAAGGACTTGTCGGCATACCTATGACTCCTAAAGAAAGCGTATCGTTCAACATTTGGAGCGTTATAGGAAAAATGTCCCGGTCAAGATTCCACTTTAAAGCAGGTTTATATTCCGGATTGTTTAATACGCTATCAATATTATAGGTAAAAAATTGATACCGTGCATAATCTTGCACATACAATTCCGAACCAGCTTCATCCGTAAGTATTTCTCCTAAACTTGTGATTTCACCGGGACCTTGACCGACAGGAGCAGTTGAGGTTAAATAATGATAGTCATTTTTGTCAATTAAATGTATTTGATTAGGGAAATCTTTTGGGTTACTTATAATCAATGCTTTTTTTGTAACCTGTACTTTTGAATAAGCATTAAAAAGCTTATCTCCAAAATCTATTTCTTGTATTTCCTCTTTAATGTCAACTATATCTTTTTCGATATTTATTTGTTTCAGATTTTGATTGTCTGAACAGCTTAAAAATAAAAGGGTGAAAAAGAAGAACAATAATCTCATGGCTATAACTATTTAATGTGAGTTAAACGAATTTATAAATTCGTTGATTAACAAAGTCCATCATATATTTATAGTGATTAAAACTAATAATACGAATAATAATTGCTATAATCAACGACAATAAAGTTATAAGAATTATTTTGGATGGAAGATGATTTTTGGATGTTTTTGATGGAAGGATGTCTAAATATATGCTTAAATACACTATGAAACGCACGTATAATTGTTCTTTAACCTTATTAGATTATATAGCAATTTTTGAAACAGTTGCCAAACTCAAGTATTATTTGATTAATATCGTAATCTAAACACATAATAATCAAATCAATGTAATAATTTTAACAGAATATTATGTTTTATCCTTACATTTGTATATATAACTTGAGCTTTATACCTAGACAACGAAAATAAAACGATGCAAATTCATAACAATACATTGATAGCGGAATGCTCGTCTTACGATTTTAAGGAAATGCTGGAGCGTACAGAAAATCAGCCTAATTTCCTGCCGGGCAAAGCACCACAATATCAAACTGAAGCTATTTCTTTCTATACCACATTCTATAATTTGAATTGGGGAGAGAACGGAAGGATACCTGTTGAGGAAGTTGCCAACAGGGTAAATAGTACTCTCGAAAAGTCCGGTGTAAATGGAGAAAGTTCGGAGAGAACCTCCGGTAATTTGCAAAAAGGTTCGGAGAGAACCTCCGGTAATTTGCAAAAAGGTTCGGAGAGAACCTCCGGTAATTTGCAAAAAGGTTCGGAGAAAAGTTTCGGAGAAACTGTGGGTAAGCCTAAAAATATTGGAAAAACAGCACAGAAAATTATTGATTTCGTCATTTCCGATCCATCAATATCAGCGGAAGCCATGGCTTATAAAATTGGAATTAGTTCTCGTACCGTAAAAAAACAAATCGCAAAGTTACGGTCTATGGGTATTTTATCTCGCGAAGGTGCTGACTTTGGGGGCTATTGGCGTATTGTAATAAAACCTGAGTAGGTTTATAAATTTAAACAGCTATGCTGAAAAAAGGAATATACGAACATATCATTAATAAAGAGACAAGGGGAGAAATCAAACAATCTGAAGCAGAAAATCTCGTTTGTTTGAAAAATAATATTGATACTGCTGAATCTCCTCAGATATTAGCTGATTATTTGGCAAAAGTAATTCGCAATAAATTGGAAGAAATAGAGGATCAACAAGACCGTGTGAATATGATAAACAAAATTTTATCAGAAGCTGGTTTATTGGAAGAAATGCAGATAGTCGATTATGAGAATCTATTGACTGAGGTTATGACGCACCAGCAATATCTTTTTCAAAACCAAAGTAGATCGCAAACTATTAGACCTATGAGTGGTTTTCGTGTGAGTAATCTTTTTACTGGTGGTGGAAGTGCATTATCATTGGGAGAAGAAATTCGTCGTGAAATAGCTAGTGCTGATGAGATCTGTTTTATTGTTTCTTTTTTGAAAGTTTCAGGAATACGTATTTTAATGGACGACTTGAAGAAATTTACTCAAAAAGAAGGAAGTCGTTTAAGAATTATCACTACTACTTACTGCGGA
>CASFJQ010000019.1 GCA_949295065.1 uncultured Parabacteroides sp. | reverse complement strand
CCGAACGGTATTTTAATATTTGCAGCGTCGAATGTTCCGGACTGCAAATGCACACCCACGAAATGTCCGCTCAGAGCAGAGCCGAACCAATATCGCGCCTCAGGCTGCACAAAAGCCACCTGCCACTGCTTGCCGTTTCCGAAATGAAAAGGATTATACATACCGGAAATATCCACACTCCACTTTTCGGCAAAGGCATATTCCACCCCAGCGTTCAACGTTCCTGTTGCATCATACAACAGGTTTGTCTTGACGGACCACCTTTTGTCCACTGTCTGAGCTGACAATGAAAATGCGGCAAGAAGGCATCCTGCTACTAATATTAAATAATGTCTGACCATACTCTTTATTTTTTTATAATTAATAAAATCAAGAGCAGGGCGCCTCACGGCGGCATGCTCCCATAAAAACCTTAACTATGAAAAAATGTCATTTTTCAATTAGGATAAAATTTTTTCAAAAGCCATAGGCTTTTATTATTCGAAAATTCTGAATTATTTCTCTTTTGCTTCACAACCTTATTAAAGGATGGAACAAAAGAGGACTAAACTTGAGATACAGGGAGTCTTCACGACTGCCCGTACCTATGACTATTAACTAAAATCTTTGGTTATATAAAAATTATATATTATGATTTCAATTAAATATATAGGGAAGGTCTTTTCATCAACACTTTATAATCTTCACACGTGGTAAAAAAAAACGGTCGTTTTTTTTTACCATCAAATTCCCTTCTCTCGCTGCAAATGTAAAAAACTTTTTATAATACAACAGCCTAATTCTGAAAATTTTCAAAAAAAGTAGATTTTTCTTTTTTACCCTCAAAAAGTGGTAAGAAAAAACGACCGTTTTTTCTTACCACCCGGAGAGTAAAATCAGATATTTTCCATAATAGTTTTTCAAGGAAAAACACTGCGGTGTTCCGGAAAAAACACTACCATGTTCCGCAGGAAACACTGCGACGTTTTTTACAATAAGTACCCATCATTTTCGGGGCAAAATCCGGCGAAAAAGTCCGCCGAGTCCGCCGAGTCCGCCAAATCCGCCTATTTTTCGGAGACGAGTCGCAGACCAAGCTCTGTTTTCACGTAGCAACCATATGATTCTCGGACAATTAAGTCGCATTTCAAAGCCCTTTTCAGCATCTTTTCGATTCGCGATTCGGAGATCCTTCCGGACGCTCCCAATTTTACCGCTTCGGCACGGGTAAACTTAGGCGAAAGTTTTACAAAAAGGGTATGCATGTCGTCCGGCATTGTATAGTGGATTTTGTCCTTCTCTTTCGACAGTGATGTCGCCACAAAATCGGAATGCTTAAGGCAAACTTTTGTAATCGAAAAGGCGGTTTCGAAATCCACATCGTCCACATACATCTCGCTCAGCTTCCACCCGTCGTCATATTTCCTTGCGGCTGTCAGTATCTGAGTGAGGCGGAAAAGCATCAGGGCATAACGCTGCACGGTGCTGTTGCGCTCACGGCACGAAAAGGCGATGTTGCTGACATAGCGCGATTCGAAAAAGCGGTTCACCCGCTGGCGCTGGGCGTCGGTCCATTTCACCATTGTGGGATATTCCCATAGATAGTCCGCCATCTCCAGAAGGTAGGCGGCATGGCGCTCCAGTTCCTCGTCGGTCGAAGGGCCGTCTTCCGAAGTAAGCGGGATGAAATGGTCTGCCGGGCGCAGGCGGTACATCAGCATTCGCGAGAAGGTGCCGTTCTCGGCATCAGGTATCATTTTCCTGAACATTCCCGGCGTGCCGCTCATCACAAGGCTCAGCTTCGGACAATCGACCGACTGCGAGCCGCGGCTTATGGTGTGGCTGCCCACGAACTCGTGCTGGAACACCTTGTTCAGCGTGTCGTTATACATCCCGTAGTCCGAATTATTGAGCTTGTTGATGGTTTCCATCTCTGTTTCGAAAAACAGGGTGCAATAGGGCGAGTTCACCGCAAGCATGTCGTCGAGCTTTGCCGCAGTAACATAACCGGAAAGGCAAAGCTCCTTCTGATAGACCTCTATCGGTTCTTCGGCGGTGAATTTCTCCTTGCTGCCCGGGTTCTGGAGGAGTTGCTTGCGATAGGCGGCACGGAGCTGCTCATAGTCGTCCTTCTCCTGCTGGTAACGGCGAACCTGCTTGCGCGATTCGCAGGAGATTTTCTTGTGATAAAGCGAGACGAGCTTGTAGAGCGGGGCTATCGAACCTTTTCCGCTTCCGGACTCGCCGATTATCGAGACATACAAATCCGGATAAACTTCCCTGTGGCGGAACACGCCTTTGACAAGGGGCATCGCAGACCCGCTTATTGTCAAAACCGTGAGCAATGATATATCCCTCAAAGAGCCTTCCATATGCTCCGGAACCAGTTTTTTCAGACCGTCCGGAAGGGAGTCGTAAACACTTTGCGGAAAGAGGGGCAAAAACTCTCCACTATCCTCTATGTCAACTTCTTGAGGCTCTTCTTCCGGATTACCTCCTCCGGAATGGGCGGATTTGGCGGACTCGGCGGACTCGGCGGACTTTCGGAACGGCTTTTCTTTCCTGTTTTTCCCGAAATCCGCCCTACCCTTATTGTATATTCCGCGGATTATGGATTCGATTTCTTTCTCTCCAAAATCCGGCTCGGCATAGCGGCGGACGCACTCGCCGATTGCATCGTCCATGTCGAAGCCGGCATTCACCAGGCAGCCGGCAAGGGATGTCAGCTGCGTATGGCGGCTGCCGCTCACCATGGTGATTGAGGCGGCGTCGAGATAGCGGGAGATGTCGGTTGCCGGGGTGCGGTTGTCTGTCAAATTATTTTTCTGATCTTTGGTTAAAGTGTGGGGTAAGTGTAGGATGCTGGCGTTGGGATTGTAATAAGCCTCCGGGTCGTGACTTAGAAACATCACGCGCGAGAGGTCCTTGCAGGCGGGGTCGATTTCCTCGCCAAGGGCGGCGGTGATTATCTCTGCCACATGCTTATACACCACTGTGTGATTGGCAAGGCATACGTCTGCCCTGACAATTACGTGAACTCCCTCGCCACGGACGCTGACCGTGGCAAGCAATACGTAAGGAAGTTGCGACGCACGGCGAACCACCTCGCGTGCGGGTGTTTTGCAATGGTCGATATCGAACATCAGGCAGCCAGTGTGCGACTCGGCATTCTGTTCCACTCGACCGCCGCTGAACACGGCATGGGGCAATATTCCACCCAATTTCCGCTTTGCGGCATCCACTTCTTCCTTCTTTCCCTCCCCGGCTTGCAGCCGACGGATTTGCTCCGTCTGCAGCCGGAGAGTCCCTCCGGTTATAAGATTATACACTTCGCCGGAGGTCATGCTCCGGCAACCGGTTTTTTCATAAATCGATTTAACGTAAACAAAAACGTTTTCCATCGGTTTGCTTTGATTTTTCATTGCTGATAATTTATATTAAAGTGAGTTCAACAAATTCTGAACTATCTATCAAGGCTGAAAGCCTTATCAAATCAGGCAAATGCCTGATTTGTATAGCCCAGGGTGTGAGCCCTGGGTAAAAGCGACAACCATCCGTTCAAAGCTCTGAAAGAGCGACACTCTATTAACGACGAAACCATAACAGAACATTGTTTCGCCCCTTCAGGGCTTTTGTTTATTATGTGTCTGTGACCCAGGGCTCACACCCTGGGCTATAAAAAGGCTTTCAGCCTTAATTATGTCCTTTTTCCCGGAATAATCCATTCTTGTCCCCTCCTCTCACGGTTCCCCAAAATGGTCTATAAGAATCCCCACCTGTTTCGGCGTATAATACTTATTGAACTGCCGGTATCCGGCTTCGGCGAGACGTTCTTTCAGTCCCGGTGCCAGGTTTATCCATCTCCGCATGGTTTTGTATGCCGCTGTTGGGGTCTGATGCGGAAAATAGAGCATGGCAAATTCGCTCACTCCATAACTTCTGATTAATTTGTTTTCCATGATAATATTGTTTTTTTATTCTCTTAAAATTAAGGATAATTTGTTAAATATCAAAATTTTAGGCTAATAAAATCAGGGTTTTATTTCAATATTTAGACATGAAGAGTATGGGTATTAATTGTCATTTTTTCATTGATTTTAGGATTGTAAATTGGTTGGGATGAAGGAAGCTATGAAGGGATATAACTGAGGGGAGTTCCGCCTTTTCAGGGTTTAATATGAGTATAATCAAGAAATAACAATAAAAAAACACATACATTCAAGGCAAAGCCATCAAATGTATGTGTTTTTAGCAATATGAATTTGAGCACAAACTGCGCAAATTATATTGAATTATTGATGTTTCAAATACAAAAGTTCTGACTAATTATTTTAGCGGGATCTTATCAATCCTTCTCTGGTGCCTTCCTCCTTCATATGGAGTCTGGAAAAACGCATCAACAACTTTCACAGCTTCTTCGTTGGAGATAAAGCGACCCGGCATTACAAGCACATTTGCATCGTTATGCGCACGTGCCAACCCTGCAATTTCCGCATTCCAGCAAAGTGCAGCACGAACACCCTGATGCTTATTCAACGTCATACTGATTCCGTTGCCTGAGCCACAGATTGCAATTCCAGGATATACTTCTCCTGATTCAATCGCAAAACCCAGCGGATGGGCAAAGTCAGGATAATCACAGCTATCTGCAGAATGTGTTCCAAAATCTTCAACTTCAAAGCCTCTATCAAGAAGCAAATGCTTTACAAACTCTTTCAACACGAAACCGGCATGATCACAACACAGACCTATTTTCTTCATTACAACATTTCTTTTACCTGTTTATAAACATTTGCTGCTGTAAATCCAAGCTTTTCGTCCAAAACCTTATATGGTGCTGAAAAACCGAAAGAATTCAATCCCCAAATTTTTCCATTAGAACCTACCAGACCTTCCATATTGATTGGCAATCCGGCTGTAAGCCCAAAGACTTTGGCTCCTGACGGAATGACTGATTCCTGATATTCCTTGCTCTGGCTGCGGAACAAACCTTCGGATGGCACAGAAACGATACGCAACTTTATTCCTTCGGCACGCAACAAGGCTGCTCCCTCGAATAATGTTGATACTTCTGAACCTGAAGCTACCAAAACTACATCAGGATTTTCATCATCACTTACAATATATGCACCTTTTTCAGCATTTAATGCTTCTGTATATCTTTCGCTTTCGCAAGGCAAATCATTTATGTTCTGTCTTGAAAGAATCAAGCCTGTCGGGGTTGATGTATTTTCCATTGCCATTTTCCATGCAACGATTGTTTCTTTTCCGTCGGCAGGACGAAGAACCAACATTGAGTTTTTGCCTTTATGATTCTTCAGTTTTTCCATCAGACGAACCTGAGCTTCCTGTTCAACCGGCTCGTGAGTAGGACCATCTTCGCCCACACGGAAAGCATCATGAGTCCATATGAACTTAACAGGTAATTCCATCAATGCTGCCATGCGGATAGCAGGTTTCATATAATCAGAGAAAACAAAGAATGTTCCGCAAGCTGCAATAACACCACCATGCAATGTCATACCGATACAGATACAAGCCATTGTCAGTTCGGCAACTCCTGCCTGGAAAAAGGCTCCAGAGAAATCGCCTTTTGTTAGAGCATGTGTTTTTTTCAGGAAACCATCTGTCTTGTCCGAGTTAGACAAATCGGCTGAAGAACAAATCATATTCTCTACCTGCTCTGCAAGTGCGCCCAACACCGATGCTGAAGCTACACGAGTTGCAACATTGGCTTTTACTTCAATCTTTGACCAGTCGATATCAGGAAGTTTACCTGAGAACCAAGCTTCAAGTTTGGCTGCTTTTTCCGGATTTGCTTTAGCCCATTCTGCTTTCGCAGCATAACGCTCTGCAACGATAGCTTCAAGTTCTTTCGCTCTTGCTGCATACAACTCTGCAACTTCAGGGAAGATAGTGAACGGAGCGTCCGGATTTCCTCCAAGATTCCTGATAGTTTCCTCGATTGAAACACCTGCTGCAGAAAGAGGTTGTCCGTGAGTGGAAACCTTGTTTTCGTAGCTACTTCCATCTGCGCCACGAGCACCTTTACCCATCAAAGTGTTACCGATGATAAGAGTAGGTCTTTCCTTTTCAGCTTTAGCTTCAGTAAGAGCCTGGCGTATTTCTGCAACATCATTACCGTTGATTGTAATTACTTTCCAACCCCAAGCTTCATATTTTAATGCTACATTTTCTGTAGTAACTTCTTCAACTGTTGTAGATAACTGGATATTATTAGCATCATAGAACATGATAAGGTTATCCAAGCCCAATGTTCCTGCAACACGACCGGCACCTTGTGAAATTTCTTCCTGAACACCACCATCTGAGATATAGGCATAGATAGTCTGTCCCATCACTTCTTTTCCCAAACGTGCTTCAAGGAATTTTGCGGCAATTGCAGCACCAACAGCATAAGTATGACCTTGTCCCAACGGACCTGAAGTGTTTTCGATACCACGCATAACATCAACTTCAGGATGTCCCGGAGTGACACTTCCCCACTGACGGAACTGCGCCAGCTCTTCCAATGAGAATTTACCTGTCAATGCAAGAACAGAATAAAGCATCGGAGACATGTGACCCGGATCCAGGAAAAAACGGTCACGTCCTTCCCACTTAGGATTCTTTGGGTCGTAGATCATAAATTCTGAAAACAGAACATTTACGAAATCCGCTCCACCCATAGCACCGCCCGGATGTCCGGATTTTGCTTTTTCTACCATTGATGCAGCCAAAATACGAATGTTATCGGCTGCCTTGTTCATTACTTTAATGTCGTTCATCTTGCTAATATGTTGTTTTCTTCTGCAAAAATAGGGATAATTCGTGTGTTTAGCAAAACGATTATATCAGAATTAGTTTCTCAAAGTGAAAAATAATATCCTTGCTTCAGCAATTTCTGATATTTATCGACATTGAAGGTATAGTAATAAGCTCCTCTTTTTGAGCCTGTTCTATCTTTCTCATCCAGTTTTTCCAAAATATCCATTGCATATAATTTCTTTCTGAAATTACGTTTGTCCAATGGAGTCTGGTAAATCACTTCATAAAGACTTTGCAATTGTGGCAAAGTGAACTTTTCAGGCAGCAGACGGAATCCTATTGGCAAAGTGGCAGCTTTTCGCCGCAATATTGCCAAAGCATCTTCAATCATATTCTTATGGTCGAAGATCAGTTCAGGCAATTCTGTTATCTTAACCCATTGTGCATTGTGTTCTTTCAATAATTCTTCATTGAAATCCACCATATCCACCAATGCATAATAAGCTACCGAGATTACTCGCTCACCTAAGTCTCTGTTTACTTCGCCATATGCTCCGACCTGCTCCATATACAAATCATGAATTCCGGAACAGTCGTTCAACACTCTTATAGCTGCTTCATTTACACTTTCGTCTGCCTTTACAAATCCTCCCATTAGAGACCACTGGCCCTGCATAGGTTCAAATTTTCTTTTATACAACAGCACATTCAAATCTTTTCCGCTAAATCCTAGAATAATACAGTCTATTGCTACATGAAATTTTTCTTCACCTTGATAAAACGCTGCTGACATACTTAATAGGTTTAAATTTAATTTTAAGATGATGACTAGAGATCCCCTGTTGACAAAAAGACAAATTAACAAGCTGACAAGACTATATTACTATAATATTATATATAATAATCTTGCCAACTTATATCTGAAATCCTTATCAACTAAAAACGAGGCTTCAGCGTGCTTCTCTTAAAAAGACACCCTGAAGCCCCGGATTATTCTATTTTAATGTAGTTTTCTTGCACCGTCGCTGATTACTACATTATATAATTTTGGTTCATGACCGAATTTTTCTTTATATGCACTGAATGCTTTTTCGATGAATGCATCATATTTGTCGTTCTTAACAAGGTTGATTGTGCATCCGCCGAAACCGCCACCCATAACTCTTGAACCTGTAACTCCACATTCTTTTGCTATATCGTTCAAGAAATCCAATTCTTCGCAGCTTACTTCGTAAAGCTTACTCATGCCGTAATGAGTGCCGTACATCTTTTCGCCTACTGTTTCGTAATCGCCTTTTTCCAAAGCGTCGCAAACGTCGAGAACTCGCTGAACTTCTTCAATAACATATTCCGCACGCATATAATCTTCTTCACTTACTTCAGCCTTAACTTCTGCAAGCATTTCCATTGTTGCGTCACGAAGGAACTCCACTTCCGGATGTCTCTTCTTGATTGCTGCAACAACATGTTCGCATGACTGGCGGCGTTTGTTATAAGCAGAAGATGCCAATTCGTGTTTAACCACTGAATCGAGAAGAACGAGTTTATATCCTGCAGCTTCCGGATCAAACGGGAAATATCTGTATTCCAAAGAACGGCAATCCAAACGAATAAGGCTGCCAGCCTTTCCAAACACTGATGCGAACTGGTCCATGATTCCACAGTTTACACCTACATAATTGTGTTCTGTTGACTGGCCAATTTTAGCAAGTTCAAATTTATCTATGTTCAATGAGAATAAATCATTCAAAGCAAAAGCATAGGTACTTTCCAAAGCAGCTGAAGACGACATACCTGCGCCAAGAGGAACATCACCGGCAAAAACAGTGTCGAATCCGGCTATCTTTCCACCACGTTTGATTATTTCACGGCAAACTCCGAATATATATCTTGCCCAGCTGGCTTGTGGTGCATCTTCTTCGTTAAGGCCAAATTCTGCGTAATCATTCAAATCTACTGAAAAGGCACGAACTTTGCCTGTTCCGTTCAGTTTGATTTCAGCAATCATGCCTTTATCAATTGCTCCAGGGAAAACAAAACCGCCATTATAATCGGTATGCTCACCAATAAGGTTAATTCTACCTGGTGATGCATATACACTTCCTTCACAATTAAATAACTCCTGGAATTTATTTCTTATTTTCTGCTCCATGGTGTTTTTCTACATTTTTAAGATTAAATATATTGGCAAATATAAGAAAGTGTTTTGATTTCAAATAACATAATATGTAAAATTAACACTCGAAAACAACTGTTGAATTATAAACATAAAAAAATCCGGCAACTTTTTTGTGTTGCCGGATTGTTATTTATTTATAGTTGATAAAGTAATGACACAAAGATCTAGCTTGTCTTTGATAATTTTTCAACTAACAAAAATATTTATTCTACAGGAATATCCTTGTTTACATTGCGGCTTCCTACCAATGCATAATACAACAGGTAAGCCAAGCCCAACAATACTACGAAATAGCTGTACTGGAAGCCTGCAGCATCTGCAACAGCACCCTGGATCAATGGCAAAATACCACCACCGCAAACCATCACCATGAAGAAACCTGATGCAGCAGCTGTGTATTTACCCAAACCTTCAACTGCAAGGTTGAAAATACCACCCCACATAATTGATGTACACAAACCGCAAAGTGCCATGAACATGATTGATACAGGAACTTCAACCATACCGAATGAAAGGCTAGCCAAGAACACAGGCATACTTACTGTAACATCTGTTGGAGCGAAAATTGCGATAAGAATAAAAATCAAACCTACTGTTGAAGCAGAAGTCAACATTGTACGGCTTGAAACCTTAGCACCAATTGAAGCACCGCACAAACGGCCAATCATCATCAAGAACCAGTATGTACCAACCAAACTACCAGCAATTGTCGGGTCAATACCCAAATCTGATGTTGCAAACAAGTTCATAAAGTTAGGAATACCAACTTCAACACCTACATAGATAAAGATACCGATTGTACCCAAGATGAAGTGACGGAATGAGAAAGCACTGTGTGTATCTGGTGTAGCTGATTTTTCTTCCTTAACCATGTGAGGTTCCGGAATTTCCATTGCAAACAAAACAACAAATACCACTGCGAAGATACCCATTGCAAGGAACAATGCTGGACTAGCGTCGTTAATAGTTGCTTTTGCAGCATCACCCATCAAATAACCAACCAATACAGGAACAATTGTTGCACCGATTGAGTTTACAGAACCTGCAATCTGGATAAGCTGGTTACCTTTATTACCACCACCACCAAGAGTGTTCAACATTGGGTTTACAACTGTATTCAACATACACATTGAGAAACCTGAGATAAATGCACCTGCAAGATAAACAGCATAGCTACCTACCTGACCTGACAAATAAGAAATTGCCACGCCGACAAAACCTACAATAATAGCAGCCAAAGCTGTTTTCTTGTAACCAATCTTCTGCAAAAGCATACCTGCAGGCATACCCATAAATGCATAAGCAATGAAGTTAGCAGCATTACCCAACTGAGACATAAAGTTGCTGGCTGCAAACTGATTCTTAACAATGACCCCCATTGGGTTCTGCAAACCCGTTACGAAAGAGATCATGAAAAACAATGCCACCATCATAATGATAGGCAATGTGTAATTTTTCTGATTTGTTGATTCCATGTTTTTAGGTTGTTTTATGTTTATATTTATAATTACTTATTCTTTACTATAGTTAACCGTCAACTTACGCTTACGCTTCGTTAACCGAAAACTTATACACTGTCTGGCTCTCAAATTCCTCACCCGGACGCAAAACCGTAGAAGGATATTCCGGTTTATTAGGGCTATCAGGGAAATGCTGTGTTTCAAGACACAATGCCGCACGTTCAGGATAACGCTGTCCGTTCTTTCCCTCGAAGTTTCCTGTCATCCAGTTTCCTGTATATAACTGAACACCTGGCTCAGTTGTATATGTTTCCATAACAATACCTGTTTTGGGAGACTCACAACGGGCACAGAAAGAAAATTCATTTTCTTTCTTGTTCAATATATATGTATGGTCATATCCTTTTCCAAATACAAGCTGTTCAAAAGGTTCGTTAATTCTCTCGCCTACAGCATGCGGAGTACGGAAATCCATAGGAGTTCCTTCAACCTTTTCTTTCGGTCCGTAAGGAATAGCCACATCATCAGTAGGAAGATAATAATCCGCATTGATAGTCAGCAGATGGTCTCCAATATATGGGTCACCAGCACCGGAAAGATTAAAATATGAATGATTTGTAAGATTCAGGACTGTTGGTTTGGTTGTTGTCGCTTTATAACGTATATACACTTCATTGGCATCAGAAAGATGATATACAACAGTTACAGAAAGTTCTCCCGGGAATCCTTCTTCTCCATCTGCAGAAACATAAGTTAGTTCTACAGTCTGCGAATCAATCTGCTTCATATCCCAAACTACTGCGTTGAAACCTTTCAATCCACCATGCAGGCAGTTCGGACCGTTGTTTGTTGCCAACTTATCATAAACTTCGCCATCTATTTCGAAACGACCTTTTGCAATACGATTACCATATCTTCCGCAAATCGCTCCGAAATAAGGTTCTTCTGATGTAAGATAATCGTCAATAGAAGCATGTCCTGTAACGACATCTACCATTTTGCCGTTTTTATCAGGAACCATTAAAGACACAATCTTTGCTCCATAGTTCAACACTGCAACTTCTGCTCCGGCTTTGTTTACCAAAACACATAATCTGGTTTCCTTGCCGTCAACCTGTTTCTCATAATTTGCCAATGACAAACCTGAGAGCGTATATTCGTTTTCCATGTATATTAACTTAAGTTATTTCTAAAATTGTGTGTAAAATTAATAACTTCCTTGATTATGCAACAATTTGAAATAATGTTTTAGAGCATTATTTTTGCTGCCACACAAGTTTTTCTTATCATAGCAACTACATAAACAAGCTGATTTTAGCTTAAATACAATATACCTTTCTCTTGAATGAAAAACTACAGAATTTCTATGATTCTTATCAAAATCCAAAGAAAAGCGTATCTTTGTTATGAATAATTATACTATAACTGATGTTTCGTAAGATCTACTTACAGATAACGAATTGACAAGAAACACTGGTTTACAAGTAAGTGCGAAGTAATAAGTGTTTGGCTTTGTCAACTTTGGGATTAAGCAACTTGCGAAAATTAAGTTAACTTCTAATATAACTGCTGCATATCATAATAATATGCAGAACTTAATATAATAATATATATGTCAGACCAGGAATATTCTTTCGAGCGTTTCAACGAATTATTCTCAAAAGAGAAGCATATCCATATATTGGAACGACGTGTTTCTCTGGAGACACAAATGAATTATTTCAGGCATTCGGAAATTACCAGAATGGAGGCGAAAAAAATTCCTTTTCCGGATAGCCAATGCGAAGAGTTGAATAAAGAGTTGTATGATGAGCTTGAAATAAAACCTCCATATACAGAAATAGATCAAGAATACATAAAATGTATCTTATCGGAGCTTGCCATATCCAAAAATCCTTTGGCATATAATTTTATCAAAGAATTTCTTAAACATACTGATGACGATGAAATTCTGGACTGGGGTTCTCTTGCCTTGATGGAATGTAAAATAAATCTGGCATCTGACTTGACCGGAGAAAAACAAGTGTACATATCAACAGGACTGGGCGGACGAGGCAAAAGCCTCCGCTTCTGTATATTACTTATGTCTGCCGACAAAAAAGATTTACAGGATTACGAAATACAGATTGTGGAACGTGAAGCTTCTTTTGCGATGAACCACGCTGAGTCAGAAATCGAATATATAAGAAACGGACAAAAATATATTCTTATCATGGCTCTGGTTTCATATAAGGTAAACATAAAAACGTTGGTTGAAAATCTTATTGTTGAATGTAACCAATATGGAAATTTCCTATCAAAGATATTCACTATAACCAATGTGAAAGAATTTACTGACGAAGAGATTGAAGAAATAATCAACAAGAATGAAGACAAAAACGGAGATAATTAAATACGCCATTGTTGGATTAAGCAACACAGCTGTTACAGCAATAACAATCTGGATTCTTACCAAATGTTTTGGAATATCAGAGACTACATCAAATTTCACAGGTTATATCGCAGGCCTTGTGAACAGCTTCGTGTGGAACAAACAATGGACTTTCCGCTCTGATGCGGCATGGCTAAAAAGTGCTGTCCGCTTCGCTTTTGCTTTCGCATTAAGTTATATTCCACAATATTTCCTTCTTATTTATCTTAACAAGACACTTTCCATTGATCCATATTACAATCAGCTTATTGCAATGGCATTTTATACGGTGATAAATTTTGTGCTTAATAAGTTTTTTGTGTTTAAGGGTAAGTGATATTATTATAAAGGTGTGCCAATCTCTTGACACACCTTCAATTCCTATCAAATATAAATTCTATTTATTTGCCACAAAAACTTTAGTTTTTCCTTTTTCAGAAACTGACGCAGGAATATCCGAAGCCTTTGTTCCTCTCTTGTAATTAGGCTTATTGCTCATCACAAAATGAATTTTTACGCCATTCTTTATATCATCATAATTAATATAAGACTTAGTATATTTTTCACCGTTGAGATACATTTCCTTAATATATACATTCTCTTCAGACCAGTTGTCTGTCGTCATCTCAATATATTTTCCATTGCTCAATCTCACAGTAAGACCTTTAAGACAAGGAGAACCTATATTATACACATTGCTAGACGGAGCAACCGGATATATACCAAGACAATTGAACATATACCATGCCGACATTTGTCCGCAATCATCGTTTCCGCTCAAAGATCCGGGCTCAGTTCCATAAAAACGTTTGGCAATTTCTCTTACCCATTTTTGGCAATTCCATGGCTCGCCCAGATAGTTATACAAATATGTTACATGATGACAAGGTTCGTTGCCATGCCAATATCCGCCGATACGTCCCTGAATATCATGCGCACCTGGAATATCTTCCGGCAATTCAAGAGTAAACAGCTCATCCAGATTCTTCTTGAAAGTCTTTTTTCCGGCAATATTAATATAACCTTGCACGTCATGAGGCACAGTCCATGTATATTGCATGGTGAAACCTTCTGTTATATCACCCCAACCGTTTACGGAGCCAGGTCCTTGATATGCTATCGGAGCAAAAGGAGTACGCCATTTTCCTTCATAGTCACGTCCTCTCATAAACTTCGTTTCCGGGTCGATAAGAGTCTGATATCCCATGGAACGATTAAGGAAATATTCATAATCATCTGTTTTTCCCAAAGCTTTGGCTGCTTGAGCAATGCAATAATCATCATATGCATATTCCAGAGTTTTGGAAACGGACTCAGCCTCACGGTCAAAAGGAACCCATCCGTTCTCACGGTATTCCGGCAAACAGTCATAATGCTCGTTCATGGCTGTAGTCCTCATAGCCTCGTAAGCTCTTTCGTAATCGAAGCCTTTCACTCCTTTCACAATCATATCAGCAAGGACAGACACGGCATGATAACCAATCATACACCATGTTTCATTTCCATAGAACGACCATATAGGAAGCATTTTCTCAACACTCTTGTCATAATGCGCAAGCATTGAATTTGCAAGGTTGGCATTCAACTCCTGATTCACAAGATTCAACCACGGATGGAAAGCTCTGTATGTGTCCCACAATGAGAAAACCGTATAGTTTGTAAAACCTTCAGCCTTCTCGATGTTCTTATCCAAACCTCTGAAACTTCCGTCAGCATCCTGGAACAGGAACGGATGCATGGCTGCACGATATGCCGAAGTATAGAAAGTAACTTTGTCGTCGTGGCTTCCTTCCACTTTATATTTGCCAAGTTCTTTTTCCCATAAATCTGCACCTTTCTTTCTCAACGCGTCAAATGTCATTCCATCCAATTCCTTAAGATTGTTCTTTGCGCCATTAGTGCTGACGGCAGAAATTGCAGTCTTTACTGTAACCTCTTCGCCGGCTTCTGTCTCAAAAGATATACAAGCCATCAGATTCTTTCCCCAAGCCTCATTGCTGCTGCGGAATCTGCTAGTATTATAAATTACAGGTTTCTTGTCCTGCATTATTCTGAAGTTCTTCAGTTTTTTTGAGAAAACTGCCGTGAAATAAACATGCCTTTCCGGTCCCCAACCTTTGACAAGCTTGTAGCCTGTAATAGTTGAATCATTCTCCATTCTCAGATTTGCCCATTCACAATTCTGCCACAAAGTATGGTTCATATCTATCATTATGAATGCTTTCTCTGATTTAGGGTAAGTAAATCTGAACATTCCGCTTCGCAAGCCGGAAGTCATTTCAGCTTTCACACCATAATCCAGCAAATCTACAGTATAATAGTTTGGTTCAGCATATTCCTTATCATGAGAATATCTGGATCTGTAACCGGCATCAGGATTTTCCCGCGTTCCAGGCTCAAGCTTCATCTCTCCTGTTCCGGGAATAAACAGGAAGTCTCCCAAATCAGGGATTCCCGTTCCGCTAAGATGGTTAAGGCTGAATCCTAGTAAAGAAGTATGATTATACTTGTATCCGGATGCTGCATCATAAAATTTTGCATCTGTATCCGGACTTATCTGAATACCACCAAAAGGAATCTGAGCTCCGGGATATACATTTCCATAACCATCAGTACCAATAAAAGGATTCACATACTCGGTAAGTTTTTCTGCATTGGCTGCAGATGACAATAACAACACAGAAGATGTTACCGTCAATATACTTCGCCTTATTTTCATAAAAAGTTATTTTAGCAGACTAGCTGCATTAAACAATAATCTAGTTTTAAGGCGTACACAAAAATAGACAATTTTTCATTACAATATACAAAAAAAGGAATACGCTTTTAGCATATTCCTCCTTTTGGTGACCTCGGAGGGGCTCGAACCCTCGACCCAATGATTAAGAGTCATTTGCTCTACCAACTGAGCTACGAAGTCAGTATTTCATAATTATTAAGTTTGGTGACCTCGGAGGGGCTCGAACCCTCGACCCAATGATTAAGAGTCATTTGCTCTACCAACTGAGCTACGAAGTCATTCTTAACAACCGTTTCGTTCTCGATTGCGGGTGCAAAGATACGGCTTTTATTTTTCTCTGCAAACTTTTCTCAAATTTTTTACCGAAAAATTTTTCATCTTCACTCCAGTTCATACATGTCAGAAGGGTTTGTCCTCTTCAATGCAACCAGTGAAACATCCTTCCCCACTCTGATACCTTCCTGATACAGACGTGTATCCACAGTCTTATAGGCAAGTTCCGGATGGTTGTTGTCACGGCTAAGGTGGCAAAGCCAAATATTCTTGAGTTCCGGAGTATAATGCGTAGCAATGAATTCGGCTGCTTCTCTGTTGCTCAGATGACCGATCGGGCTTGCCACACGTTCCTTAAGAAAGGCCGGATAAGAACCCTGCACAAGCATTGTTTCATCATAGTTTGCCTCAATGACAAGATGATTTGCCTTGGCTATATATTTACCTACAATGTCAGTGATATGTCCAACATCTGTTGCTATCGTGAACTTGTGATTTGCATATTCAATAAAATAACCGACACTGTCAACACTGTCATGAGGTACCTGGAACGCAGTTATTCTGAAATCCTTTATCATAAACGGTGTTTCCTTCTCGATAACCCTTCTCGACGTATAAAGCTTATCTTCCACATAACGGCTTCTGTTAATACCGAAATGCACTCCTTCGGTTGAATAAACAGGAATATTCATCCTTTCGCCAAGGATTCCTACAGTTTTTATGTGGTCGGCATGGTCGTGAGTGACCAGCACGGCTATTATTTTTTCAATTTCGATACCTTTATCTTTAAGAGACTTCTTTATAGTTCTGAAGCCAATACCGGCATCAATCAGTATTCCATATTCAGATGTGCCAAGATAATAGCAGTTTCCGCTGCTTCCACTCGCCAAACTAAAAAACAACAATTTCATTATTATCCTCTCATATTTTAACTATGCGCAACAACCTATCGCAAGGCTGCCGGTAGCGTAATTTCACCAATCAATGAGCAATTCATATGCTCTTTCACCTCATCAGGAGTCAAACCGTGTCCGAACAAAAACATTAGTTTTGTCACAGCACTTTCGGTTGTACTGTCATATCCCGAAACAACACCGATTTCGAGCAGCTTGTGTCCCGTTTCATAACGGTGCATCTCAACACTTCCCGCACGACATTGCGTGACATTGACAATCACAATTCCTCTGTCAACCGCATCTTTCAGCATAGAAAGGAACCACTCGTCCATTGGAGCATTCCCGCTTCCGAAAGTTTCCATCACCACACCCTTTATTCCCGGAATATTAAGTATGCTTTCCACCACCTGAGGTGAAATCCCTGGGAAAAGTTTCAATATGGCAATATTTCTGTCAAGCAGATAATGAGGTTTCAAAGGTTTGCGCGAAATCGGCCTGTATATCTGCGACTGGTCATATTTAATATGTATTCCGGCTTTTGCCAGCGAAGGATAGTTATATGAACGGAAAGCGTTGAAGTTATCAGCATTAGCCTTGCATGTTCTGTTTCCTCGCATAAGCTCGTTCTCAAAGAATACGCAAACCTCAGGAACGATAGGTATGCCATTTTCCTTAGCAGCCGCAATTTCAATAGCTGTTATAAGATTTTCCTTTCCATCCGTACGCAACATACCTATCGGAAGCTGTGAACCGGTAAGAATCACAGGTTTGCTCAGATTCTCAAGCATAAAACTGAGAGCCGAAGCAGTATAGGACATAGTATCCGTTCCGTGCAAAACAACAAATCCGTCAAATTTGGAGTAATTGTCAGAAATTATCCGTACTATTTTCATCCACGAATCCGGACCCATCGCAGACGAATCCATCGGCGGCTCAAACTGTATGGTCTCAACATGATGACCAAGTTTCTTCAACTCAGGAACATTCTCAGCCAAATGCTGGAAGTTGAAAGATTCAAGAACTCCTGTTTCCGGATTCTCCGTCATTCCTATTGTTCCACCGGTGTATATCAACAGAATGGATGCTTTGTCTTGCGTCGTGTTCATTTCCTAGTAAACATTATTAATATTTATGTCTTGCAGACACTGGTTTCCAACCACTAATTTCGGAAAATACAAAGATAAAAGATTAGCTCTGTTTTGACAAGCTATTCTCCTTTTAAAACCGGCAGACTTATATGATACTTCACGGCAATGGCACGGGTTACAAACACCGTGGCAGCCGATATGAACTGTGTTACCGGAAGAGAAATGTTTATCTGTAAACATATATAATATATAATACCGCCTATCACGCAAGCCGAAGCATATATATCTTTTCGGAAAATCAACGGCACTTCGTTTATCAGCGTATCACGCAGCATACCACCAAAAGCACCGGTAACAGTGCCCATTATTATAGCTGCCCAAATCGGGAAACCATATTCAAGAGTTTTGGCAACTCCCACAACAGTAAACAAGCCCAATCCTATAGCGTCAAAAATAAATATGGTATTGTTAAGCCGGATAACGTATTTCCTGAAAATGATTACAAACAAAAGGGCAAGACCTGTCACAATAAGGTAAGAAGATTGTGTCATCCAAAACGGTGTGGCATCCAAAAGAACATCTCTGATTGTTCCTCCACCCACAGCCGTAACACCGCCCACCACATAGGCTCCGAACCAGTCGAATTTCTTTGCTGACGCCAAACGTATACCACTTATGGCAAAGGCAAATGTTCCGACATAATCACATAAAGTTATGAAATCTATCATTTGTTTTTTCCGGCAAAGATATGAAAAAGATATATTCCGTTCAATGCAATTTTTCCCTATATTCATCTTAGCCAAAATATCGGCTCACCTAGGTGGTTCAATCAATTCACCCAGGTTGATTGATTAACTCACCTAGGTTGATTGATTAACCCACCTAGGTGAATCAATCTAGTATAAGTGATAAAATCATTAATCAAACTAAGTATTTTCAGTTTCTAATCAGAAACAAAACCTATTTTTGCACAAAAAAACCAAACTAAACTATTTTTTTATTGTTATTTTAAACGGATATTTGCACTAGAATTCATAACAACAGAAAAGCTTAAGAATGAGATTTTTCATATTAAAACTAATCTTTCTCGTCACTTTCACATGCACTGTCGGCGCACAGGAATATTGGCATGCAATAAAACCGAGAAACTACACAAGTGACACAACCCTTTTTTGCCAGAAAAAGAAACCTTGGGCAGCTGCAACAGAAGTTTTCGGCATAAATATAGGTGTCTGGACTTTCAACAGGTTTATCATGCACGAGGATTTTGCAATGATAAACGGTAAAACTATAAAGAGCAACTTCAAAACCGGTCCGGTTTGGGACGTAGATAAATTCTCGACAAATTTGTTTGCTCACCCTTATCACGGCTCGTTATATTACAACGCTGCAAGAAGTAACGGAATGAATTTCTGGCAATCTATCCCATTTACCTTGGGAGGAAGCCTTATGTGGGAATTTTTCATGGAAACGGAACCTCCTTCAATCAACGACATGCTCGCAACAACTTTCGGTGGTATTGAACTCGGAGAAATAACATACAGACTTTCGGATATCTTTATTGACAACAGGACATCCGGCAAAGAACGTGTCGGAAGAGAAATCCTTGTCGCACTAATTTCTCCAATCAGAGGTCTTAACAGATTAATAAACGGTGAATCCTGGAAATACAGTCCTCAAAAAGGACGCTCTTTCAGCAATGTTCCTGTGCGTTTTATTGTTTCTGCAGGTTCCAGATTCTTAGCAGACCAGGATAAATCAACAGAAGGTTCAGTCGGAATGAACATTACTTTCGACATTAATTATGGAAATCCATTTGAAGACGAAAAATATTCTCCATACGAATGGTTCAGATTTCACCTTGGTATGGATTTATTTTCTTCACAACCTCTTATTTCGCAAGTTAATGCTGTTGGTGCATTATGGGGAACGAATGTCTGGAAAAAAAACAACAGGTCATTGATGTTTGGTGTGTTCCAGCATTTCGGATATTTCAATTCATCACTCAGGAAAGACAGCAACAGAAACATTGCTCCATACAGGATTTCGGAAGCTGCATCTGCAGGTCCTGGAATAATTTATTATAAAAAGCCGGTTTCAGAAAGTGATGTAGCAGTTTTTGGAGAATTATACACTAACGGGATAGCTTTGGGTGCAAGTCTGTCGGACTATTTGATGCTTGGCGAACGAGATTACAATCTGGGAAGTGGATATAGTGTAAAATCTTCGGCAGGATTAATATATAAAGATAAAATTGCATTCATATTGGGACTTGACAACTATCATATATTTACTTGGAAAGGATATGAGCCGGATTGGGATTGGTCGGGAATAGATCCGGAATATGCCAATATACAAGGAGACAAAAGCAACGCCAGATTGACCACACTATCTACGCGCATTGCTTATCTGCTAAAAAACAGATGGTTTATTTCTGTCAATACTCATTTTTATACCAGACAGACACAATATAAATATTATGATACAGTAAGTTATTCTACTTACGACCTTATATTAAGTGTGGGATATAGATTATAACAGGAAAGAAGAGCAACCTAAACCCGCCTTTAAAGACTACTTCTTATTAAAAAACATAGAGGGGTCTTTATCTCAAAGACCCCTCTACAGGTTTTTAATAGGTATTAGTCTTTAAGGCAAAAAGATTGTTTAGGTTATCTGGACGCAAAGATGGAACTTTTAAATTTACTAAACAAATAAAAAAAGATATTCTACAACATATTTTTTAAAATAATCTAAGACCAAACTTTTCCTGTGATTATTTTTAACACTTATAAAATATAAGTTTTTCCATTGATTCTTCACATTCCAGAAAAACCGTCAATATCATTAAATCAAGCCTTTAGTTCATCCATCCATAAAGACGAAACAGCATCGCTAGGCATACGCCAGTCGCCACGAGGAGAAAGACTGATGCTTCCGACCTTTGGTCCGTCCGGCAAACAACTACGCTTAAATTGTTGCTGGAAGAAACGGCGAACAAATGTGTTGAGCCATTTCCGGATTGTGTCATCATCGTAAACTCCGGCAAATGCTTGCTGGGCAAGATAGAATATTTTCTTTGGTGATGAGCCAAAACGCAACATATGATATATGAAAAAGTCGTGCAATTCATAAGGACCAACCAAATCCTCAGTTTTCTGCTTGATATTTCCATTTTCATCTGCTGGAATAAGTTCTGGACTAATCGGAGTGTCAACGATATCCAGCAATGTCAATCGTGATTCTGCATCCACTTTATTCTCTGCAACCCATTCTACAAGATATTTAACCAGAGTTTTCGGTATGCTTCCGTTCACTCCATACATTGACATATGGTCGCCATTATATGTTGCCCAGCCAAGAGCCAGTTCCGAAAGATCGCCGGTTCCGATAACAAGTCCGTTTGTCTTGTTTGCTACATCCATCAGTATTTGTGTGCGCTCACGAGCCTGGCTGTTTTCGTAAGTTACATCGTGGACATTGATGTCGTGTTCTATATCATGGAAATGCTGGATGCAAGCATCTTTAATTGAAATCTCACGCAATGAAACTCCCAATGAGCGGATAAGACTTACTGCATTATTATATGTACGTCCGGTTGTTCCGAATCCCGGCATTGTTATACCAATCACTCTATCTCGCGGAATACCAAGATAATCAAAAGCCATCACTGTTACCAGAAGAGCAAGAGTTGAATCAAGACCTCCGGAAATACCGACAACAGCAGTCTGGGCATGAGCATGACGGATTCGTTTTGCCAATCCGGAAATCTGAATCTGGAATATTTCCTCACATCTTTCCTTCAAAGCATTTCCTGAAGGAGTAAACGGATGCGGGTCTATACTGCGAAGAAGTGGATTTTCCTGCAAGTCGTATTCCGGCAAAGTAAACGGTATTCTGATAATCTCTCCTTTAATATTTGCAGCCTGAGTTCCTCGCATGAAGCTTGTGGTTACAAGGCGGTCGTGCTGAAGATTGTTGATGTCTATTTCAGAAACTACAAGCTGACTTTCCAAAGAGAAACGCTGAGATTCGGCAAGAATAATTCCATTTTCGGCAATCATTGAATTACCGGAGAAAACCAAATCTGTCGTTGACTCACCAAATCCGCATGAAGAATATATATATCCTGCATAACAGCGTGCTGATTGCTGCTGCACAAGCTGACGGCGGTATTGCACCTTGCCTATCAACTCATTGCTTGCCGAAAGATTAAATAAAATATTTGCTCCGTGCATTGCCAGCCACGAACTGGTTGGAACCGGAACCCACACATCTTCACATATTTCTGCACCAACGCACACCTCGCCTGCTTCGAAAAGCATCATGCTGCTCATCGGATAATAATCTTCACCGATTCTGATTTCGTTCTTCGAAAGTTCCAAAGATGAAGTAAACCAGCGTTCTTCCTGAAATTCCTTATAACTTGAAAGATATGTTTTCGGAACAACACCCAATATTTTCCCTTTTTGGAAAGCTACTGCGGCATTGATAAGTCTGTTTTCAGTAACCAAAGGAAGACCGACCAATGTGAATATATCTAAATCCTTTGTCGAATCAACAAGCTGAAGCAATGCTTTCTCGGCATTACTAAGCAAAGTTTGCTGAGCAAACAAATCCATACAAGTGTAGGCTGTGATGGAAAGTTCAGGAAAAGAAATCAGCTGAACGCCTTTAGCCGAAGCTTCGCGCATCAGCTTTTCTATCTGTGAGATATTATAAAAACAGTCGGCAACCTGAACGGAAGGAACACCGGCTGCCACCTTTACAAATCCGAAATTTTTATCCATTTTATTATGTGTGTTTAAATTAGGAACAAAATTACATAAAACTCTCCGATTTTTATGTAAATTTGTACTATTGAAGTTTTATATACCGACAAAAGTAGGTGAAATTTCATATAACAACTTATTCATAAACACTATGGTTACTAACGAACGCACAATAAGAAAAGAGCTGGTCATTGAAGCTGCACACCGGATTATGACAGCAGCCCGCACTGCACCTAAGGGAAAAGGTGTGGATATAATAGAAATTGCATTGCTTACAGACGAAGATATAAAGACATTAGCAAACAAGATGAGAGAACTGGCAGAGGAAACAGGAATGAAATTCCTCATCCGCGACGCTGACAACATGGACAGCGCAGATGCTGTTGTAATTATGGGAACAAGACAATTCAATCAAGGTTTGAATTGTGCTCACTGCGGTTTCAAAACTTGTGCGGAAAAGCCTGAGTATGTTCCATGTGCAATCAACTCGGTTGATTTGGGAATAGCCATAGGTTCTGCTTGTGCAACTGCTGCCGATTTGAGAGTTGACACAAGAGTAATGTTCAGCGCCGGTCTTGCCGCTCAAAGATTGCAGCTTTTGGGTGACGAATGTAAATGCGTTATGGCAATTCCTATCAGCGCTTCATCTAAAAATCCATTCTTCGACCGCAAACCTAAAGACAAGAAATAAATGAAAGGCAGTATAATAAAATTTGCGAACAAGCTGGAGCTAAGATATTTCTTCAACGACAAGTCCACTTATATTGATTCGTCTATCCGTCACAGATGTGAAAAGGAAATTCTGAATCTTATCCGTTCATTGTCTGATATGCTTGATGTGAAGCTTATGGTGTATAACGAACCATATAGTTTCCAGGAAGGATATAAGGATATATGGAGTGTTGCCGGAGAAAATCCACGTTGTATCTCCGTTGTATTGAACATTGCAATGCAAATTCTGGTTAGGCCGATTCTTTCTGTTGGCGGTCAGCCTTTGGTGGAACGCCACAGTGACGATGATGAGAAGATGCAAAAGGAAGTTTCCCTGTTCAAGAGAAGTCTGAAGCTTGAGGCAAAAGGTGTGCCTTCGCATCTTATGGATTTGCTGAGTAATTCGCCGAGATTCTGCAAAATCAAATCAAACTTCTATGAAGCAATAAAAGGCTATCCGAAAGTGACAAAAATAACTTTGCGAGAATTGAACGAAAGTAATCGCAGCCGCTCGGGATTGCTGGAAGTGAAACGTGAGAATTTCGACTATTATATTCTCAGAAGCGACGACCTTCCTCCAGTAAAGGACCAAAGAGCTACAATAGAAATCATCTCCCCTGTGCTTAAGGATGCACGTTACAGATGGAAAGGAATATACAATAAAGGAGGAGTAACAATCGACTTCTATATGCAAGACGAGGATTTCAAGAAACAGATGATTGACAACAAAATGGCTTTTTCAAGCGGTATGTGCATCGACTGCGTTCTGGAAATTTCACGCAAGCTTTCGGAACTTGGCGAAATAATAAACGTAAGCTATGTGGTGACAACTGTTATCCGCACCAGATTCGACAAAATGGAAATCCTTACGCCTCAAGGAAAGCGCCATCTCAAAAAACTTGAAGCAGAAAAAAGACAGCTCACACTGGATTTATTCGGATAATTTATCAGCAGGGAGTGTTGCAAAACTAATTTAAACACAGAGAATTCGGAGAACACGGAGATTTTTATTTTATTTATTCTCAACATATTACCTCTGTGGCTTTGTGCCTCTGTGTTTCATTATTTATGTTTTGCAACACCCACCTGCTTACCAACCAGCCTATCATAATTAAACTACATTATATAATATGGAAACCAACGAACAAATCCGGATTGCTTTTCAGATTATCCAAAACACAGGAACAAATCTTTTTCTGACAGGAAAAGCAGGAACCGGAAAGACCACATTCCTTAAACAATTGAAAGAAATTTGCAAAAAACGCATGATCGTTGTTGCACCAACCGGCGTTGCGGCTATGAATGCGGGTGGCGTAACCATTCATTCATTCTTCCAACTTCCACTCGGACCATATATTCCGGGAACAACCCAAGGCGATGACGCAAAGAAACATTTCAGATTCAGCAAGGAAAAAATACAGATTATCCGCAGTCTTGACCTTTTGGTTATAGACGAAGTGAGTATGGTAAGAGCTGATTTGCTTGATGCCGTAAGTGATGTTCTGAAACGATTCCGAGGCAACAGCCAGCCTTTCGGAGGAGTTCAGCTTTTGCTTATCGGCGACCTTCAGCAGCTTGCTCCGGTGGTAAAAGACGAAGAGCTGGAGTTGCTGCAGGAACACTATGCTTCTCCGTTTTTCTTTGACAGCCATGAATTGTCGCAAACTCATTATTGGCAAATCGAGCTGAAAAAAGTTTTCCGTCAGTCTGATTCTGAATTTGTTGACATTCTGAATAAAGTCAGAGAAAACAGACTGGATGATGCAAGCCTGGAAAAGCTTAACTCCAGATTCATTCCGGATTTCAAGCCGGATGAAAAAGACGGATATATCACTCTTACTACGCATAATTATATGGCGCAGCAGATTAATTCCGGAAAATTGGAACAACTTCCCGGTAAACTGTATGAATTCAAGGCGGAAATAAAAGATGATTTTCCATCGTATAATTATCCTACCGAAGAAGTTCTTGAATTGAAGCAAGGTGCGCAAGTTATGTTCATCAAAAATGATTCATCCGGAGACAAACTTTATTATAACGGTAAAATCGGAAAAGTCGTTTTTGTTAATCCCAAAATGATTACTGTAGTTGACAATGATGGCAATGAGATAAAAGTTCAACAGGAAACATGGACTAACATAAAATATACTTTAAACCCCGAAACCAAGGAAATAGAAGAAAAAACAGTTGGAACATTCAGCCAGTTTCCTCTTAAACTCGCATGGGCAATCACAATACACAAAAGTCAGGGATTGACTTTTGAACGTGCTATTATTGATGCTGCTCTGGCATTTTCGCACGGACAGGTTTACGTTGCTCTTAGCCGTTGCAAGACACTGGAAGGTCTGGTTCTGAGTTCACATCTGACAAGCAAAGCTCTGATAACAGACAACAGAATAAACCGTTTTACTTCTGATATAGAATCCAAAACTCCCGGAAAAGAGCAATTGGAAGAAGAGCAAAAGAGATATTATCTGTATCTTCTTTTGGAATTATTCAATTTCGAAACCCTCAACAGGCAAATGCAGACATCTGCTTATCAGATTTATTCAAGCCTCGGGAAATTATATCCAGATTTCAGCACGCATTGCAGTAATTTAAGGGATGAATTCCGGATACATATTCTGGAAGTCGGAAATAAATTCCAGCGGCAACTGACACAAATGGTGAACGAGTCTGCTTCATATAAAGAAGACACTCTCCTTCAGGAAAGAATAAACAAAGGTTGCGCATATTTCCTTCCACGACTGGCAGATTATTGCCTTCCATTGCTGAAGATGACGGAATATGAAATTGACAACAAAGAAGAGAAAAAGAAATTGCATAATGCATATAAATCTCTTTATGAGGAACTGAACATAAAAAGGCTTGTTCTGAAAGCTTCGGAAAACGGATTCAGTATTCTTGAATATTTGTCGGCAAAAGCCAGGGCTTCAATAAACGACAATAATGAATCAGAAAAAGTAAAGAATAATTCACGCAACAAAAAAGAATCCGTCGAAAAGCTGATGGTGACAGCTGATATCCTCAATCCACAATTATTCGAGAAAATAAGAAGCTGGAGAGTTAAAATTGCCGAGGCGAAAAAAGTGCCTGTATATGTCATACTGCAGCAGAAAGCTCTTATCGGCATAACGAATTTCCTTCCATCAACGGAAAAAGAACTTTTGTCAATTCCAGGAATTGGGAAAAAGGTATTGGACACGTATGGAGAAGAGCTTCTTTCGCTGGTAAAAGAGTTTAAAGAAACGAGAGAAAATACGTCCGGACATAATTCTTAGTGGGTTCGGATGTAAATTCATTTACTTCCGTACCTAAATCAAATTGCTTCCGTATATATTCTGATTTATATACGGAAGTATTTTTACATAAATACCTTACTTTGTTCCTATAATATACAAGGAGTTTCTGAAAGCAAGTTTCACAACTCGCATATAACACTGATTTTCAAGAAGAAAATGTGACTTTTGAATATATTTTAACACTATTCATACAATTTATCCGAATGATAATATTCTGATGATAAAATCACATCATTTTTCTGATATATACCTGTTTACAAAAATGGTGAAACATAGCTTTGGGAAATACCTGTTGTTCTTCAGAAAACATTTGACATTTGCGGGGAAACATAGGATGTTTCAGGAGAAAGACTACCATGTTTTTTAGCGAAATTCAGCATTGTAATTTTTATACTGAAATCATCAAAAGAGAAAAGGCTATGCCGGAATCAATTTCACCGGCATAGCCCCTTTTGGCTTTATATTAGAAATCAATATTTCATATATTATTTAGCCTGTTCCAACTGCAAAGTCTTAGTTGGTTCGTCGCATACTTCAGACGGGCCGAAGTACTGGATAGGACCTGGATAAACATAAGCAGTTTCCTTAGCCCAAGTTTCACGGTTTGCTGCGAATTTCTTGAAAGGAGCACCGTCAAGTTTAACCAAAGCTTTCTGGATAACTGGTTTCATTTCACCGTGACGACGTTCCATGTTCATCATCATTGTGATAGGCACACCACCTGCAATCCATTCAGCAGCAGGAGCAGTTGTGTTGCGAACTGAAGACATATAACCAGTCTTACCGTTAGCAATCAAAACTGATGCTGTGTAACCCAAAGAATAGCAGTAGTCTGCATCGAAGTTTGAAGGAGCAGCGCAACGACCTTCGTAACCGAAGAAGTGGTGCTGTGGAGCAAACTTGCCAACATACTTGCCTTCTTTCTTCCAAGCTGCCAACTTAGTTGCAACCATTTCAGACAACAGTTTTTCAGTTTCGATCAAAGAAACCTGAACGTTTCCGTGAGGGTCGCGGTCCAAAGACAACTGACGAGCTACGCCTTCTGGAAGAGAAGCATAGATTGCAGCGTTTTCAGCAGACAAGTGGTTGATGATATATTCGCGCTGTTTGTTGCGTTCGATAGCGTTGAATTCTTCACCATTATGAGCCAAGAAGTCGTTCAATTCAGCGATCAAACGTTTCATAGCTGGGATGAATTCGATCAAACCTTCAGGAATCAAAACAGTACCGAAGTTGTTACCAGCAGCAGCACGGTCAGCAACAACCTGAGCGATGTAAGTAACTACATCATCCAAAGACATATCTTTAGCTTCAACTTCTTCAGATACGATACATACGTTTGGCTGAGTCTGCAAAGCACATTCCAAAGCGATGTGAGAAGCAGAACGACCCATCAATTTGATGAAGTGCCAGTATTTGCGAGCAGAGTTACAGTCGCGTTCGATGTTACCGATAACTTCTGAATAAGTCTTACAAGCAGTATCGAAACCGAAAGAAGTTTCAATCATTTCGTTCTTCAAGTCACCGTCGATAGTCTTAGGACAACCGATTACCTGAACACCATAGTTCTTAGCTGCATAATATTCAGCCAAAACGCAAGCGTTAGTATTAGAGTCGTCACCACCGATGATAACCAAAGCCTTGATACCCAATTCGCGGATGATTTCCAAACCTTTTTCGAACTGTTCAACTTTTTCCAATTTTGTACGACCAGAACCAATGATATCGAAACCACCAGTGTTACGATATTCGTCAATGATATCAGAAGTCAATTCTATATAATTGTGGTCAACCAAACCGCCAGGACCCAAGATGAAACCGAACAATTTGCTGTCTTTGTTCAATTTCTTGATACCGTCGAACAAACCGGAAATTACGTTGTGTCCGCCCGGAGCCTGACCACCAGACAAGATTACACCAACATTGATTGCAGGGAATTCTGTAGCTACGCCACCTTCTTCGAACTGAATCAACGGCATACCGTAAGTATTAGGGAACAACTGTTTGATTGCTTCCTGGTCGGCAACAGACTGAGTCGGTTCGCCTTCTTTTACTTTTACAGCACCCAATAATGCTTTAGGAAGCTTTGGCTGATAAGCCGCTCTTGCAATTTGCAATGCACTTTTTGTCATTTTCTCAATTTTTATTTAGAAGTTACAAATTATCAATATTAAAGCGATGCAAATATAGTTTTTTTATTCCAATTACAGAAATCTGCAATTGTGAAATTTACATCAAAACTCAACAGTCAGTCCTATTGTAGGAAGAATTGTGCCACTTTCCTGCTTCACCGACTTCATAACATAGCGCTGTTCCGAAGCTGGAGCTGCCGGATTTTCAATAGCTCCGGTACTCATCAGCGCATCAGGCTGTTTCAGTTTACTACCTGTTATATTCTGCAAATCCAGATATATACCGAATCTCCATTTCTTGAAATAAAAGTCTTTATCAACTCTCAAGTCAAGCTGTGCAAAGGCATCAAGCCTTCCAGTGTTATAAGCATCATAGTCATAATAAGGGCGTCCTTGCGCATCCCAAGCCTCAACCAAAGAAGATTTCTCAACATCATAAGGAGTATAAGGTGAACCACCAATGCAACTTAATTTCGCTCCAACGCTCCAATGCTTCGGAAAATCATATGTTCCGCTCAGATTCAATACAAATCTGTTGTCCCATGCCGAAGCTATATATTGAGAAGACGAATTATTCCTGTATTCACTTTTAAATAAGGTAAATGAACCTGTCAAATTCAATTTGTCCGGTATTTCCCACTGGACCATTGTTTCCAATCCATAAGCCCGTCCTTCTGCCGAAGAGACCAGAGCTTCATCGCCGGAAGTTCCATAGTCATTACCTTTACAGGTAAGAGGCACCTGATCGCGGATTGACAGCGGAACATCACCATAACCTTTATAGAAACCTTCCACAGAAACTATCCAGCGGTCATGCCAGCGCCAGTCGAATCCAAGATTTGCACCAATAACACGCATATAGTCCAATCCTTTATTCACCCAAACGCCCTCGCTATTTTTAAAGCCAAGAGCTGTGTATGGAGGCAATTGATAGTAAATTCCGCTTCCACCGCTTATTGACCACATTTCATTCAAAGCATAGCTGATTGAAACTCGAGGAGAAAGCTGTTCCCAGACACGTTTTGTCTGGGTTGCATAATTAGAAGCATCGGCTCGCAAACCTGCAGAAGCAGTAAGTTTCTTGTCCGGTGAAGTATAGTCGGCAAGAGCAAACAATCCCCAGGAGAACAGACCTAAGTCAGTGTTATAGTCGGAAACAACCGGGACATCGGTAAACAACCGTTGCCAAGTATTATTTGTATAACTTGCATAATTCAGTTCAACACCTTCACGCAAAGTCCAGTTTCCCATATAACTTCTATTTTCAGCCCGGAAAGAGGTTTTCTGTTCCAAAGAGCGAAGCCGCAGTGTCAGATTATCTTCCGAAGACTCATCATTATTCCTATATTTAATATTCTTGTTATTAAGATAATTATGGCTCAGCGTCAAAGTCTGCACATGCTTGCCGGCATAGTGCCTGTAAGTAGCACCGACAGTAAAGGTTTCCTGTTCAATAGTCGGCAAATAACTAAGTATATATTGTGCTGATTCACTGTCTTCATCAGTGTTTAGTTTCATCCTGTCGATACCTGTAAGAGCAAGGAATGTCAACTCGTCAGTTTCCGAAAAACGAGTTTTCACTTTGACTTGAGCATCTATATAATTAGGTAGAAAAGGAAGGCCAAGAACGTCAAACAAAAATTGAAGATAAGACTGGCGGACAGAAAACAGATAAGTTGTTTTCTTACCAAAATGCCCGCTACCACTAAGCGATAATTCCGAGGCGCCTACAGTTGCCTTGAATGTCTGTTTATCAGGATTACCATCCTGAAGTGAGAAATCCAAAACAGAGCTCAATGCTCCGGAGCGGTTGGCGGGGAAAGCTCCGGTGTAGAATTTAATCTCGCGGATAAGGTCTGCATTAACTATACTTACAGGTCCACCTGTTGCACCTTGCGTAGCAAAGTGATTTATATTCGGTATTTCTATTCCGTCCATATAGAAACGGTTTTCCGACGGACCACCACCACGAACAATCAAATCATTTCTATATCCTATGGGAGAGAATGAAACTCCAGGATACGAACGAACTATTCTGGAAATATCACGGTTAGAACCTGGGCTCTTCTCTATTTCCCTCAACCCAATCACTTTCATGCTGACCGGACTCTCAATTGTTTTATTGAATCTGTTGGGACGGACAACAACGCCTTCAAGTGTATTACTGTCTTCGTCCATTTCTATTTCAATAAACGGAGTAGTTGCCGAAATAATATAATCAGGCGTTATGACACTTTTATAACCAAGATATGAAACTGAAAGCTTGCAAATTCCGGGGTTTACTTTTTCAATAACGAAATTTCCGTCAATGTCAGTAGCTGCACCGACACCATTATTATTACCTCCAACAACCAACACATTCGCATACTCTATCGGCTGACGACTCAAACGATCAATCACACGACCTTTAACTGTATATCCTTGTGAATAAGCTGCAACGACAAAAAATAAAAGCGAACAAACTATTGACAAAAATCTTTTCATATCAAAAAACGTATTTTATGACACAAAGTTACATAAATCTTTATTTAAGGCTTGTTTAAGTGTTTTGAGAATTATTATCAGCTCGAAAAAATTATTAGCACAACACATATCTATTAAATAAAAAACAATTATCTTTGCAGTCTAAATTACAAATCAAGAAGTTCTTTCAAACGATGATTAACAGAATTTTAATCCGCATTAAAGTTTTACAGATAGTTTACTCTTACTATCAGAATGGTAACGGCGATTTGAAAACAGCAGAAAATGAATTGCTGTTCAGCCTTCAGAAATCGTATGACTTGTACAATTACCTGCTCCTCCTAATCATTGAAGTTACCAACCTTCATCGACGGACATTGGACATCCGCAAACACAAGTTTATGCCTACAGATGAAGATTTGAATCCGAACACACGCTTTATCGACAACCGCTTTGTAGCTCAACTTGCCGAAAATGAAATGTTGCAGAAAAACATTTCGGAACAAGGTCTCTCATGGGATAATGATGAAGAATTTGTAAAAATGGTTCTTGATCTTATTCTTTCTTCAAATATATATGCTGAATATTTGGCTAACGAAAACGATTCATACGAAACAGACAGGGAATTCTGGCGTGCAGTTTTCAAAAATCTGATTTGCGGAAATGATGATATCATCGAATATCTTGAAGACAAGAGTATCTATTGGAATGACGATATTGAAATCGTTGAAACTTTTGCTTTGAAAACAATCAAAAAATTCGAGGAATCTGCCGGCAGCAAACAGCCTATTCAGCCAATGTTCAAAGATTTGGAAGATAAAGCGTTCGCTGTTAAACTTTTCCGCCAGTCACTGCTGAAAGGAAAAGAATACAGAGAGAGAATCAACAAACATATCAAGAACTGGGAAGCAGAACGAATTGCAAACATGGACTTGATAATCATGCAGGTTGCCATAGCTGAGATATTGAATTTCCCTACTATACCTGTAAGCGTTTCCCTAAATGAATATATAGACGCTGCAAAATATTACAGCACACCAAAGAGCGGAACATTCATCAACGGCATCCTTGACTCTATAGTAAATGAATTAAAAGCTGAAAAACTTTTGTTTAAAGATTAATTTACTTACATTTGTCCTGTCACTATTGACAGATAACGATGTAAAAACAATTTTATAACAATGAATTTATTAAGTATTTTGCTTCAAGCTACTGCAGCTGAGCAGTCACAATGGTCAGGGATTATCATGATGATTGTTATCGTAGCAATCTTTTATTTCTTCATGATTCGCCCTCAGCAGAAAAGACAAAAAGAAATCCAGAAAGCTCGCGAAGCTCTGAAAGTCGGTGATAAGGTTATTACAGCCGGAGGAGTTTATGGAAAGCTTAAAGAAATCGGAGATGTTTATATGGTTATAGAAATCGCTCATGGCGTAAATATCCAAATTGACAAAACTTCAGTTTTCGCATCACCTGAAGATGCTAAACAGAAATAAAAACAGACAAACAATATGTCACGACTTGATTCTTTAAAAGACAAATTCAAGGCCGCCGTGACGAAGATTGAAGCTTCTTTGCGTCGGTATCGATGGAAGGAAGCTTTAATTTATTCTGCCTTCATAATGCTTGCTTTCGGTTTCTGGCTATTGCTGAGCCTTCAGCAGGAATACGAGACGGAAATATCAATTCCTATTGTGTACCATAATGTTCCGCCAAATATTTCTTTCTCAGAAGAAATGCCGAAAAACATCAGGGTACGCATCAAAGACAAAGGCAACGTGTTGTTTAACTACAGCCTTAGAGGAAGTTTCATTCCTATGGAAGTGGACATGAAGAACTCATCGTCAGATTCAGGAATTCTCAGCATACCTCTAGAAGAGATTGAAGCTGCGGTGTCCAAGCAAATATTGTCCACAACCATCGTCAACGGATATTACCCGCAAAGAATAGATTTGAAATACAGTCCTATTTCAGAAAAAGAAGTACCCGTAATTTTTGATGGAGAAATAAAGACAAAACCAGGATACCGACTGTCAGGAGATATAAAAATATCACCTTCCAGAATTTCCGTTTATGCCAATAAAGAAATTCTGGATTCTGTGTTTGATGTGAAAACTTCATTCATAAAAATAGATAAAGGGGAAAAAACGGTTTCAAGAAATATAAAATTGACTCCAATAAAAGGAGTAAATTTCAGTTCTGACGCAGTATCGGTCATCATCCCAATTGAAGAGTTCACTGAAAAAACAATAAATGTGCATGTAAAATGCGAAGATGTTCCGTCGCAATACATTATCAGAACTTTCCCGGCAGATATCGAGGTCACTTGCAATATTCCAATTTCAAGATTCAAAGAGCTTGATGCAGAAGATTTAGAAATAAATCTATCTTTCAAAGATATGGAAGAAATTATAAATGGAGCTATAAGTATAGATTTGACCAAAAAGCCGGAATGGATAAAAGACTATATGCTGAATCCGAATAAAATAGAATTTATATTGGAAAAAAAGAGTTACTGATGATTAGAATAGGAATAACAGGTGGTATTGGTAGCGGGAAATCTGTAGCTGCCTCTCTTTTGTCGGTATATGATATACCTGTATATATAGCAGATGACGAAAGCAAGAGATTGACTGACACTTCTGATGTTATAAAAAACGGACTTGTATCTCTGTTCGGAAATGACATTTACAACAATGATTGCCTTGACAGAAAACTGCTTGCCAAGCATATTTTCGGAAACAAAGAAATGCTTGCGAAAGTAAACAGTATTATCCATCCCGAAGTAAACAAACACTTCAATTGCTGGGCAGAATCACAGAAGACAAAAGCCTGTGCTATCGAATCCGCCATTCTTTTTGAATCGGGTTTCGACAGAACAGTTGATATCAAGCTTATGGTATATGCTCCAAAAGATATTCGTATCCAACGGGCTATTATGAGAGACGGAGCTTCAAAAGAAGAGATTGAACGCAGGATTAACAGCCAGATGTCTGACGAAGAAAAGAGCAGACTTGCAGATTTTACAATCATTAACGACGGAAAATCTGCATTAATACCTCAAATCGAAAACTTTTTGCGCAAGTATGATTTGTGATATCCGCAAGTTATACTAAATTTGCAACCCATATAAGTTTAACTCTATTAAGAAAGATATAACGATTATGTTGAAAACAATCTTATCCATTTCAGGAAGACCAGGACTATTCAGATTGGTCTCTCACGGAAAGAATATGTTAATTGTGGAATCATTAGCAGACAAGAAGAAAGTTCCAGCCTATGCAAAAGATAAAGTAATTTCATTGGGTGATATCGCAATCTACACCAACGAAGGCGAAGTTCCTTTGCATGATGTTCTGGAAAGTGTAAAAAATAAGGAAAACGCAGCTAAAGCTTCAATCAGCACTTCTGCAAAACCTGAAGAATTGCGTGCTTATATGGCTGAAGTCCTTCCTGAATTCGACCGTGAACGTGTTTATCCAAGTGATATAAAGAAACTTATCAGCTGGTATAACATTCTTATTGAAGCCGGAATCACTGAATTTGTTCCTGCTGAACCGGAAAAAGCTGAAGAAAAAACTGAAGAAAAAGCTGAAGCAGCAACAGAAGAAAAAACTGCTGAATAAATTTGAAAAATACATATAAAAAAGAGGATAAGCCTTTGGAATGATATATCACCAAGCTTATCCTCTTTTTCTATATCTTATTTTTTATTGCCTCCACCGGCAAATGCTGAATAAAGCTGAAATATTGCAGCAATAAATAGACATAATATCCATTCAGTACGGGAATTAAACATCAAACCAGAAGAAACAATCATCAAAAGTCCTGCCAACACATTGAAACGGTGCAATCGTTTCTGCCGGAATTCCATATTATCTACCCGAACTGAAAGATACGAAACTGCCACACCTGCCGAACCGACTGCAAACAAATATGGCGCAATGTTCCACTTCGTAAGATACAACATGGCTCCTAAAACAACTAAAATATAAGACAAACAGAATATCGTATTCCTTACTTTTGACTTCATCCGTATTTACTTATTCTTAATTCTTAAATTATTCTTCTTTAATTATAAATACATCTTCATTCTGGCGTTTCATCAAATATTCCTCACGGGCAAAACGCTCAAGTCCGTCTTTATCTGTATGAAGTTCATTCAGTTTGCGGCTGTTCACTTCTATTTCCTTCTTGTAATATTCTATTTCCTCTTTCAGACTTCTTATTTTCTCGTCATAAGTATAGCGTTTGTACAAACTGCTGTCTCCGGCAAAAAATATAAGAATAAGGAACACAATTATCACGACCCAATACATATTAAGACCGGACAAATATTTTTCATAAAGCTCTTTCAACCGTTTCATGCAAGATTAAATTTTTTACAAAGGTAATTTAATTATTTTGCTTATCTTTGTCTAAAAGAATAAAAAAGCAAAGAATGGATAATTATATTGTATCGGCAAGAAAATACAGACCGGCAACATTCAAGGATGTTGTAGGTCAGAAAGCCCTTACTACGACACTGAAGCATGCCATCGAAAACAACAAACTGGCTCATGCTTATCTTTTTTGTGGACCTCGTGGAGTCGGCAAAACTTCATGTGCCCGTATTTTCGCTAAAACCATTAACTGCCTTAATCCTACAGCAGATGGCGAAGCTTGCAATGAATGCGAATCTTGTAAAGCTTTCAACGAGCAACGTTCATATAACATTCACGAGCTGGACGCAGCATCAAACAACTCTGTGGATGATATCAGACAGCTAATAGAGCAGGTTCGTATTCCTCCTCAGATAGGAAGATACAAAGTGTTTATCATCGACGAGGTTCATATGCTCAGTTCCCAGGCTTTCAATGCATTCCTGAAAACGCTTGAGGAACCGCCTCATCATGCATTGTTTATTCTTGCAACAACTGAGAAACATAAAGTTCTACCTACAATTTTGTCCCGTTGCCAGACTTATGATTTCTCCCGCATTACTATATCAGATATTGTAGAACATCTGCAATATGTTGCATCACGTGAGAACATAAAAGCCGAACCTGAAGCTCTGAACGTCATTGCCCAAAAGGCAGACGGCGGTATGCGTGACGCTCTTTCTCTGTTTGACCAGGCAGCAAATTATACAAACGGAAACATTACATATCAGGCTATCATTGAGAACCTGAATGTTCTGGACTACGATTATTTCTTCCGTATGACGGATTTTATTCTTAACGGAAACATCAGAGGAGCATTGTTGCTGCTCAACGAAATTCTGAACAAAGGTTTTGACGGACAGAATATAATTTCCGGACTTGCCTCCCACTTCCGTGATTTGCTGGTATGCCAGGACGAAGAAACAATCGTGCTTTTCGAAGTTGGTTCGTCAATCAAGGAAAAATACAAGGATATGGCTAAACGCTGTCCGGAAAATGTACTTCTCAAAGCTCTGGAATTAGCTAACAATTGTGATTTGAACTATAAAGCTAGCCGAAACAAAAGATTGTTGATTGAACTTACTCTGATTCAGATATGCCAACTGAACAAGCATAGCGAAGAAGAGAAAAAAAAAACAATAATTGAACCTATCGGCACAGCACAAGAAATTGCGAATAATGCTCAAACAACAGTTGCCAAGCAGCAAACTGAAAAAACAGTTGTGACGCATGTTTCAACTAACATACAAAATCCCGTAACTCACAATCTGACTCAGCCAACTGTTCCTCCGGCTACAAAACGCGCTGCCAGACCACCAATGGGAGGAACTTCTCTGAAAGATTTGGGAGTAAAGAAGAAAAACATTGCCGGAGATTCTGTATCTGCCTCAGTTGCTATGCCGGAGCAGAACAATAATTTTACAGAAACAGAACTTATCAATGCCTGGGAAAATCTGGCTAATTCAATCGACGAAAAAGTATTCCTTAAGAATACGATGCTGAGCTGCAAACCTAAGTTGCTTGATAATTTTTATTTCGAGATTGCAGTCCACAATCCTCCTCAGCAGGAAGAACTGATAAATTCCGCAATAGATATTTTATCTGTTCTCAGAAATAAGCTTGGAAACTCACATATCCAAATGAAAGTGAGAGTCCAGGAAACAAACGAGAAACATCTGGCATACACAGCTGCCGAAAAATTAGAGTTACTAATGACTATAAATCCGACTTTAGGAAAACTGAAAAATGAATTTGATTTGAGAGTTGACTAAGAGGAAATTTTATATACTGATTTAACAAAGCGAATGTCGTTATGTTTTTGAAAAAAGATGCCGACGTTTTTTTAGAAAGCTGCCTATGTTTTTCCGGAAACATAGGCAGCATTCTTTTGAGTAATGTTACATCCTGATGTATTTTCAGAAACGTTCTGCATTATGGTTGAACAATCGCTGCTCTGCCAAACGTTCGTATTTAGTTCCGGGACGTCCATAATTACAATAAGGATAAATGCTGATACCGCCTCGTGGAGTGAATATACCAGTCACCTCAATATATTTAGGATCCATCAACTTTATCAAATCCTTCATGATTTTGTTTACACAATCTTCATGAAAATCTCCATGATTGCGGAAGCTGAACAGATAAAGCTTCAGACTTTTGCTCTCAACCATTTTGATGTCAGGAATATAATCAATATATATTGTAGCAAAATCAGGCTGACCTGTAATAGGACACAGACTTGTAAACTCCGGGCAGTTAAATCTTACCCAATAATCGTTTTCCGGATGTTTGTTTGTAAATGCTTCAAGCACCTCAGGTGCGTAATCCTGGCGATAAACAGTTGTTCCACCCAGCAAGTGCAATTCGTTTTCCTCTTTTCGTGTATCCATTATTATTATATGGTTTTGTTTTTCTTAGCCAAATACTGTTCCAAACCTTTTTTACGAAGTGTGCATGCCGGACAATGTCCACAACCATCGGCTATAACACCGTTATAACAAGTAAGAGTTTTGTTTCGGACAAGGTCGAAAACACCAAGCTGATCCGAAAGTTCCCACACTCCGCATTTGTCCCGATTCATCAAAGGTGTATGAATGACAAACTGTTCGTCAATTGCCAGATTCAACGTAACATTCAGGGAACGGATAAATGTGTCCCTGCAATCCGGATAGCCGCTGAAATCTGCTTCGGAAACACCGGTAACAAGATTGTAAATGCCATGAGCACGAGCAAGTATTGCCGCAAAAGTAAGGAAAACCATATTACGTCCGGGAACAAACGTATTAGGATATGAATCCTGCGGTTTCTCGGCATCCATCTCGATTGAGGAATTTGTAAGGGAACAATTGGTGTCCAACTGACTTAACAACGAGACATCCAACAAATGGAAAGGAACATTAGCATCTGTGGCTATCTGACGAGCCACTTCCACTTCCTGGGAATGTTTCTGTCCGTAAGTAAAACAAACGGCTTCAACATGAGAAAAATGCTTCTTCGCCCAAAACAGACAAGTAGTTGAATCCTGTCCTCCGGAGAAGCATACCATAGCTGCATTTTTATTCTTCATAAGTTCTTGTTTTTAATACGTGGTTTAGCAAGCACACGGAAAAGAATACATTTCTTTTCAAGTGCAAAGGTAAAAATATTTAATGAAAAAATAAAGGGAGAGACTTGTCTGCCAACAATATTGCACATAAAATATACTTTTGTGCTGCACATTTTCCATTCATTTGTGCAATTATTCAAAAAACTTAATAACTTTGCACCCGTTTTGCATCTTATATGCATCATTAGTATTCACTATAATTTGATTTTATGAAGAAGATTATCGCACTAGCATGTATTTCGGCACTGCCTTTCTCTTATGCATCGGCCGAAGGTTTTCAGGTAAATGCACAAAGTACAAAGCAGGCTGGTATGGGACATGTTGGAGCTGCCATGAAACTTGGCGCTGAAAGTATGCACTTCAATCCGGCAGGTTTGGTGTTTATGGATAAGAGCGTTGATTTGTCAGCTGGAGTTTCTGCTGTTTTCCCAACAGCAACTTGTACAGTCGGAAATAACGAATATAAAACCGACAACACACCAAGCACTCCATTGTATGTATATGCCGGATTTAAGATTTACGACAATCTTGCAGCTGGTATTATGATAAATACTCCATACGGAAGCAGCATTAACTGGGGAAACGACTGGGTGGGAGCTCATTTGGTTCAGGACATCTCATTGAAGGCTTTCAACATCCAGCCAACAGTTTCATGGAAAATCATGGATAAGCTTAGCATTGGTGCCGGCCTGATGATGGAATTCGGAAACATCACTCTTAACCGTGCGTTGATTGGACCGGGAGCTATGACAAATATGGCAAACAGTATGCTTGGTTCAGTTCTGCAACAGTATCCCCAAATCAAACCTATGGTTGACCCTATTATCGAAGATATGAAAAGATACGACGAAACATCCGCAGCTTCTGTTTCTCTGAACGGAAAAGCAGGAATGAGATTCGGATTCAACGTCGGCGCAATGTATGATATCAATGAGAAATGGACAATCGGTTTGTCATACCGCTCAAAAGTTGTAGCAAAAGTTGAAGAAGGCGACATCGCATTGAAATATGCAAACAAGGAACATTTGGAAGGATTGCTTGGCAATGTGAACAACCTTATTGCTATGGCAAAACAGATGGGCATACAGAATTTGCCTGACGGAATTGCTGTTCCTCCACTGGAAAGCGGTACTTTCACAGCAGAGCTTCCTATGCCTGACAACTGGAATGCAGCAGTCACTTACCGTCCTAACGACAGATGGACAGTTTCAGGAGAAGTTCAGTTCGTAGGTTGGAGCGCATATAAGTCATTGGACGTTAAGTTCAATCCTGATGCAGAACTTGGCAAATATAACATCAGTGCTCCTAAAGAATATAAGAACACTCGTATTTATCGCCTTGGAGCACAATTTGCTGCCACTGAAAGATTCGACATCCGTTTCGGTGCATACTACGATGAATCTCCTGTAAAAGACGATTATCTTAACCCGGAAACTCCAAGTATGAACAAATTTGGAATTACAGCAGGTTTGAGCTTCAGACCGGTTAAGCCTTTGTCTATTGACTTTGCATTCTCATATGTTACTGGTTTCGGACGCGACGGTTCATACACTGACTTGGATTTGCTTCAGCAGCCAAGAACATTCAGCGGACATTATCAGGCATACGCACTTACTCCGGCACTGGGTGTTTCATACAGCTTCTAAGCAAAGGGTATAAAAAGCCATAATACAATTTCTCCCGGAAGAAAGTGCGCCACACTCATATTCCGGGAGAGATTCATCCGAAATCAAAACAAAGGATTATCCACTTTTTCATCGAGCAAAGCCAAATCAATAACCTGGCGAATATCTTCAACGAAATGGAATTCAAGACCTTTCAAATAGTCTGCCTTTATTTCGTCAATATCTTTCTTATTGTCCTTACATAGAATAATCTCTTTTATTCCGGCACGTTTAGCAGCAAGGATTTTCTCCTTGATTCCACCAACTGGAAGAACCTTTCCGCGGAGAGTTATTTCTCCGGTCATTGCCAGACTGCTCTTTACCTTTCTTTGTGTAAATGCCGAAACCAAAGATGTAACCATTGTCACACCGGCACTCGGACCATCTTTTGGAATAGCTCCTTCCGGAACATGAACATGAACATTCCATGAAGTAAACATATCTTCATTTATTCCAAACAATGATGCATGTGCACGGATATATTCAAGAGCAATAACTGCTGATTCCTTCATCACATCACCAAGATTTCCTGTCAGCGTCAACTTTCCTTCTTTTCCCTTGCTCAAACTTGATTCCACGAAAAGAATTTCGCCGCCAACTGCTGTCCAAGCCAATCCGGTAACAACTCCGGCATATTCATTGCCCTGATATTTATCTCTGCTATATTCTTCTGCGCCCAGATATTCCTTCACATCTTCCGGCTTGATCTGTACAATTCCGCTATAACCATAGGTTGCAACATCACGAGCCACCTTGCGGACAACTTTGGCAATCTTCTTGTCAAGTTCGCGAACGCCACTTTCTCTCGTATATGATTCGATAATCTTGTCAAGAGTTTTCTTTGGGAATTTTACAGTTCTCTTTTCCAATCCGTGAGCTTCAATCTGTTTCGGAACAAGATGTCTCGCAGCAATCTCAACCTTTTCTTCCTGAATATATCCGCTCACTTCGATAAGTTCCATACGGTCAAGAAGCGGCTGTGAGATTGTGTTCAGATTATTGGCAGTAGCAATAAACATCACCTTACTCAAGTCATAGTCGATATCCAGATAGTTATCATGGAATGTTCCGTTCTGTTCAGGGTCAAGAACTTCAAGCAATGCAGAAGACGGATCACCTTTGAAGTCGCTTGTTATCTTATCAATCTCATCAAGGACAAACACAGGATTGGAAGTTCCCGCTTTCTGAATATTGCTTATTATTCGTCCGCACATCGCTCCGATGTATGTGCGGCGATGACCACGTATCTCAGCCTCATCATGAAGTCCGCCAAGTGATACACGAACATACTTTCTGCCCAAAGCATCGGCGATCGAACGGCCGAGCGAAGTCTTTCCAACTCCCGGAGGACCGTAAAGACATATAATCGGAGATTTCATATCACCTTTCAGCTTCAACACAGCCAAATGTTCGATTATACGCTCTTTGACTTTCTCCAGTCCGTAATGATCTTTATCCAGAACCTTTTGAGCATGAACAAGGTTGAAATTATCCTTGCTATACTCGTTCCACGGAAGATTCACTATTGTCTGGACATATTGCATCTGAATTGAGAAATCAGGAGACTGAGGATGCAACCTTTCAAGTTTTCTTATTTCCTTGTCGAATATTTGGGCAACAGAAGATGACCAATTCTTTTTCAGACCTTTTTCCTTCAACTCGCGAATTTCCTGCTCATTGATGTTTCCACCCAATTCTTCCTGAATTGTCTTGATCTGCTGCTGAAGGAAATATTCTTTCTGCTGCTTGTCGAGGTCTTCCTGAGTCTTCATCTGGATTGAAGCTTTAAGCTCAAGAAGCTGATATTCTCTGTTAAGAATAGACAACAGACGGAAAGCACGTTCACGCAAGTCGTTTATCAGCAAAAGCTGCTGCTTTTCAGCTGCCGAAGTCAATATATTGGCACATGCAAAGTTTATTATATACAAAGCATTGCGGTTATTCTTGACTGAGAAAATCAGCTCACGCTGCACCGGCTCAGGACTAGCACTGAGCAATTTGATTGTCATATCCTTAACCGATGAAGTCAAAGCCTCGAATTCACGGTCGCTTGCATCCGGACGAGTTTCCTCAAGCAATGTAATGGAACCTTTCAGATAAGGATCAGTCTCAGTCAGTTCGTTTAAGATAAAGCGTTTCTTGCCTTGAAGTATAACGGTAGTAGTTCCATCCGGCATTTCCAGAACACGTATGATATCGGCAACGGTTCCGGTTGCATACAAGTCATCGAAACCAGGTTCTTCAGTTTCAACTTCACGCTGGCAAACCACACCGATAAGAGCTTTATTGTCTATTGCCTCCTTAATCAGACGCATTGATTTCGGACGGCCTACTATTACAGGCATCGCAACTCCAGGGAAAAGAACCATATTTCGAAGTGGCAAAACGGGCAACACATCACCTACTTTGTCTATTCCTTCCAAAAAGTCTTCGTCTGCATCGCAATCTGTCAATATAGGCATTACAACACCGACAGTATCATCTACATCCAATGTACTCTGACTAAATAATTTTTTTCTTTTAATCTTCATATATTATTAAAGGGCTAACACAGATAACCAGTAATTCTTCTGTGTATTTATGCGCTATCTATAAATTTATAATCAAATCCGATAATTACAATATATACAATAAATGTGCCAAAGATACGAAGTTCTAAGCAAATATGTGTACATTTGCGCATTTCAATTATCAAAATATGCCTAATCCATACTTTCAATTCAAACAATTCACCGTGTGGCACGATAAATGTGCCATGAAAGTCGGCACCGATGCCGTGCTTTTAGGAACATGGAGCTCGTGCAACAACGCAAAACAAATTCTTGACGTTGGTTGCGGAAGCGGTGTAATCAGCCTGATACTGGCGCAGCGTTCTGAAGCTCAAGTTCTTGCCATAGACATTGACAACGGCGCCGTTGCACAAACAATAGACAATGCAACAAAGAGTCCATTCAAAAACCGAATCTCTGCCAAACTGTGCAAACTGCAGGATTATGCTGAAATGAACGAAAATATTTGCTCATTCGATTTGATTGTTTCAAATCCTCCTTACTTTATTTCTTCGCTGAAATGTCCGGACAAACAGCGCAACACTGCCAGACATACTGACACTCTGTCTGTATATGACTTAATGAATGGCAGCAGAAGATTATTATCAGACGATGGGCTGCTGTCTGTAATATTACCTTATGAGCAAAGAGAATTGTTGATGGAAACAGCCGAGAAAACTTTCCTCTATCTGACAAGAGAGACAAAAGTTTTCCCGACTCCGGATTCTGCGCCTAAACGGATAATGGCAGAATTCTCCCTTAGCAAGCCGGATGAAATAATTTCTGATAGTCTGACAATTGAAATAGAGCGCCACGTCTATACCGAGGAATACAAGAACCTCACGAAAGACTTTTATCTGAAAATGTAAGGCAAACTTCTGTCAAAGAAACGCGTAACTTCATCGAAAAGATAGCGCACTTCCTTACGCAAAGAAACTTCGGAAGGAATAAACACCTTCAGCGCATGCGGAATAACAGATATGTCAATACGGCTGTCTGCCATAATTGGCTCTCCGTCCAAATGCATAACGCCGGGTCTCTGACGGATAATCGACACTTGCTCTGCCTTGAACGTGCGTATTTTACTGTTTCTGTCAATTTTGCGTGAGAACAATTGTATGGCAAGCGGAGCTATATCAATCGGAAGGAAAGGCGACAACACTGTTACATCCATTTTCCCGTCGTTAATGTTCGCATGTGGAGCAATATAAGCATTGTTTCCATATTGCGAAGCATTGGCACAGGCAACCAGGAATGCTTTTTCCTTGATAGACTGATTGTCGATAAGCAATTCATATTGTTCCGGATGATAGCTCAAATATTCCTCAACAGTGTTCTTTATATATGTCAACGAGCCTCTGCGCTTTTCATTAGCAAATTTCTGACTGACGGCAGCATCAAACCCGACACCGCAGGTGCAGAAAAACACACGGTCGTTGGCTTTGCAGCAGTCGATTGTTGTGACATGGCGTTCGCGAATCACGTCCAACGCTCTTCTGACGTCCATTGATATATTCAACTCACGTGCAAGTCCATTGCCTGAACCTTTTGGTATAATACCTAAAATCGCATCGGAATGCAACATCGACCTTGCTATCTCATTAACTGTACCATCTCCGCCAACAGCAATAATGCAGGAAACTCCAGACTCAACCGCACTTCGGGTCAATACACTTGCATGACCGGCATATTCCGTAAAGGAAACGGAAACTTCGTCGCCTGTCTCTTTACACAACTGCTCAATCAATTTCGGTATTTTCCTCTTCGAACCAACACCCGATATAGGATTAATAATGGCATGAACTCTCATCTCTCTATTTCTAATATTTTAGTAGCAAAAAGCTATAGCTGAAAAATATTTTCCCCATCCACGTTACAAACATCCCGCAGCTTAGCGCACAATAAAAGTGGAATTGATTTCCGCGACAAAATTAAATTGAAAAAAATAGCGGTGCAACTAGTTTTCCATACATACACATTCGAAATATAAATATTTAAAGATTACGAGTAAATTTTTATAGCCTTTTAAGAAGATAAATATTCACTACAATTTATAAAAAAACAATTTTTCATCATAAAAACACTATAAAACAACAGTTATGGCATAAAAATAAGCGCTTTTCTGAAAGATTTAAAGTTATTTTGAATCAGCTTAATTCATTTTTTACTACTTTTGCGCCGGATTTGGATTCTGCGCTTTCATGCAGAGATTTGTTATGACTATCAACGCACTTGTAATGAGCAGCATAACAAATCAAGAAAAAGAGAAATAATAAACATATAGATATATATTGTTTAAATGTTTAATAACTTAGATAGATAAATCATTCTCTTTATAAATAAATATGAAACTTCTACAAGAGAAATTAGCAAAGTATGATGCGCCGCAGCGTGCAATGGCAGCGGGTATTTATCCTTACTTCCGTGAAATCCAGAGCGATCAGGACACTGAAGTAATTATCAATGGAAAGAAAGTTTTAATGTTTGGTTCAAACGCTTATCTGGGTCTGACCAATCATCCTAAAGTTAAAGAAGCAGCTATTGAAGCTATCAAGAAATATGGTACTGGTTGCGCCGGTTCACGTTTCTTGAACGGAACATTGGACTTGCATGTTCAATTGGAAAAACGCTTGGCTGAATTCGTTGGTAAAGAAGAAGCTATTGTTTATTCAACAGGTTTCCAGGTTAACCTTGGTGTTGTTTCGTGCCTGACTGGTCGTGAAGACTATATCATTTGGGACGAATTGGACCACGCATCAATCATTGAAGGTCACCGTTTGTCATTCTCAACTAAGTTGAAATACAAACACAACGATATGGATTCGTTGGAAAAGCAACTTCAGAAATGCGCTCCTGATAAAGTGAAACTTATCGTTATCGACGGCGTGTTCAGTATGGAAGGCGACGTTGCAAATCTTCCGGAAATCGTTAAGCTGGCTAAGAAATACAACGCTAGCATCATGGTTGACGAAGCTCACGGTATCGGTGTTCTTGGCAAACAAGGTCGAGGAACTTGTAACCACTTCGGATTGACTGACGATGTTGATTTGATTATGGGAACATTCAGTAAGTCTTTCGCTTCAATCGGAGGTTTCATCGCTTCAGATAAAGAAACAATAAACTATTTGAGACATAATTCTCGTTCTTACATTTTCAGTGCAAGTAACACTCCGGCTGCAACAGCTGCTGCAAATGCAGCATTGGACATTATGCTTAACGAGCCTGAACGCATCGAAAACTTGTGGAAACTTACTCACTATGCACTTGATGGTTTCCGCAATATGGGTTGCGAAATCGGACACACTTCAACACCTATCATCCCATTGTTCATCCGTAACAATGATTTGACTTTCTTGGTTGTAAAAGAATTGTTCGAAGCTGGTATATTCGTTAATCCTGTTGTTTCTCCTGCTGTTGCACCAGAAGATACTCTTATCCGATTCTCTTTGATGGCAACACACACTCAGCAGCAGTTGGATTATGCTCTTGAAACTATCCAGAAAGTATTCAAGAAGCACAACATCATCAAATAAGCCTATCTTATCTGATTTATATATAACGAAAATCCTATGTTTTACAGACGAATGCGAATGCATCCGGTAAAACATAGGATTTTTTATATTTCAAAAAACGACCGTAAAAACCTCAACATGATTTGTTTCATTCCTGAATGAAATTCACAATCCTGTTTTTCGGATTTAACGGCAACTGGTCCGACAGAACCAGATTCTTCACCATATGCAAAGTTCCTTTCTTATATTTCTGAAAATGCTCCGAAGCGATATGCTGCTCATAAGCTGATTTGCTGGCATATGTTTCAAGAATAGTCACATTACATGGATTTTCCTTTTCACTCACTGCATACATGGTCAGAACTCCCGGTTCAGTAAGCAAAGAAATTTCTCCAACCTCAACGGCATATTTCATATATTCCTCAATATATTCCGGATAAACCTCAATTTTTGACAAACGGACGATTCCGTCTGCTTGCATTTTCATTTTCTCGCACATCACAGGATGATATGTTTCTGTTGCTTTTTCTTTCGCAAAATTATTCTCACTAGGAATTTGTGTCTCACTGCCATATATTTGCGCATTCGAAGTTACAGCTAACGCACTTATCGACGAAATTTTCAAAAAGTCTCTCCTATCCATAAAGCATATTAATTTATAAATCCGGAACATAACTATATAATCTTAAAACTAAGACTTAGTTTTTACAAATTAAGCTTTAGTTTTTAAAAACTAAGACTTAATTTATAGAAACTGTGACTCAGTTTTAAGAAGATTTGCTTACTTACAGGGCAAACGCATTAGGAAACATAGAAAAACTCCAAAGCAGAATCAATAAGTTTTCGTCTTATTTCCGGTTTAAAAGCAGCGGCAAACATTTTG